>DYLB01000024.1 GCA_020722305.1 Anaerolinea thermophila | reverse complement strand
CTTACGGCGTGTTGCCAGATATGGGGGCGCATCACGGAACATCCCAAAGAGCCGCCTGTTTTTTGCCCACCTTGCGATAGAAAAAACCCTCAAGGCACATATTTGCCGGGTAACGAACAATTTGGCTCCACGGATTCACCCGCTTCTACGTCTGGCAGAACTAGCAAGGCTGAATTTGTCTCAGGAACAACTTGATTTTTTAGCCCGTTTTGACCGCTATCAACTTGAAGGACGCTATCCAGACATGCTGCCGCCCGCTCCAGATATCAAAACGGCGCGAGAAGAACTGAATCAAGCCAGTGAGATGCTGCGATGGTTGAACGCACAGTTCTAAGAACGGTCCAGAATTATTTGAATATCGTTCGCCAGGCTGATATTCGCGTCAGCCGAGCGATTCTTTTTGGTTCCCACGCGCGTGGAAATGCCCAACCGGACAGCGATATTGATGTCCTGGTGATTGCCCCGGAATTTGATGGACCTTATAATAAACGGCTGGTAGACCTTCTGTGGGAATTACGCGCCAAGACAGATAGTCGTATCGAACCCATCCCCGTTGGTGAGCGCCAATGGAAAGAAGATAATTCCAGCGCCATTATCGAGATTGCCCGACGTGAGGGGGAAGAAATTTCTTTGCCAATAGCTGCTTAGATAAAGTCTCCATGCCCCCCAGAAGAACACTGGGACTTTGCCCCGCAGGAACACTGGGACTTCGCAGGACAGGCCGCCTGGCGGGCCAAAGGGATCACACTTTGCCACGAATCCTTCGACAGGCTCAGGACAGGTTGCACGAATTGGGCGAATGAAAAAAACAATTCGAGAAATTCGTGACATCGTACCCTTCAGGGTAAATTCGTGGCAAAAGAATTTCGTAAAATTCGCCTAATTCGTGGCAAAAATATGTCTACTGTAATCAGCGTCGAACACCCCTGTCCTGCCCCACGGGGGTGCTTCGCGAAGCGAAGTCGAAGGGTAGGCCGCCTCGGCCAGGTTTCGACAAGCTCAACCCGGCGGATCGGCACCGGCATGTTTCGACAGGGTCTCGATACGAGCGGAAAGAGCGTCCGCTCTACTCGACCATCAACTCAACACAGGCCTTCTCGCGCGGACCTGGAAGTCTGGCGGGCAAGAATGTGTGGCGCATACAGGATACAGTATAATTTTGTTATCAAAAAAGCGCTTGATCAGTTGAAACCCGCCAATCGGCCTGAGTCAGGAGAATGAAAATGACCACGATTACCTGGAATATCCCCCGCGAAACATTATTCGCCTTAAAAGGATCCACCGAAGATGTTGGGGTAATGCTTCGTATGGCTTCGGCTGTAAAACTTTATGAAATGGGCAAGCTCTCTTCCGGGGTTGCCGCGCGTCTCGCCGGCGTACCCAGGGTGGTGTTTTTGTCAAGGCTGTCAGACTACGGGTTGGATACGTTTCAGCTCAGCGAAGAAGAACTTCAACGCCAGACACGTTTGAGTGAGAAAGATTCGTGACGAACGTTATCTGTAATACATCCCCGTTTCAGTACCTTCACCAAATCGAGCAACTGCGTATTTTGCCCGCCCTGGCTGGAAAAATTATTGTGCCTCCCGCTGTTGTAGAGGAACTCGCTGTGGGCCGCGTTGCTGGCGTGGATTTGCCGGATCTTGCGCAACTGGATTGGATCACGGTACAAAACCCTGCAGGGCAGAGCGCTTTACCGCTCATTTCTGATTTGGGCGCGGGTGAATCGGAAGTGTTGATGTTGGCGTTGGAAACCCCCGGCGCAACGGTTATTTTGGATGACCTGTTGGCTCGCCGGGTCGCAGAATCGCTAAATCTCCGCCTGACGGGGACTTTGGGCTTGTTGTTGGATGCCAAACAAGCCGGGCTGATCTCTCAAGTACGCCCGCTTCTGGATCAATTGCAGACATTGAGATTTCGCCTGTCCCCTGTTACTTATCAGGCTATGTTGAAGTTGGCGGATGAGTTGTAAGTAATAGGGGCCAAAGACTCGCCTCCTTCCTCTGTTCCCCGCCCCCTTCAAAAACCTCCCTTCGACTATGTTGCGCTCACATCGTCCCGATGTTCTTTCGGGAGGGCATACCGCCCTCGGCCAGATCGGCACCCCGTCGGAAAGCACGCGGGGCGAACGGCAGGCGCCTTCTCGCGCGGACCTGGAAGCCTGGCGGGCCAAGATGCGCGGCAAACAGATGTTTCCGGACACGGTATAATTGACTCCGCTGCAAAAACCTTTTCTAACCACTAAGGACACGAAGGTCACGAATTTTTTTGAAATCATCTTGCGCCGAATTTCAAGATTTTGAATTTCACCTTTCAGAATTCCTTGGTGTACTTCGTGTCCTTTGTGGATAAAGACCTTTTTGCAGTAGACTCAAAGTTTGGTTGGATATAACATCATTACACGCAGACGAGAGGAGAGAAAATGGCTTACAAAAAAATCATCAAGAGCAATAAAAAAGATGCCCCGGTCGGCAGGCGAACAAGGATCAAAAAGGACAAGGGGCACGAGGCCGACATCTGGATCGAGTTCGACACCGATGACGACGCCAAGGCTTACACCGTCGAGGCCCTCGAAACGAACGTGAACGCGCCGGGCGGGCGCGATATTACCAAACTGCCGTATGCCGACGCCAGCGGCAGGCCGATCACCTGGCTCAACACCTTCCAGATTAAGCGGGGTAACAAATTCCTGACCAACGTCTGGTATTCGGTTTTGTTCAATAAAAGCGACGTTTCCGACGCCTCCGGGGCGATCTATCCCTTCGTGTACCACGACGGGCGCAAACTGCACTCGACCACAGGCCAGGTTGACGACGCAGACAAAACCAAGGTGAAGATCCGACTCAACGTTGGCGACCCAGGAGCGGGGATCATCAAACCAGTTTAGGAGCTGTTTGCCTTCCAGACTAACATAATTTCCCGGTGGAAGGATACGCCTTCCAGGAACATCTCCCGTGCCGCCGCATCCGCAATGCCAGCGGCACGGGTATTTAACAACTCACACCCCTGGGCGAGAATGTTCCCAGCCCGTGGATCGTTCAGGGCGGTCAGCACCAGGTAACAGTTCAGGTAAACCCGGATGGGCTGGTCGGTGCCTTCGAGGCTGGCATCTTTCTGGATGAAGGACAGGACGCGCTCGACCGTTTCCCTGGCGAGGGATTCCTCGCCCAGGAATAAAGCGGTGCGTGCGGACCCGGCAGCCGGTTCCGTTTCGAGCACGCCCTGGTCCAGCCCCCGGCGGATCTGGACCGCTGCCCGGTAACAGTCCTGGGCGCGTTCGAACTGACCCACCGCAAACAAGGTATGGCCCAGGTAGGTCAACGCCCAGGCCTCCCCGCTGGCCTCGCCGGACTGGCGGGCCAATTCCAGCCCTTGTTCGGCGTATTTGATGGCCGCCTCGAAATCCTCCAAAGCCTCCGCATAGGCGCTCAGGTTGATCAAGGTATAGATTTCGGCGTAACGCTCACCAGCTTCACGACAGACCAGCAGGTTGCGCTCAGAGAACCGGCGCGCCTTGCGGTAATCTCCCTGCAAGCCGGCAATCCAGCCCAGATTGTTCAATAAAACGGATTCGCCTTTGCGGTTGCCGATTTCACGGGTCAGGGCCAGGGCCTCCTCGAAATATTTTTGGGCGGACGAGAAATCTGCCCGCATCCCGGCCAGTTGGCCCAGATTGTTGGTGGGCATCAACAGGTTACTGATGTCGCCCAACCCCTTGAAAATTTTCCGCGCCTGTTCGAAATAGATGGAAGCGCGGCCCGGTTCGGTTTCCAGCACGGCCATCCCGATCATGTTCAATAATTGGGCCTCGTTTTTGACCAGGCCGTGCTCCCGGGCCAACTCCACCCCGGCATTCCCGTTTTCGATGGCCTCGCTGAAGGCTCCCTGGTGAAAGAGCGCATCACACATCAATAAATAGGCTTCGCCGACCAGGTCATAGCGCCCGATCTGGAGACTCGTCTGCAAGGCTTCCCCGGCAAGTTCCCGAGCTAAGTGGTAATCGCCGATATACCCCACGTAATTGGCCCGGCGCAGCCTGGCCTGGATTAGTTTGTCCGGGTCTCCAATCCTGTCGGCCAGGGCCTGCAAAGTGTCCAACTCGCGCACCTGCTCTTCGCGTTGGTCCCAGTGAGCGAGGATCTTCTCGCGGTTGAGGTGCAACTGGTAGCGTTTCTCCAGATCGTCTTCCGGCGTAAAGCGCAGGGCGTGTTTGTAGTAATCCAATGCCTGGGCGTTCTGGTACTGGTCGCGGGCCACATCGCCGGCCAGTTCCAGGTATTTGCGGGCTTTTTCGATCTGGTAGGCTCGCTCGGAGTGATATGCCAGTTCGCCGAAATAGGGGGTGAGGTCGTCGGCGTACAGTTTTTCGAGCGCATCCACAGCCAGGCCGTGCAACTGGCGCTGGCGGGAGCGTAACTGCATCGAGTAGGCCGCGTCGCGCATCAGGGCGTGCCTGAAAATATAACGGATCTCGTTCAACGGGAACCAGATGTCGGACTCTTCCGCCTGGCGCACCTTCCCTGGAAGGCCGCCGTCGTGGAGCATTTCGGCCAGCAAGCGGATCTCGAACTCGCGTCCCAGCACCGCCGCAGACTGGACCACCTCGCGCACCTCCCGCGTCAACCTGTCGAGGCGGGCGACCAGGATGGATTGGATGTCGGTCGAAAGCAGGTCCACCTGGCCAGTGTCGGCCAGGTCGAAGACGCCGCCGCGGCGGACGA
Source organism: Anaerolinea thermophila (assembly GCA_020722305.1). Lineage (GTDB taxonomy): Bacteria > Chloroflexota > Anaerolineae > Anaerolineales > Villigracilaceae > UBA5796. The sequence continues at coordinate 13,043 of DYLB01000024.1, read as the reverse complement.
TCAGCTCGTTCTCACGCAGGTATTGGAGTGCCTGCTCGACGAAGAACGGGTTGCCCTCGGCCCGCTTGCGGAGGAAATCCACCAGGTCTGGGGATACGGGGCCGCCGAGGGCCTTGCTCGACATCTGTTCGAGTGATGCCTCGTCCAGGCCGCCCAGGGCCAGCTCCCTAACCGGGAACGCGTCCACCGGCATGACAGGTTCCCCCTCCGGGCGGAGCGTGGCGAGGATCGCTATCGGGTAGTGCCGGTTTTCGTCGGCAGTCAGCGTGCGGACGAGGTAAGGCAAAAAGTCTCGCGTATCGTCATCGGCCCAATGGGCATCGTCGAGATGCAGGATCAGGGGGCGCTGTAAACTCTCACAGCGCAGCAATACACTCAAGGCGATGAAGGTGTTCTGGTAGCGTTCCTTGGCGTCCAACTGGCTGTAAAGCGAACCATCCCAGGACAGGTTGAGTAACGCCCCAATGAATGAACGGGTGCGCAGGAGTTCGCGGCGCAGCTCCTCGTCCGGCGTGGAAGCGGCAATTTGTTCGATGAGCCTGAAAAATCGTTCGCGGTTCTCCTCGTCACTACTGGTGCTGCTGATGCTGAACCGATTCCGCAGCCAGTAACGAAACGGGTTGAGCGAGTTGCGGATGATCCCCTCGGCCTGGCAAAAGGCCCAGCGGACCTCGCGGCCAGCCAGGGCCTTGGAGACTTTGAACTCGTAGACCAGGCGGCTCTTGCCGACACCCGGGTCGCCCTTAACGATCATGATTCCTGCGAACCGGGATTGCCACAACGGGGAAACGAAATCGTTCAGGGCATCCAATTCGCGGGAACGGCCCTCGAAAGCCCCGTGATAGCCCTCCTCGGAGACTTCATTGCGGCCTATGAGCAGGTAGACATTTTGCGGGGTGGCAAAGCCTTTGAATTCACGCGCTTCAGGCTCGCTGAACTTGAAACTGTCGGAGACGCGTTGGACGACCTCCCCATCAACCCAGATTTCGCCCTTTTTGGCCGATTTCATCATACGGGCAGCCAGGGCGATCCCCCAGCCGTAGCTGGTGTAATCTTCGCGGTGTTTCGCCCCGATGAACCCGGAATAAGCCAGGCGATAGCTTACCCCGGCAGAAAACGACATGTCGGTCTTGGATTGGAGCGCCAACAGGAAATTGAGGGCGCGTTCGATGTCGTTTTCGTAAGCGACCGGCGCACCCCAGAAGATGAGCAAGTTGGCTCCCTTGTCGCCGAAATCGGGACGCAGGAAAAAGCCGCCGTACAGCTCCTGGAGCGAGAAGACTGCCTCGATGAACGCCGCCAGGTTATCGCCTTGCTGCACATCCAGGGATATGTCAATGAAGACATTGACCACCGGACGGAACTCGCCGCGATGGGTCAGGTTGATGATGGCTTCCGAGAAAAATTGCTCCACCTGCTCGGTTCGGGAAGGCAAGTCGGGCAGGGGCGCCTCTGGAGCAGCGTTGGTGAAAGTTTCGAGTTTGAAGAAGTCGTCCTGCCAGGTCCCGGTCACGTCGTTTGCCAGGTGACGGCAAATCGACTCGTGCAGCCATAATTCGCCGGGTCTGGCGCGATGCTCGGCCAGGGCGGACATCTCCAATGCCTCACCGCGAAAACAATAGGTGGCCTTGCGCCCGTCGGCGGAGCGGAAGATTTCCCATAAGACCTCCCCGTATGACAAGCCGATCTTGATCGAAACCTTGAAACTGTCTGAAGCAACTGAGTAAGTAGTATGCTCGGCAAAATGCTTTTTGATTTGGGTTGCGGCTGAAACGCAACGCAAAATGGGCGAGACCGGACCTTCATCCAAAAACACGGCGGTAATCGAATCGCCTGCAAATCCCACTACAAACCCGCCCTGGGCGTAAACGCTGCTGACCAGCGGCTCGAAGACGGACTGCATCAGGGCCGCCAGCATCTCGGAACCGTGATGCCCTAGTTTCCCCAGGGCATCCGCCATGGAGGAAAAGCCAGAGAGGTCCGCAAACATGGTGGCCGCTTTGAGTTTTCCCCGATCTTCCCCGGCATTGATCTTTTCCAAAATAAAGGTGGGGACGAGTTGACGCATGGATTTCCTCTTCGAGACAATAATATTGTAGCATCGTGAAGGGGATTCCAATTCGAAAATCAGAGCGATAACCAATCCGCAATGATCTTTACAGGGTGGCTGGCGGCCATGCCCGTCCCGTCTGCAATCTGGCTGCGACAGGAAGTGCCGGGCGCGGCGATCAGGCCGCGGGCTTGACGCAGAGAGGGGAACAGGATCAGCTCCCCCACCTGCATCGAAACCTCGTAATGTTCGGCTTCGTAGCCAAAGGCCCCGGCCATGCCGCAGCAGCCGGAAGGGATGATTTCCACTGCGAAGCCGAGCGTGCGCAGCAATTCGGCGGAAGCCTCCTGCCCTATGGCGAACCCGTCGGCGGATGGTGGCTGGGCTTTTTGGTAGCAGTGCCCGTGTAAGTGGATTTTTTCTTTTTTGTGGTTGTTGGAATTTTGGACTGTTTTAGATATATTGGCTATCCGCAATATCCGTGCTTGACCATCCACACCGGGTCGGACGAGGAACTCTTCGACCGTCCAGGCGCGGGAGGCCAGCGAGTCGCATTCGACGCGGCGGCCAGGCAACAGATCCGGCAGTTCGTCTCGCAGGGTGTACAGCTCGGAGGGTTCGATCCCGACGATGGGCAGTTCCCCTTCCGGGTCGAGATGTCGAATTTCGTCCAGCAGTTTATCTAAATGGTTACGCGCAGCATCCAGGAAACCCTTGGAGATGAGCGTCCGCCCGGCACCAAGGCTGGACAACGGCCTGGTTTCCACGCCGCAGGCGGCCAGGACGGTCAGAGCGGCCCGTTCGATTTCGGGTTCGAAGTAGCGGGTGAAGGTGTCGGGGAGGTAGAGGACGGAATCGTGTAACGTGTTGCGTCCACTCCGCACTGTTTCGGGATGATATGGGGCGTGGTGCGTAGTGCGTATTTGCGGAAAGGGGCGGTTTTGGGCAAGGTGAAGCAACTTTTTGATGGCAGGGATGGCTACGAAACGGTTCGAAAGGGGCGCGAAGGCCGCCGCGAGCGGGACAAGATGGTTGATATACGCGAACAGGTAATCCCGCAGTTTTCTTGGGTGGGTCTTGTGATACTCGTGCAGGAATTCGTACTTGAGCTTGGCCATGTCCACGCCGCTAGGACATTCGGCCTTGCAGCCCTTACAAGCGAGGCAGAGGTCGAGGGCAGAGGCGACCATTCTCGAAAGCGGCTCGCTGCGAAATGCGGAATTCGCTCTATCTGGTGCGTGTTGCGTGTTTCGCAATGCCGGATTAGAAATCATAGCCCGCAGCAGGTTGGCGCGGCCGCGGGTGGAGTGCATTTCGTCCCGGGTGGCCTGGAAGGAGGGACACATCACGCCTGAATCCTTACGGCAAACTCCCTGGCCGTTACATTGTTCGATGGCCGCGGCCAGCCCGCCGTTGCGGGAGAAATCCAGGGATGGCGTCCAGGCAGACGCTCGATACCCCTCGCCGTAGCGCAGGTTGGCATCCATGGGCGGAGCAGAGACGATCTTGCCCGGGTTCAGGATGGACTGGGGATCCGCGGCCCGTTTGAGCAGCTCGAACGCCCCGAAAACGGACTCCCCGTAGGTCTGCTTCAGCCACTCGGAGCGGACCAACCCGTCGCCGTGTTCCGAGGACATCGCCCCGCCGAGCCGCAACGCCAGCGACAGAACGGCCTCCGCAATCGAGCGCAGGTGGCGGACTCCCTCCCCGGTGCGTAGGTCAAGCAGGGCGCGGATGTGCAGGCATCCCGCCGAGGCGTGGGCGTAGAAAGCTGCGTAGGTGTTGTGGGCCGCCAGGATGCGTTCCACTTCCCCAACGAACTCGCCCAAATGCTCGACCGGGATGGCGCAATCCTCGATGAAGGCGATCGGCCGGGCGGAGGCGGGACGCGAATCGAATATCCCCAGCCCCACTTTGCGGACATTCCACACCCGCTTTTGGGCATCTTCCTCTGTGATTACACGCACAGAATGACCGAGCGAGCGCGCCTGGGCGGTCAAATGCGCCAAATTTTCACCGGCGAACTCGACCACCAACAACGCGACCGGATCGCCGTCCACGAAATCCATTTGGCGGGCGTAGGCGGGCACATCACGTGCCAGGCGGATGAGCATCTGTGGGATGAGTTCGACCGCAGACGGGGCAAAGGTCAGCAGGCGCGACACGTCCTCGCAGGCAGCGATGACCGAGTCGTAAGACAGCGCCGCCAAGACGGTGTGCTTCGGCCTGGGAACCAGATTGAGAGTAGCGCGGCGGAGGACAGCCAACGTCCCTTCGGAACCGGCCAAAAGCGGCGCAAGGTTCAAGGTCGAAGGGCGAACCGGGGGGTAGTGGCCAGGGACGAGCGACCAGTCATCAGCCCATTGGGGCGGCTGGGAGGGTGACCAGGGCAAGAGATAGTTGAGGCGATAACCGGCTGAGTTGCGCCAGGCGCGCGGGTAATTGGCTCGGATGTCTTCGGCGTATTTATCGCGGATGTGGAGAGCGGCCGTGTAAAAGGCCGCTTCGAGCGAGGCAGGAGTATCGAGCGGCGTGAGGGAAAATCCCGGCGTTGGGCGCGCGTCGGCGGCGATCTGGCGGGCGCGGTCGAGACCGACTTCGCCAAAAGTGGCGAGCGAACCGTCAGCCAGGAGGACCTCGGCAGAAACGAGGTGGTCGGCGGTCATGCCGTAGAGGATGGAATGGGCGCCGGTGGCATTGTTGCCAATTATCCCGCCGATCGTGGCGCGTTCCGCGGAAGCCGGGTCGGGGCCGAAGGTTAGGCCATGTTTGGCGGCAGCCCGGTTGAGGGTCGCGAGAACGACGCCCGGCTCGACGGTAGCGGTACGCGCCTCGGGATTGAGATCCACGATCCGGTCGAGGTCACGCGACAGGTCCAAGATGAGGGCGTGTCCAATGGCTTGGCCGGCGAGGGACGAACCCGATCCACGCGGCAAAATCGGCACGCGGTACCTGGCGGCCAGTTCGACCGCGGCCTGCAGGTCGTCTTGGGTGCGAGGCAGGACGACTCCCAGCGGCTCGAGCTGGTAGATGCTGGCGTCGGTGCTGTAAAGGATGCGGCTGGCCAGGTCGAGGCGGATATCGCCGGTGAAGTGTTTGCGGAGTTCGGCAATGAAGTCGGGGGGGAGGGACATGGGGAGATTGTAATGCCTGATGCGTGGAACGTGTTGCGGAATGGGAAAAATGAAGGCCTTGCAGGCTGCATGACCCACAAGGCCCTACGAGTGACGCGCTCGCAAGCCGATTTACTTTTTTGCCCTACCCTGGTTGGCGACGGCGGCGGCAGCTTGGGCAACCGCTTCGGAGTCGCCGAGGTAGTAGTGCGTAACGGGACGCAGGCCTTCGTCGAATTCGTAGACCAACGGGATGCCGGTTGGGATATTGAGTTCGGTGATCTCGCTCTCCGAGATGTCGTCGAGGTATTTGACCAGGGCGCGCAGGCTGTTACCATGAGCGGCGATCAGCACCCGCTTGCCCGATTGGATGGCCGGGACGATGTCGCTGTGCCAGTAAGGCAGGACGCGCTCCAGGGTGTTCTTGAGCGATTCGGTCGCCGGCACTTCTTCGGGGGAGAGAGCCGCATAGCGGGGATCGAAGCGCGGGTGACGCGGATCATCGGGATCGAGCGGCGGGGGCGGGACATCGTAGCTGCGCCGCCAGATTTTGACCTGGGCCTCGCCGAACTTTTCGGCCATTTCGGCCTTGTTCAGGCCTTGCAGATTGCCGTAGTGGCGCTCGTTCAACTGCCAGGCACGGACGACGGGAATCCACTCTAACCCCATTTCTTCGAGCATAATCCACAGGGTCTTGATGGCCCGCTTGAGTACAGACGTGAAAGCGATATCGAAGGTATAGCCTTCGGCCTTGAGCAGTTGAGCACCCTGGCGGGCTTCCGCTTCGCCCTTTTCGGTCAGGCCGACGTCGGTCCAGCCGGTGAAGCGGTTTTCGAGGTTCCACTGGCTCTGGCCGTGACGGATCAATACAAGTGTATATTTGGGAGTCAAGGTCATCACTCCTAACATAATGAGGGGCAGGTCCAATGCCTGCCCTTGGGGGTCGAAAATCGGAATTACGAAAACGATCAGCGGATGGCTTTTTCGGTTTCAGGGTCGAACAGGTGGAAATTGTCCATGTTGAAGGCGATCTTGTTGGTATCGCCCAACTGGTATCGGGTACGCGGGTCGACCCGGGCAGTGAAGGTGTTCGGACCGCTGACCAGGTAGAGGAAGATTTCGTTGCCCATCAGCTCGGTTACATCCACTTTGGCGGTAATCGTCTCGGCGTGGATGTTGGCGGGCAGGAAGTTGGGATCATGGATGTCCTCGGGGCGGATGCCGAAGACCACCTCCCGTCCGATGTAGTTGCGGTAGGTGTCATAACGTTCCGGCGGGATGCCTACCGCGAAATCGCCGGTATCAACCATCAGCCGGCCGTCAGCTTTTTGCAGTTTGGCGCGGAAGAAGTTCATCGCCGGGGAGCCGATGAAACCGGCCACGAACAGGTTATCGGGCTTGTCGTACAAGACCTGGGGCGTGTCGATTTGTTGGATGATACCCTTGTTGATGACCGCGATCCGGGTGGCCATGGTCATGGCTTCGACCTGGTCGTGGGTCACATAAATGAACGTGGTCTGGAGCCGGTGGTGCAGCTTGCTGATCTCGGCCCGCATCTGGACCCGCAGTTTGGCGTCGAGGTTGGAGAGCGGCTCATCGAACAGGAACACCTTCGGCTCCCGGACGATCGCCCGTCCAACCGCCACACGCTGACGTTGGCCGCCGGAGAGCTGGCGCGGCTTGCGGTCGAGCAGATCATGGATCCCCAGGATATCGGCGGCCTCACCGACCCGGCGCTTGATCTCGTCCTTGGGCATCTTGCGGAGTTTCAAGCCAAAGGCCATATTATCGTAAACCGATAGGTGGGGGTAAAGCGCATAGGACTGGAAGACCATGGCGATGTCCCGGTCTTTGGGCGGCACATCGTTGACGACCCGGTCACCGATGCGGATCTCGCCGCGGGTGATCTCTTCGAGACCGGCCAACAGGCGCAGGGCAGTCGTCTTGCCGCAACCCGACGGACCGACCAGCACGAGAAATTCCTTGTCTTCGATGTTGAAATTCATATCGTTGACCGCCGTCACGCTGCCGAATTCCTTGAAGACATGATCATACGTTACACTTGCCATTAGATTGAACCTCCGTTTCGTGGGAATATAGTGTTTTGATTATACGTCATTTTTTGGAGGCCGGGATGATTTTCACAATAAGCGCCGCCTACCGTCCCTGACGGGATGCGCTGGATACCCTTCAAGTTTACGATTCATCCAATACGTTGTACAATCACCCCATGGCCGCCGACGACGTCACCCCCATCCGCAAACAATATCTCGAACTCAAACGCCAGCACCAGGATGCGATCCTGCTCTTCCGTCTGGGCGATTTCTACGAAACCTTCGACCAGGACGCTGAAATCGCTTCGCGTGTCCTCGAAATCGTACTCACCTCCCGGCCCATCGGTAACGGGATGCGCGTCCCGCTGGCAGGCATCCCCTACCACGCCTACGAAGCCTATGTTGCCCGCCTCGTCGGGGCAGGTTACAAGGTTGCCATCGCCGAGCAGATTGGCGAAGTCCCGGCCAAAGGGTTGGTCAAGCGCCAGGTGGTGCGGGTTGTCACGCCCGGGACCATCGTCGAACCCGGGCTGCTGCCCGGTGACGGCAACAACTACCTCGCCGCCCTGGTCGTCGAAGGAGAGCGCGCCGCGGTCGCCTACGCCGACATCACCACCGGCGAATTCGCCGTCACCGAGATCGAAGCCCACGACAATACCCCCGTTCGGGCCGAGATCACCCGCCTGCGTCCGGCGGAGATCATCCATCCGGATACCCTCGAATTCGCCAACGGGCTGCCTGGGCACGTCACCCCCTGGCCCGCCTGGCGCTTCGAACCGGGTCGCAGCCAGGAATCCCTTTTGAACCACTTCAACGTCTCCACCCTCGACGGCTTTGGGCTGAAAAGCCACTCGCTGGCCGTGCGCGCCGCCGGGGGCATCCTGCAATATCTCAAAGAGACCGAACCCGCCGCCCTCGGCCTGCTCACCAGCCTGCGGGTTTACAGCCTGAGCGAGTTCATGACTCTCGACGCCGCCACCCGCCGCAACCTGGAATTGACCGAGACCCTTCGACAAAGCTCACCTGTGCCTGCGCCAGTGCCGCAGGCAGGGCAGGCGCTTCGTGGCGATACCAAAGGTTCCCTGCTAGGCATCCTCGACAAAACCGTCACCCCGATGGGCAAACGCCTGCTGCGCCAGTGGGTCAGCCAGCCGCTACTCGATGTGGAAAAGATCCGCCAGCGCCAGGACGAGGTGGAACTGTTCTTCAACAATGGCATGGCCCGCGCCGAACTGCGGGCCGCCCTCAAGCCGTTGGCCGACCTCGAACGTCTCACCAACCGCCTGCTTTCGGGATATGCCCAGCCGAGGGATTTGGTCGCGTTAAGGGAGACGCTTTCGCACCTGCCGGAAATCGGCTCCGTTTTACCGGATTCCCCGGCTCTTTCCCGGACCCTGGGCCTGCTCTCGTTATGTGAAGACGAATTGGCCCTGGTCCGCTCCGCGCTCGCCGACGAGCCGCCCGCCACCACCCAAAACACCGGCATCATCCGCCCCGGCTACTCCGCCGAACTGGACGGGGTGATGGACGCCTCGGCCCACGCCCGCGACTGGATCGCCAACCTCGAAGCCGTCGAACGCCAGCGCACCGGGATCAAAACCCTCAAAGTGGGTTACAACAAAGTCTTCGGCTACTACATCGAAATATCGCAGGGCCAGGCTGCCAACGCCCCCGCCGATTACATCCGCAAACAGACGTTGGTCAACGCTGAGCGCTTCATCACCCCGGAGATGAAAGAGTACGAAACCCTAGTGTTGAACGCCGAGGAACGCATCCGCGAGATCGAATTGCGCCTGTTCAAGGAAATCTGCGCCACGCTGGGAAAATCCGCATATACGCTGCTGAACACCGCCCGCGCCCTGGCCGAACTGGACGTGCTGGCTGCCCTGGCCGAAACCGCGGCCCTGAACGGCTATGTCCGCCCCGAAGTGACCAACGACGACGGGCTGGATATCCGTGAAGGCCGCCACCCGGTGGTCGAGCAGTCCCTGCACGGCGAGCGTTTCGTCCCCAACGACATCACCTTCGAAAAAGGCGAGATCGTGCGGGTCATCACCGGCCCGAACATGAGCGGCAAAAGTACCTACCTGCGCCAGTCGGCCCTGATCACCCTCATGGCTCAAATGGGCTCCTTCGTCCCGGCGGATTCGGCCCGGATCGGCCTGGTGGACCGCATCTTCACCCGTATCGGCGCCCAGGACGAAATCCACGCGGGACAGTCCACGTTCATGGTCGAGATGATCGAGGCGGCCAACATCCTGAACCACGCCACGGGCCGGTCGCTCCTGATCCTGGATGAGATCGGGCGCGGCACCAGCACTTACGACGGGGTATCCATCGCCTGGGCCGTGGTCGAGTACATCCACAACCACCCGCACCTGCGGGCCAAGACCCTCTTTGCCACCCATTACCACGAGTTGACCCAACTGGCCGACCTGCTGCCGGGTGTACGCAACTACAACGTGGCCGTGACCGAGGCCGACAACAAGGTGGTCTTCCTGCACAAGATCGTCCCCGGCGGTGCGGACCGCTCCTACGGCATCCACGTGGCCCAACTGGCCGGGCTGCCCAAGCCGGTCATCCAGCGAGCGAACGAGATCATGGCCGCCCTGGAGCGCAGCTCCGGCAAAGCGGTGCGGATCAACCCGCAGGCTGCCCGCCAGGTGGCCCTCTTCCCCGAAACCAATCCCTTGCTGGATGAACTCAAGCAGGTGGATGTAAACGCATTATCCCCAATCGAAGCACTGAACAAATTGTTCGAATGGCAGAAGAAATTCTTAGGGGATTGACGCCATTCAGAACTCTTCCAACCAAAACTGAAGCGTCAAACCCGTGTCTATACCCAGGGCGGTCACAAATTGCGCTTCTTATCGAGTAGGAAAGCGCAATTCCCTGGCACCGCCCGCCAGGGCAGGTGTGTGACCGTGGGTATTATATAATTCCAGCCGCAGCAGGGCGCTGCAAAGCGCATCCACATCCGCCTGCGTGTTATATCCCTGCACCGAAATGCGGACGAACTGCCTGTCCTGCCACTGGATCAAAGGCACTTCGATCCTGAACTCATCGTACAGGCGGCGCTTCGACACCGTCAGGTCACACGTCGGCAGCGGGGCAATGCCCATTTGCGAATAGAAATCCGAGTCGAGCGGGTAGAGCGGGGGCATCCCCGTCAGATCGCAGATGCGCTGGATAGCCTGGCGCAGCAAGTCGTGAGATTCCCGCTGGACGGCTTCCCAATGATGGTCGGCCATGAAGCGGATCGCAGCCGGCACCGCCAGGGCCGCGGCCGGGTCTTTGGTCCCCGTCCATTGCAGGATGTCCACAAAACGGGAACCGGTCGTCGTCTCAGGGGTCGGGCGGTATCCCCAACTGACGACCAGCGGTTCGATCTGTGGTTGCAACTCCCGCCGCACGTACAAAAAGGCCGCGCCTTTGGGAGCCAGCATCCACTTGTGGCAGTTGCCGAAAACTACGTCTGCGCCCAAGGCTTGCAAATCCAGCGGGATCTGCCCGGGCGAGTGAGCCGCATCAATAACGGTAACGATTCCCCGGTCCCGCGCCCGCTCGCAGACCTTTTCCACCGGCAGGCGCAGCGCCGTCGGCGAGGTGATGTGGCTCAGGTAGATCGCCTTCGTCCGAGGGGTCACACCCTGCCAAAGCCGCTCGACGATCTCGTCCTCGTCACAGACCGGCAGGGGGATCGGCTGGCGGACGTAAACTGCCCCGGTTTTCCGGCACACGAAATCCCAGGTGTAATCGCAGGCCCCGTATTCGTGGTCGCTGGCCAGGATTTCGTCGCCCGGTGCAAGCTCCAGCGAACGGGCGATGATGTTCGCCCCGTGCGTGGCGTTTGGGATGAAAACCAGGTCGTCCGCAGCCGCGTTCAGGTACGCGCCCAAAGCCTGGCGCGCTTCACCCAGCAGGCCGTCCAATTCCCGGCCGAGGAACAGCACCGGCTGGCGTTCGAGCCGCAATTGCCAGTCACGATAGGCCTCGAAAACCGGCCGGGGCGTGGCCCCAAACGAGCCGTGGTTCAGGAAAACGACGTTCGGGTCGAGCAGGAAGTAGTCTTTGAGGGTTGGCATGGGGTTATTATAAGCCCGGTATACTTGGAGCATGTTCGAGCCGAAGCATTTCACCTGCCAATCGCTCCGGGCGCACCCGCGCCGTGCCGCCATCCAACGCATCCTGGCCGCCGCTTTTCGATCCGCACACGCCGGCGAGACAGTCCAACGCTATTTGCAGGCTCATTCCCTGCCCCCGGCACAGCGGGTTTTTGCTTTTGGATTGGGGAAAGCGGCCTGCGACATGACCTCGGCCCTCTCCGCTTCGATGACTTTGACCGAGGCCCTGGTCGTCACCAAGCACGCCTCGCCCCTGGAATTCGGGCCTGCCACCGTTATCGAAGGCGGCCACCCCATCCCCGGCGACTCCAGCCTGCGCGCCGGACGGGCCGCCCGCGAATTCGTCTCCCGCCTCACCCCGGGTGACTTGCTCGTCTGCCTGATCTCCGGCGGGGGTTCGGCCCTGATGGCCGCGCCGCTCATCCCGCTTGCGGCGTTGCAGTCACTCACCGCGTCTCTGCTGGCATGCGGAGCGCGTATTGACGAGATCAACATCCTGCGCCGCCACCTCGACTCGCTCAAAGGCGGCGGGCTGGCCCAGGCCGCCAACAACGCTCGCATTATCAGCCTGATCCTGTCCGATGTGGTGGGCGATCCGCTCGAAGCGATTGCCTCCGGCCCCACCGCCCCCGACCCATCCACCCGCGAGGACGCCATCTCGATTGTCGAGAAATATTCGCTCGACCCGGAAATCATCCCATGCTTCAGGGAAACCGCCAAGCCTGGCGACCCTGTCTTCGGAAGGGTCGAAAACCATATCATCGCCAGCAATGACATCGCCCTGCGCGCCGCCCTGGACCAAGCCCGGCAGGAGGGCTTCCAGGCTGGGATCATCCGCTCCGGGATGCAGGGTGAAGCCGGGGATGTGGGCCGTGAACTGGCTGAAGCGCTGAGACAGGCTGAAAGCCGCTTGCCGCGCCCATTCTGCCTGCTGGCTGGGGGTGAAACAACCGTCACATTGCGCGGGGACGGACGCGGCGGCCGCAACCAGGAATTGGCCCTGGGCGCGGTCGAAGCCCTGCGCGGCATGGACGACGTGATGCTCGTCTCCCTCGCCACCGACGGCGAAGACGGCCCCACCGACGCGGCCGGGGCCGTGGCAACGGGGGATTCCGCCCGGAGGGCTGAGTCGCTGGGGATGGCCGCGCCAGGCTACCTATCCCGGAACGATGCGTATGCGTTTTTTGCCGAACTGGACGATTTGGTCAAAACCGGGCCGAGCGGCACGAATGTCAACGACCTGGCCTTCCTTTTTGCATTTTGACCACTTTACGAAATCGACTCCATGTCGAGCTCTTTTCGCAGCTGAGCAATATTGGCCGCCGCAACCAGGCCGCGCTGGGTCGGGTCGCTGACGACGAGCAAATGCTGGACGTCGCGGGTGGTGCGCCGTGAGAGATGTTCCATCCCGGCTTCGTTGTCAATGACGACGTAAGCGTAGTGGCGGCTCAAATCATCAATGACATGGCGCAGGTTGTGGTTGACGGCGCAGTAACAGCCGGGGCCTTCGCCGCGCCCCATGGCGATCAGGTCGAAGCGGCTGCCCTCGGCCAGCGAGGTGCGGATGTGGTAATCGAGGTAGTCGCGTTTGCTGGCCCCGCCGGGCATCACGCCCATGGCCGCCCCGCCCTGTGTCAGCGAGGCTTTGACCTTTTGGTACACGGATACTTCGACAGGCTCAGTACAAGTTTCACGGAAAACA
>DYLB01000023.1 GCA_020722305.1 Anaerolinea thermophila | reverse complement strand
GGTGTACTTCGTGTCCTTTGTGGATAAAGACCTTTTTGCAGTAGACTCATTTTTTCTTTGTGTACTTCGTATCCTTCGTGGTTTAAGAATCTTCCTGGTGATTGCCCACAAGTTCTTTTTGCCACGAATTCTCGCGAATGGGTAAAGAAAAATTCGTGCAAATTCGCGAAATTCGCGGCCCAAAATCTGCTGAATGGGCAGACGCCAAGATGTGGGTAATCACCAGAATCTTCTCCTTGACAAACGCCCCGATTGGCCTATAATACGGCCCAATACGATACTCGAAAGACCATGACGAGGACGAGTACGTGCTGAACGACGGCCCAGAGAGCAGGCGGTTGGTGAAAGTCCTGCCCGAAACGACAGCGCCGAATGGACCTCCGAGTTGCAGGGCGAAATCCAAAGAGAGTAGCCTGCGCCGGGAACTCCCGTTACAGAGGTAGGATATATCCCAGTGTTCAGTAATCAGTAATCAGTTTTCAGTGAACAGTGAGCGTATCCGAAAAGAGTGAGGCTGGCTTCTTCCCTGGTGCTTCACCAGGGAGTTTTTTTACCTAACAGCCTAAGTTGGGTGGCACCACGGACCAAGCGTTCGTCCCATTTCGGGATGGACGCTTTTTGTTTTTACCCCACCGGACTCCGAAATCTCCCGATTTCGGGGCCTGCGACGACCGGAGTCGTCGAGTCCACGCTGATAAGGAGAAAGATATGCAAACACAACCTGATCCCATTCTGATTGCGGGAATCGAAAATCCCATGCAGGAACGCGATTGCGGACCGGCCGCCGGATCCGCCGAGGAGACGGCAGAGGCCGTGTTGACGGCGCTCAGGCTCGAGGCCAGTGCTGAGCGCAGACGAAGCGTCCGGCAAGAGACGGACGGCGGGATGCCGTTGTTCGTCCCATAACCTGTCGCTGCGAGGAACGCTTGCCAGAGCGAGTCACTTGGAAGCAGTCTCCTGTCGAACAAGGATTGCTTCGCTTCGCTCGCAATGAGATTGAGAGGTCATTATGTCCAAGAAACGCATCCTCACCGGCCACCGCCCTACCGGGCCGCGTCACATCGGCCACCTGGCCGGGACGCTGAACGCCTATCTCGCCCCATTGCGCGAGCGCCGGGCTGAGTTCATCTCCCGCCCCAGGGAATTGATGGAAGTGTTATTCGGCAGCACGGTCGAGCCAAGTTCATCGCCGGGCAGACGCTGGAAGAGGTCTGCGAGAATATGGGCCTGCTGACCAGCTGCCCGTTCAGCGAGAAAGTGCTGCACAACGATGATATCGAAGGTATTTTTTAGAGACAGGAGAGACAATGATCGCAGAAATTATCTTCCAGCCGCCTTGAAGGAGCAATCGCAAATCATCAATCGTAAATCGTAAATCGCAAATCTAAAATCTAAAATCCTAAGGAGTTTCCCATGTCTGAACAAACCCATTTTCTTTTGAACGAGAGCGACCTGCCGAAGGCCTGGTACAACGTGATGGCCGACAGCCCGCTGCCGCCGACTCCCGTCTTGCGGCCGGATACGCTCGAACCGGTCACGCCGGACTTTCTGGCTGCCCTGTTCCCGATGGAGTTGATTTTGCAGGAGGTCTCTACCGAACGTTTCATTGACATCCCCGATGAAGTGCGTGAGATTTACAAATTGTGGAGGCCGACGCCGCTCATCCGCGCCCGGCGATTGGAAAAGGCGCTTGGCACGCCAGCCCATATCTATTTCAAGAATGAAAGCGTCTCCCCGGCTGGCAGCCACAAGCCCAATACGGCTGTTGCCCAGGCCTTTTACAACAAAGCCGCCGGCACCAGGGCATTGACCACCGAAACCGGGGCCGGTCAGTGGGGTTCGGCGCTCTCGCTGGCTTGCAACTTCTTCGATCTTGACCTGGAAGTGTACATGGTCAAGGTTTCGTACCAGCAGAAGCCCTATCGCCGCGTGATGATGCACACCTACGGGGCGCAGGTCTTCGCCAGTCCCACCGACCGCACCAACTACGGGCGCTCGGTGCTGGCGGCCGATCCCGACAACCCCGGCTCGCTGGGTATTGCCATTTCAGAGGCAGTAGAGGTAGCCGCTACTTCGGGCGGCGCAAAGAAGTACAGTTTGGGTTCGGTGTTGAATCATGTGCTGATGCACCAGACGGTGATTGGCGAAGAGGCGCTCAAGCAGATGGACCTGGCCGGGGAATACCCCGATGTGGTCATCGGCTGTGTGGGCGGCGGCTCGAACTTCGCCGGAATCGCCTACCCGTTCCTGCGCGAGAATCTCAAGAATGGACAGCGCGCCCGCCTGTTAGCCGTAGAGCCGACCGCCGCGCCGTCCATCACGAGGGGTGTCTATACCTTCGACTACGGCGATACGGCCAAGATGGCCCCGGTGGTCAAGATGCACACGCTGGGGCATGACTTCGTCCCGCCTGCTATTCACGCCGGCGGCCTGCGCTATCACGGTATGGCGCCGAGTTTGTCCGCTTTCTGTGATGCCGGGCTGATCCAGGCGACTTCCGTACCGCAAAAAACCACCTTCGAGGCGGCTATCCAATTTGCACGCGCCGAAGGGATCATCCCCGCGCCGGAGACGGCGCACGCCATCCGCGTCGTCATAGACGAGGCGCTGGACGCCAAGGCCAAAGGTGAGAAGCGCGTCATCCTCTTCAACTTTTCGGGGCATGGACATTTCGACATGGCAGCCTACGAGAACTACCTGGGCGGCAAGTTGGAAGATTACGAATATCCCGCCGAGGCGATCAAGGCGGCCATGGAGAAACTGCCGAAAGTGGGACTGCCGGCCTGAACGCGCGCGCGACGCCCCCTCTGAGCAGACATCCTTAAAAATAATGAGACCCCGATCCTTCAAATGGAAGCGGGGTCTCATTGCTGATTTGGGATTTTACTCCTTCGGCTCGCCGAAGACAATCACGACGATGTGCTGGTTCAGGAACTGGGGGTTGGGGTCGCCGGGGACGATCTGTCCTAACGTATAGCCGCCGATGATCGGCACCCCCTGCCCTAGCACATCCTGGATTGCCTGAACCTCGACGCCGGGTGTGGCTTCGAGCAGCATCTGCCAGGCGATGTCGGCCAGCACCAGGGCCATCACCGGGCGGGCCTTGCCAAGCCGGGAGAGGGCCTGCTGGGCGGCGTCCTGGGCGGCCTGGCGGCAGGCGCTGGGACTGCCCACCAGCAGGTGGGCATCCACACCGTCGCGGATGGTGGCGTTCATGCGGAAACTGCCGTCGGCTTCGACTCGCAACGGGGCGCGCACCAGCAGTTTCTCCTCGCTGCGTTCCACGCCAAGCGGGTAGAGCCGCGCCAGGTGGTTGAGCGGCGGGAAAGCCCATTCGCGGGCCGGATAGCCAAATAATTGGGCATACGATTCGGACGCCGGACGCCCGTCGAGGGTGCGGACCCAGAACCCCCGCGAGCGGGTCACGCGGAACATATTGCCCGCCGGCAGCCAGCCGTGGGCGGAACCCACTCCCAGCCGGATCTCCCCTTTCAGTAACAGCGCGGCCAGCCCGCCGGTCCCGTTTTGGTTTCCGGCAATCTGGTAGGTCAGGCCAGTGTGCAGGTCGCCGCTGGAGAGGCCTCCGGCGATGCAGATCGCGTGTTCCGCCAGCCCGTTGCAGAGCTGCTCGGCGTCGCCGTTGAAACCGTCGGCAAACAGGATCAGGCCGCGCCCGGTCAGCCGGCCGTCCGCTACCGCCTGGGTCAGGCGGCTGGCTGTCTCGCGGCTGCTCTGGGCATAACCCGAAAGCCAGAGCTGGTCGGCGAGCACATCGCTGCCGGTGAGCAGGCCGACCACGACCGAATGGACGTGCTGGCCGTTGACGCTCAGGCCGGAGGGCGAACTGAAGCCGATGGTGGGCACGTCACCGAGCAGGCTGGCCACGCCGGTAGCCACCAGGTGGGCGTCGTAATGGTGCGACGAGACCACGATCGCCAGCGAGGGTGTGGTGCTGGATTGCAGGTCATTGAGCGCCTGGTGGGTGGCCTGGAGACCGGCCTCGCGCCCGTCCAGTTCCTGGGCCTGACCAACTGCTGCGAACATCGCCATAAGCTCTCCTACAATATTGCTCTCGAAAAACTGTCACGATCTCGAAGATTCTGTAATGCGACATAAATGTCGCGCTATGCTTCTGCCACCGGGATGGTGAAATGGAAGGTCGTCCCCTTGCGGAACTCGCTCTCGAACCAGATGCGGCCGTTCTGCATTTCCACCAGGCTCTTGGTGATGTTCAGGCCGAGGCCGGTGCCGGGGGATTCGCGGGCGCTCTGGTCTTCTGAACGGAAAAATTTTGTGAAGATCTTGCGCTGGTCTTCGACGCTGATGCCGATGCCGTTGTCCTCGACCCAGATGTGAACCACGCGCGGCGCGCCTTGCGGGTCCCACTGGTTTTCGGTGGCTTCCGCGCCGATGAGGATGTGACCGCCTTCGGGCGTGTACTTGTGGGCGTTGCTGACCAGGTTGACCAGCACCTGGCCGATGCGGGTCCGGTCGGCCCAGACGGGGGGCAGGCTTTCAGGGATTTCGACCGCAATCGTCTGCTTCTTGTCCTCAATCTGCCGCCGGGTGGAGCGGACGGCATCATCCACGACATCCGGCACTTTGACTTCGGCAAATTGCAGGCGCAGGCGTCCGGCTTCGATCTTGGAATTGTCGTTCAGGTCGGAGACGAGCGTGTCCATGCGTTGGACGTTGGAGCGGATCGTGTTCAGGAAGTTGGCCTGCATCTCGTTGATCTGGCCGACCTGCCCCCCGGCCAGGAGTTCGGTGTAGCCTTTGATAGAGGTCATCGGGTTTTTTAACTCGTGGGCCACGAAAGAGACGAACTCGCTCTTGGCCGCGTTGGCGTCCTGTACCGCAGTGTAAAGCTGGGCGTTGGCGATGGCGATGGCGGCGTGGTCGCTGAGACGGTTGAGGAAACCCAGGTCTTCCTGGGCGTCGGCGGTCTGGGTGCTTTCGAGCAGCAGCAGGCCGATCACGGTGGCTTCGCGCCGGATAGGGATGATGACCTGAGAGACGACGCCCGTCAGGAAGCCGCCGCTGCCGTTGCTGCCGGGGTCGAAGACGGCGTGCTGGGTCTGCCCGGTTTCGATTGCGGCCCGGATGCTGGGCCGCTCGACCGGGATATGGCTGGTTTCGTATTCGTCCAGTTCGCTGTTGTAGCCCTGGTGGGCCATCAGGCGCAGGCCGCGCTCCTCGAGGGTGCAGATCATCCCGGCCTGGGCCGCGGACTGGCGCAAGGCCCAATCGAGGGTGATGCGCATCGCCCGGGCTACGTCGAGGCTGGCGTTGAGTTCGCGGTCAATGCGCTGCATGACCGAGAGTTCTTCCACGCGGGCGGCCAGTTCCTGGTCGGTGCTGGTGTACAGGCGGGCATTCTCGATGGCAACCGCAGCCTGGCCGGCGAAGGCGGTCAACAGGTTCTTGTCGTCCTCGTCGAAGGGCATGCCGTCTTTGCGGTTGATGATCTCGATCACGCCGATGATGCGTTCCTTGACTTCGAGCGGCACAGCCAGGATGGTGCGAGTAATAAATCCCGTCTTCTCATCCGGGGCGGCGAAGCGGAACGGGGAGTTTTGGGCGTCGTTCTCGATCAGCGGCTGGCGAGACTGGACCACCTGCCCGACAATGCCCCGGTTCGACGGCATTCGCTGTCCGAGCAGGTCGCTGGCCACAGGTCCGACCGTGACCTTGAAGATCATGTCGTCGCTCTGGTCGTCGGTCAGGAACAGGCTCCCGGCTTCGCAGTTGAGGATGTCGGCCGCGTTCTCCAGGATGTTCTGGAGCAGCGGTTCGAGTTCGAGGGTGGAGGTCAACTGGCGGGTGATGTCGTTCAGGGTGGTCAACTGGCGGGCGCGCTTCTCGGTCTCCTCCAGCAGGCGGGCCTTGACGATGGCGCCGGCGGTCTGGTCGGCGATGGCCTGGAGCAGGTTGAGCTGGGCCCGGGTGTAGAGCACGTCGGTCTGGCGGCTGCCCACGCTAAGGGCGCCGATTGTCTCGGCCCCGGCATTGAGCGGCACGCCCATCCAGGCGTACAGGCCGGGAGCCGAGGGCAGCACCTTGCGCAATTGGCACTCGCGGGTGTAATCCTGGGTGACGATCGGGCGGCTGGTCTGAAGCACCACCCCTTCCAAGCCCTGGTTGCCGGGCAGGGGCACGTTTTCGCGGCTCGTGTCCCGGTCATTGTGTTCGATGCAGAAAGCGTAATAGTTGTACTTGCCGCCCTGGTTGTAGAGGGTGATGTGCAGGTCGGTGGCGGGGATGATGAGGGTGGTCTGGGCGTAGATCAGTTCCAGCACGTCGTCGAAGGTCAGGGTGATGTTGACGCCCTGGGCAACGCGGGTCAGGGCGTTCATTTCCTGCACCCGGCGTTCGAGGTTATCCACGATCTGGGCCCGCTCGATGGCCAGGGCGGCCTGGTCGCTGAGATTGTCGAGGAAGTTCAACTCCTGGCCGGAATAAACCTGCCCGGAGCGGCGCGGACCCAGGGCCAGCCAGCCGACCGGACGGTCTTTCCCGGCGAGGGGGACGAACAGGGTCGCGCCGAGCAACGCCAGGCGCGGCTTTTCGGAGACCAGCGAGACCGGCAGGTTGGTCGGATCCACGTAGAGCGGGATGCGCTCGGAATCGAGCAGGTGGACCAGGGGGCTGCTGGCCGCGAAACGGATGTCGGTGGTGGGGCGGTCGTTCTCATCCGGCGCGGCCACATACTGGTCGTTGACCGGGTCGTGGACGAAGATATGCAACTGGCTGGGGATCATGCTCTCGTGGATGTTGTCCCGCAACAGTTTCAGGATGGTGGGCAGGGCCAGGGCGCTGGTCAGTTCGTGGCCGAATTCCTGGAGGCGCTGCTGGTAAGCCTGCTTGCCGCGGAAGAAGATGGCATCTATCAGCCCTTGCAGGCGGGTGCGGAGCGGGTTGAGCAGCAAGACCAACGCAAAGACGATAACGCCGACGATGATCGGGTTCATCGAATCGATCAGCCCGCTGAAGATCAGGCTCAAGCCGGTGATCAGCAAGGCGTACCCGCTAACGGCCAGCACCGACAGGATGGCGTACAGGATGACCTGGGTCAGCAGGTAGTCGGCTTGCAGCAGGCGAAAACGCAGGATGGTGTATCCGATGGCAATCGGGAAAATGACCGTGGAGACGAAAATGTTAGGGCTGAAGTTGATCGGCCCCGAGGTCGAAGCCAGCAGCCAGACGAATAATGGCCCAAAAGCTAACAGCGTACCCCACAGGATGGTCTGGCTCTGATTTTTGATGATGGGTGAACGGGTGGTCAAGGCGCGCACGACCATCCCGCCGATAAAGAAGATCAGCACGGCGGCCATGAAGCCGTAAAGCAGCACCCAGCGGGAAAAATAGAGAGTCGGGGTTTCGAGGTTGTAGAGGGTCGGGAAGGCATAGAGCGCCAGCCCAAGCCCGGCCGCGTAACCGAGCCAGCGCAGGTAGGGACGGTTGAGGGTGAAGCGCGTTTCCTGCGGGAAGGTCAGCGTCAGGTCGAAGAGCGCTCCTCCGGCGACTCCGATCGAGAGGGTCCAAAGGGTGGTTAAACGGTGGGTGGTATACAGGTCGAAGAACGCCCCGCTGACGATGGCTACCGACGACGAGAACAGGGCGAAGGCCCGTCCGGCTGATTCGGCCCGCCTGAATCCGAAAATCCACAGGCTGACCCCCAAGTAAACCAGGCTGACGAGGGAGGGGATCAGGAAGTAAGAGATGATGCTGTCTTGCGGGAAGGCTTGCAGAGTCACGTCGTAGAGTGAAATGCTGCCGTCGGCGCGCTGGATGCTGACCAGGACGGTCTTCCCCGGCTCGAACAGGCTGAGCATATCCTGCATCTCAGCGGCGGAGTTGACCTGCGTCCCGGCGATTTCGAGCAGCCGGTCCCCGAAGCGGATGTTCTGGTTGAAAATCGTCCAGGCGGGATCATCGGCCGGGCCGACGCCGTTGAAGACCATGCTGTGTTCGACGAAGGCGCCGATGAAGGGCTGGCGGATCCAGTTCAGTCCAAGGTAAAGGGCGTAAACCAACGCCAGGAGGGCCAGGGCTTGGTAACCCATGACGATAGCCTGGAGGAGGCGCCCCATCCAGCGGGGAATATTCGAAGATTTCAGGAACTGGGTCATAGAGGATTCTGAGTCGCGCCTTGGGAGGATGATTGTCAAGAATTTTACACTACATTACAGACGGGGAGGATGGCCTTTTCATAACAAAGCGGTAAGGTTGGAAAGTCGGGGAATTAAAAACACAACTCCGGCGGTAGTTTGCCAGAGTTGAGAGAGAAGGGCGATTCTGTTTGGGCTAAATGTCCAGGTTGCGGACGTCGCGGGCGTGGGTCTGGATGAACTTGCGCCGGGGCGGGACCGCGTCGCCCATCAGCATGTCGAAGGTGCGGTCGGCCTCGGCCGCGTCTTCGATGGTGACCAGCAGCAGGGTCCGGTTCTGGGGGTTCATAGTCGTTTCCCAGAGTTGGGCCGGGTTCATTTCGCCCAAACCCTTGTAACGGCTGAGGGTGGCCTTTTCGCTGCCCAGTTCCTTGAGTACACGGTCCTTGTCGCCTTCGGTATAGGCATAGCGGACCTGGTTCTTATGCGTGATGCGATAAAGCGGCGGCTGGGCAATGTAAAGATGGCCTTCCTCGATCAGGGATTGCATGTAGCGGAAGAAGAAGGTCAACAGCAGGGTGCGGATATGGCTGCCGTCCACGTCGGCGTCGGTCATAATGATGACCCGCCCATAGCGCAGGCCGCTGACGTCGAACGAATCGCCGATGCCGGTGCCGAGGGCCGATATCAATGCCTTGACTTCGTTGTTGCCCAGGATTTTATCGAGGCGGGCGCGCTCAGTGTTGAGGATCTTGCCCCGCAGCGGCAGGATGGCCTGGAAGTGCCGGTCGCGGCCCTGTTTGGCCGAGCCGCCAGCCGAATCGCCTTCCACGATGTAGAGTTCCGTCCTTTCGGGGTCGCGCTCCGAGCAGTCGGCCAGCTTGCCGGGCAGGGTCATACTCTCCAGCGCCGACTTGCGGATGACCAGATCACGCGCCTTGCGGGCTGCGTCCCTGGCCCGGGACGAGACGAGGCACTTGGCGATAATGGCTTTGGCCGCCTGCGGGTTCTCCTCGAGGAAGGTCGCAAAAGCTTCTCCGACCACCTGGGTCACGAAAGTCTGCACTTCCGCATTCATCAGCTTCACTTTGGTCTGCGACTCGAACTGCGGATCGGGATGCTTGACCGAGACGATGGCCGTCAACCCCTCGCGGGTGTCGTCGCCGGTGAAATTGGGATCAGAATCTTTCAGCAAGCCGCTCTTACGGGCATAATCGTTGATGACCCGGGTCAGCGAGGAGCGCAGGCCGGTCAGGTGGGTGCCGCCGTCAATGGTGTTGATCGTGTTGGCGAACGAGTAGACCGATTCGGTGTAAGCGTCGGTGTACTGGATGGCGGCCTCGATCCCGACGTTGTCAATATCCTTTTCGACGAAGACCACCGGGTGCAGGATTTCGCGGTTGCGATTCAGGTAGCGGACGAAGGAGGTGATTCCGCCTTCGAAGTAAAACGTCAACTGGCGGTTGCTGCGCTCGTCCACGAAGTGGATGGTCACGCCCCGGGTCACGAAGGCCATCTCGCGGAAGCGCTGGGCCAGCGTCTCGAAGCGGAAATCCAGACTATCCTTGAAAATTTCAGGGTCGAACTTGAACGTCACCGTGGTGCCGCTCTCGCCGTCTTTGGTCTTGCCGACGACTTCGACGGGCGACTGGGGATAGCCGCGCAGGTAGCGTTGTTTGTGGATTTGCCCATCGCGGCGCACTTCCACTTCGCACCACTCCGAGAGGGCGTTGACCGCCGAGACGCCGACGCCATGCAGGCCGCCGGAGACCTTGTACCCGCCGCCGCCGAACTTGCCGCCGGCGTGCAGGGTGGTCATCACCACTTCCAGGGCCGATTTCTTCATCTGCGGATGGATGTCCACCGGGATGCCGCGCCCGTTGTCCACCACCGAAACGCTGCTGTCGGCGTGGATGACGATCTCGATCCGGTTGCAGACCCCGGCCAGGGCTTCGTCAATGGCGTTGTCCACCACTTCGTAGACGAGGTGGTGCAGGGCCTTGATGTCGGTGCCGCCGACGTACATGCCGGGGCGCCGCCGGACGGCTTCGAGACCTTCGAGAACCTGGATGTCTTTGGCTTCGTAACTGGTAGCCACGGATTAACCTCCAAAAGCGGCCAAGCGAATTGGCCTGTCAGAGCGTGATGAATCGAATGATTAAATTTTTACCGAACTGGTTTGCTGGGTCTTCAGTCTTTCCAGAACGATTTGCAGCCAGGTGGTCGTGTCGCGATAATAGATGAAGCTCGCCGCCAGCAGCGCAGTGGTCACGAAGGCGTGTCCTAAAATCCCCACCAGCGACATCCACGAGGCTTCATCCGGCACGCTCCAGAGCAGGTCCAACCCCTGGCTTAAGACGAAGATGCTCATCACGAACAGGGTGGATGTCGGCAGGGTAAAACGCGCCAGGCGCAGGCTGCTGCGGATCGATTCGAGGGCGCTTTCCTGGCGGGTGAAGATCCCGTGCGGTGAGAAGAATACCGGCAAAACCAGCCACAACAGCAGGAACAGGCCAAGCAGCAGGACCAACTGGGTCAGGGCCGGGCTGATCAACATAATGACCGACAGCATCACGAACGCCGGAATGCTGGCCGCGATCAGTAGGCCGGTCCAGATGCCCGAAAGAAGCACCGCTTGGATCACATCCCGGACGACGGGCCTGGGTCCCGTTTGCGAGGGCAGGACGGCCGCGACCTGGGCATAGTACAGCCCGCCGCCGATCCAGCCCAGCAGAGTCAGGCCCAGCAGCCAGGCGAAAGCGGCTTCCGGAGAAGCCACATCAATCACTTGCAAATTGCCCAGCGGGTTGAGAATGGGCATACGCCCGGCCATCAGGCTGGAGATCCCCACCGGCAGGGTGCGCAGGGCGCGGAACAAGTTGAAGTGGGCAAAGGCATCGTTGAGGAATGCGATCTCGACGGCCAGTCTATCCTGGCTGAAAGGAACCGCAGGCAGGAGTTCCGGCTGGTCGGCAATGATCAAGTCCATCATTTCCGGCAGTTTCGCAATCTGTGGAGCCATCAATTTCTCCAGGCTCAGGCGCGGGCCAAGCCAGAAATAGATGTCGAGCAACACCGGCAACAGGATGACCCAGACGTGGCTGGCAATCGCTTCGAAACCTGCCGTTAATGACGCGATCAAACCGGGGGGCGGAGGGAGACTTTCGTTCTGTGAGACTTCCATACTTTATTAACGGAGCAATTTTACCATACAGCCCTGCTCTTGGCAGTTGTCACAGCGGCAGGTACAATCGTCCCATGAGCCAGCAACGTTTCCTGCCGGATGCCGATCGTGTCAGCGTATTGCTGGGGATGGTGCTGCTGGCGTTCGCCGTCACCCGCCTGCTGCCGGCCCAGCAATACACCCTCGAACTGCAACTGCCCAACGCCTACTTCACCTGGACCATTGACCTCAACACCATCGCCACCCTGCTGGCCGCCGCCCTGACCGCCACCGGCATGGACTGGCTGTTGCGCGGCCACGCCACCCTCGGCGGCCAGCCAACCTATACCCACTGGCTGCTCCCTACCCTGACCGCCTTCATCGTCGGCACGACCCTGTCGCTGCTCCCGGCCAATGCGCTCTGGTGGTTCGGCTTCGGGGTGGCGGCGCTGGTGCTGCTGGTGGTCTTCCTGGCAGAATACGTGGTCGTCGAACCGGCAGACGCGCGCTACTCGACCGCGACGGTGGTCTTGAGCGCCATGTCGTATGCTATTTTCCTGATCCTGGTGGCAGCCCTGCGCTATGCGGATACGCGCCTGTACGTGCTGATGCCGGTCATCTTCCTTTCCGCCGGGCTGGTGGCGCTGCGGGTGTTGAATCTGCGCTTGAGCGGCCGCTGGGAATTCGGTTGGGCGGCGGGGATCGCGCTGGTTGTCGTGCAGCTTTCAACCGCCTGGCATTATTGGCCGCTGGCGCCGGTCCAGTACGGGCTGCTGACGCTTGGAACACTGTACGCGCTGACCAGCTTGTCTGGCAGCCTGGCCGAGGAGTCCCCCACCTGGCGGGCCGCGGTCGAGCCGCTGGTGATGCTGGCCTTGGTCTGGGCGCTGGCGCTCTGGTTCGGATGATGCGCCCCAAGAGTCTCGTTATCCCCCGCGCCGAATGGGACAAAATGGCCGCCCACGTCTCGCAAGAAGCTCCACTGGAGGCCTGCGGGATTTTAGCCGGGACCGGGGACCGGGCGCAGATGACGATCCTCGTCGCCAACGCGGCCCAAAGTCCCGTGCGCTTTCGGATGGAGGCCCAGGAGCAGTGGCAGGCTTTCGTCCAGATGGAGGAGGCCGGGCTGGAGATGCTGTCCATCTTCCATTCCCACCCCAACGGCCCCCCCGTCCCTTCGCCGACGGACGTGGCCGAGGCGGCTTACCCGGTCGTGAACATCATCTGGTCCCCTGGCCGGGATGGCTGGCAGGCGCGCGGTTTCTGGATCGAGGCCGGGCAGGTCAGCGAGGTGACTTTGCGGATGGAGGAGTAACTCTGCCGGGCAAATTGTGTTTCCGTTAACACATCAATTTTGGAGAGCAGAATGCAAATTTTGATCGTCGCCGGGGTACTTTTGGCATCCTATTTGATCGGTTCGATCCCGTTTGGGCTGATCATAGTCAGGATTACCACCGGGAAGGATATCCGCGCTATCGAGAGCGGACGCACCGGTGGAACGAACGCGATGCGCGCCGGGGGGTTCTGGGTCGGGCTTTCGACGGCCATCCTGGATATTCTCAAAGGGGCCGGGACGGTCTGGCTGGCGCGCTGGGCCGGGGGCGGCGAATGGACCTGGCTGGAGATTCTGGCCCCGCTCATGGCGATTTTGGGACACAATTACTCCATCTTTTTGCCAATCTTCGAGAACGGACGCCTGGTCCGGTTTTCGGGGGGAGCGGGCGGCGCGCCCAGCCTGGGCGGGGCCTTCGGACTATGGTGGCCGTCGATCCTGATCATTTTCCCGCTCGGTTTTCTGATCTTTTTCGGCGTGGGTTACGCCTCGGTGACGACGATGAGCGTGGCCTTCCTGGCGATCATCATTTTCACGGTCCGCTTTATCCTGGCCGGCTCGCCCTGGCAGTACATCGTTTTTGGGATCGTGGCGGAGCTGCTGTTGATGTGGTCGCTGCGCCCGAACATCAAACGCCTGCTGGCCGGCACCGAACGCCTGCACGGCTGGCGCGCCAAGCGCAGGGAGAAACAGGGACAGGGTTCGTAAAGACAGCCAACGAGAGGCCGCCAGTTTGGCGGCCTCTCGTTTTTATTTCAGTACCGGCCTTGCGAAGGTTCGGTCAACCTTCGCAAAGCTTTTTCTAGGCTTCCTCATCCTTGAGTTTGCTGTGGGCGTTGTGCTGGAGGAGGGCGCGCAGGTTGTTCTCGTGCAGGGCTTTGGCCAGGCCTCCCAGGTGGACCCGGCTCTTACCGCATTCCTCGATGCTAACCTGTTCGAGGTATTCGAGCGGTTCCTTGCGCCGGGCCGCGGTCCGCACGGCCTTGCGGATGGCAGACAGGTAGTTCAGGTTTTCCTTGACTGCGGCGTCGATCTCACCCCGCAGGATGATGTCGCCATGCCCCTGGATAATGTTTTCCAGCCCCATACGCCCGATCTTCTTGATCGAAGCCACCAGGTCGTCAATGTCGCCATCCACCAGGTAAGGCAGCGGCATGAAGGCGTCCCCGGCGAAGAGCACCCGGTCTTCCTCGACCAGGACGGAGATGCCGTCACTGCTGTGGCCGGCGGCCGGGGAGAGCACCAGGTTCTTCTTGCCGACCTTGAGGGTCATCGAGCCGTTTTCGAAGGTCATGTGCGGCAAGACGATCTTGACCTGGCGCAGGGCCGCATTCTGTTTGCGGGCGGCTTCGAGGGACGGAATGCCCTTCTCTTCCAGCAACTGGCGGCAGCGGGCGTGGGAAATGATGGTCGCGCCGGGGAAGAAACAATTGCCCCAGGTGTGGTCGGCATGGTAATGGGTGTTGATCACGTAGCGGACCGGCATGTCCAGTTCGCGCTCGATGAAGTCGCGTATCCCCAGGGTCTCGTCCGGGAGGGCCAGGGTATCCACGACGACCGCCCAGTGCGGGCCGACGACGACGCCGGCCGTCACCTGGGCGTAGACTTCGCTTTGGAACCAGTAGACATTTTCTGAAACGCGTTCGCGGTGCATAAACTTCCTTTAGGAAAATTTACTCAAACATAGCACATTCGGCCCTTAAAAGTCAAGAAATGTTAAGGTTGGGGACGACATGAGACTTCCTTCTGAAATCGCGTTCAAGCCACAGAGTCACGGAGAATTGAATGAAAAACTCTGTGGCTCAGTGTCTTTGTGGCTTGCTTCGCCTGTCCGAAAAAGCGAATCCGACCACGCATGAAGTCTCGTGATAAAATCGCCGGGATGAAAAAATGGCAGTTCTGGCTTGGCGTGGCGATCAGCGCCGTGTTCATTTGGCTGGCCCTCAGAGGCCTGCACCTGGCGGATTTTTGGAGAATATTGAAATCTGCCGATTATTTCTGGCTGTTGCCGGGCATCTTGGTTTATTTTGTCGGCGTATGGGTCAGAGCCTGGCGCTGGCATTACTTGTTGGGGCCGGTCAAGAAGATCTCAACGAAGACGATGTTCCCGATTACGACCATCGGCTACATGGGCAATAACGTCTACCCGGCCCGGGCTGGGGAGGTGCTACGGGCGGTGGTGCTCAAGCGCCGCGAAAACGTATCCGTCTCCGCTTCGCTGGCGACCATCATCGTCGAGCGGATCTTCGACGGGGTGGTGATGCTGGCCTTCGTCTTCGTCAACCTGCCGGAGCTGGCCAGGCTGACCTCGGCTTCCGGTTTCGTCGGCAATATCCAGCAGGTGGCACTGTGGGGCACGGCGGCGTTCCTCGGGGCGCTGGGCATCTTCCTGTTGGCGGCCATGTTCCCGCAGGTCACGGCCCGCATCGGGCAGTGGTCCATTGACCGGCTGCTACCGGAGCGCCTGCGCGGCAGAGTCAGCGGGATCATGCACAAATTCCTGGACGGGCTGGCTTCGCTGCGTTCCCCGGTCAACGTGTTGATGGTCTTCTTCACGTCGGTGTTGATCTGGCTGTTGGAGACGGGGAAATACTGGTTCGTGATGCACGCCTTCAATTTCGACCTAACCTTTTTCGCCCTGATGCTGATGAACGGCATCGTCAACCTGGCCACCACCATCCCTTCCGCGCCGGGCTACATCGGCACGTTCGACGCGCCGGGGATCGCAGTGCTGACCGCCTACGGGGTGGACCAGGCCACCGCTGCCGGATACACCCTGGTGCTGCACGTGGCCCTGTGGCTGCCGATCACCTTGCTGGGCGCCTATTACCTGGCGCGAGAGGGCATCAAGTGGAGCGACACGCTGAGAACCGAAACGAGGCAAATTTAACCAGGCACCCGAAACCGGATAAAAAGTTGCATTTTCACCCCTGGCTGGGTTATAGTTAACCCAATGACTCACAGGTAAACCAGAGGCAGTCTTCAGGTTCGCGCGCTCGAGGTGTGTCCATGACTCAAGCCGGGCTATCCGAGAAAAAGAAGATCAGGGTGCTCATCGCCGATGACGTCCATGAAACACGCCGCAGCACGCGCCTGATGCTGTCCATGATTGCGGATATAGAAGTGGTAGCGATCGCCACGAACGGCCTGGAAGCCGTCCAGATGGCCAGGGAGCACCGGCCCGACATCGTCGTCCTGGACATCAACATGCCCGAAATGGACGGGCTGACCGCTTACGACCAGATCGTCCAGGGCCGCCCGGATACCGGCTGCATCATCATCTCCGCCGAAAAGGGATTCGGCCTGATGCGCACCGCCATGTCGCTGGGGGTGCAGGAATACTTGTTCAAACCCTTTACCCTCGAAGAAATGGAACAAGCGGTGGACCGGGTCGTCGTCCGCCTGGAGAAAAAACGCTTGGAAAACCGACACACCGACCGCCTGCGCCAGCAGAGCGAAGCCTACCTGAAACAACTCGCCGACGAATACGCCCGCAGCAAGCGCACCGACGACCGGGCCGTGGACGTATTCGAGCAGTTGGCCGCCGACCCGGACTGCGAATTGCGCTGGCTGCGAACCCTGGCGATGCTCTACGTCATTCGCAAGGAGTGGAACAAGCTCCAGACCCTGGCTGCCAAGCTGGCAGAGGGCGGGAAATAGACCTCACAGAGTGGAGTCCAAAGTCTGGAGACTTTGGACTCCGAAATAAATTTCAGGAGCCATTGAATGAAAATCGCAATCATCGGGGCGGGGTTCGGCGGGATGGCCGCTGCCTACGACCTTGCCAAAGCCGGGCATTTCGTCACCATCTACGAAGCGGACGATCACGTCGGCGGGCTGGCGAGCGGCTTCAAGGAGCCGGGCTGGGACTGGTCGGTGGAGAAGTTCTACCACCACTGGTTCGCCAGCGACCGGCACATGCTCGGCCTGATCGAGGAGCTTGGCTGGTCGGACGACGTGCTCTTCCCCCGCCCCTTCACGGTGCTGCTACACAACGGCAAATGGTATCCCTTCGATTCGATCCTCAAGGCGCTGACCTTCCCCGGCCTGGGCTGGGGACTGGACAAGCTCAGGTTCGGGCTAGTCGGGCTGTACTTGCGCCTGTCGAACAACTGGAAAGCGCTCGAAAAATACACCGTCGAAGACTGGATGCGCAAGTGGGCCGGTAAAACCGTCTATGAGAAGATGTGGCAGCCGCTGGTAATCGGGAAGTTCGGCCCGTACTACAAGGACATCAACATGGCCTGGATGTGGGCCCGCCTCAAAGCCCGGACGACGCGCCTGGGCACGTTTAGAGGCGGATTCCAGGCCTTCGCCGACCGCTTCGCCGGCCATCTGCGCGGGATGGGCGTCGAGATCAGGCTCGGGACGGGAGTCTACCGCATCGAACGGACGCAGGCCGAGGATCCACTGATGATCGAGGCGGACAGCGGCGTCCACACCTTCGACCAGGTGCTCGTCACCACCTCGCCGGGGCTGCTGGCGCGTCTGTGTCCCCAATTGCCCGAAGATTATCTCAAAGGGCTGCTGGAACTCAAATCCATGGGGGCGGTGGTGATGGTGACGGCGCTCGAACACCGGCTCTCGGAACAGGGCTATTACTGGTTCAACCTGCCCAAAGACGCCGGGTTCCCGATGCTGGCGCTGGTGGAGCACACCAACTTTGTGCCGCCGGAGCATTTCGGCGGCGACCACATCGTCTACGCCGGGGACTATCTCGAAGCCGGCCACGAGTATTTTTCGTTGAGCGAGACCGAGTTGCTCGAGCGTTTCGCCCCGGCCTTCAAGCGCATCAACCCCAAATTCGCAATGGACTGGGTGAAAAAGGTCTGGGTCTTCAAGACGGCCTACGCCCAGCCCGTGCCGCTGGTGGACCACTCGCAGAACATCCCGAAGATCCAGACGCCGGTAGAGGGGCTGTTCTTCGCCTCGATGAGCCAGGTCTACCCCTGGGACCGAGGCACGAACTTCGCGGTCGAGATCGGCCGCCGCGCCGCCCGGTTGATGATGGGAGAATGATCCGCGAAGGTCACCAAGAGTACGAATAAAAGCCGAAAACCAAAACTTCGGTTGGCGCGCCAAACCGATGGGGCGCTCTTTACCGGCATCGAAAGGAGTCCGCTAATCTCCGCGAATGCTTCGATGAACTCAGCACAAGTTCTCGCTAATCTTCTAAAAAATTCGCGCAGATTAGCGCAGATTAGCGGATTCCACCCCAGCA
>DYLB01000022.1 GCA_020722305.1 Anaerolinea thermophila | reverse complement strand
ATCCCTCCGAAGGGCGGCAAATTCACCCGGAGCGTACTCCCCGTGGCCTGCGCGGCGCACTCTGGGCCGGTGGCGGCGACCGGGATTTGTTCCGTTATCTCCAGCGACAGTTCGACGGGTTGGTCGGACAGGTTCATCACGCTGACGAGGCTGCCGTTGGCGTCGCGGCGGCGATAGGCGAGACAAGGCCCCTCGGCCAGGAGCGTTTCCCGGGTCCCGCCCCGCAGCGCCGAATGGCTTGAACGGAGGCGGCCCAGGGCGGCGTAGAAGGCGTATAGCCCGGTGTCCTGCTCACCGTCCCAAATCATCGGCAGGCGGGCCTCCTCGTGGATGGCGCGTCCGTGCTGGCGCATGTCGCGTTCCTGCGAGAGTCCGATCTCCGTGCCGTAGTAAATGATCGGCGCGCCGCCCAGGGTGAACTGGCACAGGGCGGCCAGTTTCAGCTTTCGTTTGTCGTTTCCCGCTACCCACAGGAAGCGGTTCATGTCGTGGTTGTCGAGGAAGGACGGGCGGGTAAAATCTGCCGGGAAGTAGGCTTCGTGCCGGTCGAGGAAATCGGCGAAGCGGCGGGCGTCCCACTCGCCGTAGGCGAAGGTCTGGCGCAGGGCTTCGAGCAGGATGAAATCGAGCGTGCCGTCCAGGCCGCCCTGGAAGGCGAGCTGCGAATCGGGCGGGTCAATCGCTTCGCCGAAGGTCCAGCAATCGGGTTTGGCGGCGCGGGTGACGCGGCGGAACTCGGCGTAGAAGTCGGGCGTGGGGCCGATGCAATAGTCCACCCGGAAGCCGTCCACGCCGAAATCGAGCCAGTAGCGGGCCGCGTCGAGCACGTGCTGGCGGGCCGGGGCGTGGCGCAGGTTGATCTGCGGCAATTGTTTGACGTTGAAGAAGGTCTTGTACTTGTCCGGCCATTTCTCGAAGGTGTACCAGGCGGCGTAAGGGCTGTTCGGGTCGCGGCTGGCTTCGATAAAGGTTGGGTGCTGGTTCGACCAGTGGTTGGGGACGAAATCCATGATGAAGCGGATGCCGCGCTGGTGGGCTTCATCGAGCAGTTCCTTGAAATCATCCTTCGTGCCCAGGCGCGGGTTGACCTCGAAGAAGCTGGTGGCGTCGTAGTGGTGGTAGCTGGGGCTGGGGAAGATGGGCGTGAGCCACAGACAATTGACGCCCAGCCCGGCGATGTAGTCCAGTTTTTGGGTGATGCCGCGCAAGGTGCCGTTGCACTTGAGCGAGGGCCTCGGCTCGATCTGCGGGAAGTCTGGGGCGGGGGAGAAGAAGCGGTCGGCGAAGACCTGATAAATGATCGCTTCCTGGGCCCAGGCGGGCGGCGGATCGTCGTCCACGTAGTAGGCGTAATACGCGCCCTCGTCGGCCAGGGATTCGGGGCCGCTGCCGCCGGCCGCCAGCCGGTAGCGGACGACCGTCCCGGCCAGCTGTTCGGGAATCTCACCCCGGAAGCGGCGGACGTAGCCCCAGAGCAGGGTGTCCCATTCGGGGGGCAGGGGTTCGAGTTCGATGGCGAATCCGTTCGAGGCGAGGCCGTTCTCCCCGGCGGGGTCGCTGCCGTCGGTGGTGACGTAGGCCCAGGCGCGGGGGTGGGGATGGGTCGGCCCGAGGGTCAGGTCCACCCAAACCGGCTGACCCGGCCGGGGGTCGCGCGGGGTGCGCTGGTGATTGTGGGTGACGCCGCCGCGCCGCGTCCGCAGTTGGGCGAGGCGGGATTCGTCGGAAGAAAGGGAGCCAAAAATGAAATCGTCCATAGGTATCCTGGA
The DNA here is from genome assembly GCA_020722305.1 of Anaerolinea thermophila. Taxonomy (GTDB): domain Bacteria; phylum Chloroflexota; class Anaerolineae; order Anaerolineales; family Villigracilaceae; genus UBA5796. The sequence continues at coordinate 16,166 of DYLB01000022.1, read as the reverse complement.
AACCCGAAGTCGGGAGACTTCGGACTCCGAGTGAGTGCGAAATCTCCCGACTTTGCCGGGTAGTTATCGAGTGAGTTGGATGATGAGCACGCCGTAGGGCGGGATTTCGGGCAGGGGCGTGTAGGCGTCGAAGCCGCCGTTGGTGTTGGCCGTGAGCGGGGGGAGGGCGGCGTCGTCGAGCAACGAGGCGGCGTTGTACGTGCCGGAAAGCGAACCCGAGGCGAGGGTAAGCGAGTAATGGGTCATTGGGTTGTCGGCGATGTTGAGGAGGATGAGCAGGTTTTCGTCACCGCTGGAGCGGAGGAAGGCCACCAGTTTACTGGAACTGGAGTCTGCCATGAAGGTTTGGCCGCGGCTTAGGGCGGGGTGGGCGTTGCGAAGGCCGATCAGGGTGCGGTAGGTTTCCAGCAGGGAGGCGCTGTCGCCGGTCTGGGCAGCCACGTTGACTTGCGGGTAGTCAGCGTTGACGGCCTGCCAGGGGATGCCGCCGGTGAAGCCCGCGCCCTCGGTGGCGTCCCATTGCATCGGGGTGCGGATGAATTCGTCCGGTTTGGTGCCGCTCATGCCGATCTCTTCGCCGTAGTAAATGAACGGGATGCCGGGGGCGGTGAGCAGGATGGCCGCGGCAAGCCTGGCCCTTTGATCTTTGTCGGTGACGAAGGCGTTCATCAGGCGCGGCATGTCGTGGTTGGTCAGGAAGTTGGCGTTGTCCTGCTCAGGGAAATCCCGGATGGTGGTTTGCAGCACGAAGCGGAAAGTGGCGACATTGCCCGCGTTCAAACCTGTTATCGCCGCAGACAGGTCGAAGTTGAAGGCGGAGTCTAGTTCGGTGTTGGTGGTGACGTATTCTTTCACGTTGGGGTTGTCGGTCCAGGCCTCGCCGACGGTGAAGGCCTGCGGGTCGAGCGAGCGGACAGACGCGCCCCACTCAGCCAGAAAGCTGTGGTTGGCGTCGGAGTCGGCCAGCCGGTCGCCTTCCACCAGGTAGCGCACCGCGTCCAGGCGGAAACCGTCCACGCCGACGTCTTCGAGCCAGAAGGCGGCGATCTTTTTGGCCTCCTCCCGCACGTCTGGATTGGCGTAATTCAGGTCGGGCATCTGGTCCCAGAAGATGGCGTAATAATACTGCCCATTGCCGGCCCGGTACCAGGCAGTTTGTCCCCAGGGCCCGGGCGTACCGGGGTCGGTCTCGCTCCAGACGTACCAGTCGTGGTATGGGCTGCCGGGCATCAGCGCCGACTGGAACCAGGGGTGCCGGGCGCTGGTGTGGTTGAGCACCAGGTCAATGATGACGCGCATGTCCCGTTGGTGGGCTTCTTCGAGCAGGCGCTCGAAATCCTCCAGCGTGCCGTAATCCGGGTTGACGGCGTAGTAATCGGTCACGTCGTAGCCGTGATACGAGGGCGAGGGGTGGATCGGCATCAGCCACAGGCCGCCGATGCCCAGTTCCTGCAAATAATCCAGTTTTGCGGTGATGCCGTTGAAATCGCCGATGCCGTCGCCGTCGCTGTCGTAGAAGGAGCGCACGAAAATCTCGTAGAAAACCGTCTCGTTCCACCAGGGGCCGGACGGGGCGGGCGTGGGCGTGAGGGTCGGCGGGACGGCAGTCGGCGGGGCGGGAGTCGGGGTGGCGGGGGTGCAGGCGGCCAGCGCTAAAATGATTACCAGCGACATACATGCCGCTTTACGTTTTTGCATTCGGTTATCCTCTCAACAAAACGACCGAACCCTGGGCGGGTAGGCTCAGGCGGATTTCACCGTTTTGGACATCGAAACGTTCTCCGTTATCTGACGGCCAGACCTGGGCGAACGAGCGCGCGGGGGCCCCGGCCTGAATCCTGATATCCTGGGGCGTTTTCCCGGCGTTGAAAGCGACGACCGCCTCCTGACTGTCGAGTCTGCGGCGGTAGGCGGCGGTCTGCCCTTCGGCGTGGAGGAACTCGAAGTCGCCGGTCCGCAAGACGGGGTGGGCATGGCGCAGGGCGATGACGGAATGATAGAATTCGCTCAGGCCGTAGTTCCAACTTTCGGGCTTGTGCCAGGGAAAGGCCTCCCGGCAGTAGGGATCGGTCCCGGCGGACAGGCCAACCTCGTCGCCGTAGTAGACGCAGGGAGCGCCGGGCAGGGTCATCTGGCACAGCACGATCTGGCGGAGAGCGGCCTCGTCGTTATTGACCAGCCAGAGGGCGCGTGGCATGTCGTGGCTGTCGAGCATGTTCATCTGGGCGTAGTTGATCTCCCAATCGTACAGCGCGTACAGGGTTTCGATGCTTTTCCTGAACCCCTCGGCGCCGGTCGGCTCGAGGACGATATCCACGTGTTTCCAGGTCAGGTTGAGCGAGTCGGCGCCGAAGAAGTTGAGCACCGGGCCGGTGAGCTGGTAATTCATCACCGCGTCGAACATATCGCCTTGCAGCCAGTGGCGGGCCTCGTGCCAGATCTCGCCGACGATGTAGGCTTCCGGGTTGGCGCGCTTGACCACCCGGCGGAACTCGCGCCAGAAGGAGTCATCCTTGATCTCTTCTGGCACGTCCAGCCGCCAGCCGTCTATGCCGAAGTCCAGCCAGTGGCGGGCCACTTTGAAAATGTAATCCCGCACGCCAGGGTTGTCCGTGTTGAACTTGGGCAGGGAGGGATGGTTCCACCAGGCGGCGTAATTGGGTTCCTGGTCCTCTTCGGGGTAAGCGTGCAGCGGGAAATCCTGGATGGTGAACCAGTCCATGTAGGGCGAGTCGCTGCCGTTTTCGAGGATGTGGTGGAAGGCCCAGAAGCCGCGCCCGCAGTGGTTGAAGACGCCGTCGAGCACGACCCGGATGCCGCGCTTGTGGGCTTCGTCTAGCAGTTCGCGCAGGGCGGGTTCGCCGCCCAAAAGGGGATCCACTTCGAGGTAGTCGTAGGCGTTGTAGCGGTGGTTCGATGCGGCGGAAAAGATCGGGTTCAGATACAGGGCATTGATGCCGAGTTCCTTCAAATAATCCAATTTGTCAACGATGCCAAACAGGTCGCCGCCCTGGTAGCCCTGTTCTTCGGGAGGCGTCCCCCAAGGCTTGAACTGGATGCCGCGCTCATGCTGCGTGCGCGGACTGGGGTTGAAGCGGTCGGGGAATATCTGGTAAAAGACCGCGTGCTTGACCCATTCGGGTGTTTGGATGTTCATGTCGCAATGACTCCTTGGAAGGGTTTATCAGGGTGTCTCCGCAGATTACGCAAATTTCATCGCTTCTTGCCCAATCTGCTTAATCTGTGAAATCTGTGGATAGTCTGAGGAATTTTATGGCTGGTTGACCTGCGGATTGGGCGGCTGGACATTCCCGCCGACCGGCAGGCCGCTGGGGACGGAGGCCGGGATGGTATTTTCCAGGTGCAGGGCGCTGGGGGAGGTCAACGCCTCGAGAAAGGCCAGCAAATCCTGGATGTCCCGCTCCGAGAGCCGCGCCCCCTCGGTTTTGGAACTGCTCACCGTCGCCAGGACGGATGCCAGCACTTCGGGCTGGTCCTGGCAGGTGTCCTGCAAGGCCGGAGCCAATTGGGCCGGGTCGTAGGCTTTCAGGCTTTCTGCCGGGTCGAGGTGGTGGCGGATGACGGCTTCGAGCGTGGTCAGCGAGCCGTTGTGCATCCACGGGCCGGTGAGGGCGACGTTACGCAGGGGCGGGGTGCGGAAGGCGTAGCGGTCGCAGGCGTTGCCTGTTTCGCGGGCGCGGCCCAGATCGAAGGGTTGTTCTCGGCCTTTGCCGTCGCCGATCTGCGGTACGGCCAGGTTGTAGAATTGCTGGTCGGTCAGCAGCGGCCCGGAATGGCATTCGGCGCAGCCCGCCTCGCCGTAGAACAGGAGCGCGCCGCGTTTGGCATCGGGCGGGAGCGCTTGGCGGTCGCCCTGGAGGTAGCGGTCGAAGGGACTGTCTTCGAAAGTGAAGGCGGTCATCTCGTAAGCGGCGATGGCGTTGGCCGCCTGGGCAAAGGTCAGGGAATCGGGGGGAATGTCGGGGTACGCCGCCCGGAACAGCTCCACGTAGGCGGGGATGGCGAGCATGCGCTGCATCAGCCCGTCCCAGATGGGGCGGGAGGTGTAATCCAGGATGGCGGCCAGTTCGTTGGGCTGGCCGAAGATGTCCGCGTCGCCGCGCAGGCCGCGCATCTCGTCGCGGGAGGTGACCGGGAACATGGACTGGGCGGCTAGCAGGTTGTCCAGGCCGGGCAGGAGGCGGTCGCTGGCGGGGGTGTCGAAGCCGGATTGCGGGCCTGCATTGAGCGAAGTCGAAGCGCTGCGAGAAACGCGCCCGTCCCAGAACAGGGTGGTCCATTCGAGATAGCCGAGGTTGAAAAGCGGGTTGGCGTTGCGCGGGATGAAGTCGCGTTCGTCGTCGGGTTGGATACGCTTTTCGGCCAGGCCCAGCCCGCCGGTCCCGATCGAGACGGAGAGGTTGTCTCCCGTCCCGGCCAGGGGATGGTGGCAGGTGGCGCAGGCGACGTCCCGGTTGCCGCTCAGGATCGGGTCCCAGAACAGGGCTTCGCCGAGTTCGACCAGGGCGGGAGCGGGAGCGGACGGGTTCGTGGGCGGGTGGACGTCCGCTTGCTGCATCAGGGCTTGCAGGCGGGCATCGGGGGAGAACAGCCGCCAGGCGGGCATCCCGGCCGCGCCGGAAGTGAAGAGGTAAAGCCCGGCCAGCGCGGCGGCAGACAGGAAAGCGGTTTCGATGCGGGGCTGTTTTGGGGGAGTGCTCAAAGCCAGGAGGGCCAGGCCGGTGAGGACGAGGCCTAAAACCAGGAGGATGGAAATTGGAAATTCTGTGTTTTGGGACCTCGAGTCCAAAGTCAGGCCCCCTTCGGGGATGATAAGACTTTGGACTCTGGGCGGTTGCATTTTGGGTAAAACTTGCAGGGAGGTCGGGCCTTCGAGGGGGTAATCCAGCCGGTAGCGTTGGTCGGCGGCGACGTTTTCGATCTTTTGGGTCGTGCCGTCCGGCCAGCGGATGGTTAGATTGGCGGTACGGGCCGGGCCGAGGCCGAAGTAGAGGGCCAGTTCGCTGCCGCCGCCCATCCCGGAGCCGTTGATGACCTCTTGCATTTGGGTCGGGCCGCCAGGCGTGGACAGGGTGAGGCGCGTCCCGACCGCGTCGCGGTTGACCGGCCCCGCGCCGATCAGTTCGAGCGCCAGCCAGTGGTTGCCTGAGTTGGAGCCGGTTTCGTTGCGGTACAGGCGGTAGCCCTCGTCCATGTTGCCGATGACCAGGTCCACCCAACCGTCGCGGTCGTAATCGGCAGAGGCCGCGCCCAGGCTGGGGCGCACGTCGGCGGCTTCGTTGTTGCAGGCCGCTTCGCTGAAGGTGCCGTCGGCGTTGTTGCGGAAAAGTTTGTTGGAGGCGATGTCTTTGTGGTCGGTGGTGTCGGATACGGCCAGGTACAGGTCGCGCCAGCCGTCGTTGTCGTAATCCAGGAACAGGGAGGCCCAGCCGATGCTTTCGGGGGCCTGGACCCCAGCCTGTTCGGCCACTTCGACGAAGGTCCCGTCGCCTTGATTGCTGAGCAATTCCATCGGCCCGACGTTGGAGTAGTAAAGGTCGAAGGTGCCGTTGTTGTCGTAGTCGCCGACCGCCAGGCCCATGCCGAAGAGTTTCGAGTCGGCTCCGGCTTCATGGGCCACCTGGGTGAAGCACCAGCCCTTGCAGCCGGGGCCGTCGTTGCGCCAGAGCTTGTTGCCGATGGGGTTGATGAACTCGTCGTTGACCAGGTAAATGTCGGGGTCGCCGTCGTTGTCGTAATCCACGAAACTGGCGATGAACCCGGCCCCGTTCAGGCTCCCGCCGAGGTAGTCGGAGACGTCGGTGAAGGTGCCGTCGCGGTTGTTGTGGTAGAGGCGGTCGGGATCGCCGTCCATCTGGCGGCCGCATTGGGGATAGCAGGACCAGTTGGCGATGTACAGATCGAGGAAGCCGTCGCGGTCGAAATCGCCCCAGGAGGCGGATTTGCTGTTGCCGTTGTCGGCGATCCCGGCCTGTTGGGTGACATCGGTAAAGCCTTGGCCACCCTCGTTATGGAAGAGGTTGTCTGCGCCCCAGTTGACCACGATCAGGTCGAGCCAGCCGTCGTTGTCGTAATCGGCGAAGGTTGCGCCGCCGGAATAAGCCTCGGGCAGGGCGACCTGCTCCGATAACGGGGACAGGCCGAAGGTCCCGTCGCGGTTGTTGCGGTAGAGGGTGTTTGGGCCGTCGGGGTCGGTCACGTACAGGTCGGCCCAGCCGTCCCGGTCATAATCTCCCCAGGCCTGACCGGCCGCCATATCCAGGCTGGGGACCCGGTTGTGGGTGATCCCGGCCTGCTGACTGACGTCCCGGAAGGCCGGGACCGGGCGGGCGGGTCCATCCGACGGTTGAAGAAGATAGCCCTGTTGCAATAACAGGGCTACCCCTACGAGCAGAACTGTGAACGCCAGGCCGCGTCGCATCTCGACCGGGGTTATCCTTTGACCGCGCCTGTGGTCAGGCCGCCGACGATCTGGTCTTGCAGGATCATGTAGATGGTCATGATCGGCAACGCCCCGAGCAGCGCACCGGCGGCGAAGACACCCCATTTCTGGTCGAACTGGCCGGCGGTGAAGATTTGCAGCCCGACCATCAGGGTGTATTTGTCCACGTCGTTGAGCAGGATGCGGGCGAGGAGGAAGTCGCCGTAGATACCGATGAACGAGAGGATGCCGATGACGACCAGAATGGGTCGCAGGAGCGGCAGCAGCAAATGCCAGAAGATCTGGAAGTGTGAGGCGCCGTCCACCATGCCGGATTCGTCAATGGCGCGCGGGATGGTATCGAGATAGCCTTTCATCAGCCAGATGTTGATACCCATCGAGCCGCCGAGGTAGACGAGGATCAACCCGGCGTGAGTGTTCAGTCCCAACTGCGGGATGATCTCCCCAAACTGGAAGATCAGGACGTAAATGGCGACCAGGGCCAGCAGGTTGGGGAAGACCTGGATCAGCAGCAGCCCTTTGAGCATAGCGATGCGCCCTGCAAAGCGCAGACGGGAGAAGGCGTAGGCGGCCATGGTGGTGATCGCGAGGCTCAGGATGGTCGAAATGCTGGCGACCTTGACCGAGTTGAAAATCCATTTTTGGAAGTACAGGTCGCCAAATTTGTAATTCGGGTCTGCGCCGAACAGGCGCTGGTAATTGATGAAACTGGCGCGATCTGGAATGAGGGTTTGGGTGGCGAGGGATTGGGAACTGTTGAAGGAGGCCGAGATGATCCACAGCACCGGGAAGATGGAGAAGTAGATCAGGAACAGCGCGATGATCAGCCGGATGGCAACGCTGAAGCGCTTCTGGAATTTTTGGGAGCTGCGCAGACTCTGGTAGGTTCGACTGATGTTAGACATTTTCGCTAACCTCCTCCCACATATTCGTGAACCGGTATTGGAGCAGGGTGATCGTGCCGACGATGAAGAACACGATAATGGATATGGCCGAGGCCAGGCCATACTGGACGCCGCGCCCGCCGCTCTCGAAGGCGAGTTTGTACACGTAACTGATCAGAATGTCGGTATGGCCCGCCTGGGTGGAGGCACCGACAATCGGGGGGCCGCCGCCGATGAACAGGTAGATCAGGTTGAAGTTGTTGAAGTTGAAGACGTAGGAGGCGATCAGGAGCGGCCCGACGGCCACCAGCAACAGGGGCAGAGTGATATCGCGGAATTTCTGCCAGCTGGTCGCCCCGTCTATGGTGGCTGCTTCGTAAATATCTGCGGGGATGGATTGCAGCGCGCCGCTGCTGATCAGCATGAAATACGGGTATCCGAGCCAAAGGTTGACGAGCAAGATGGCTACTTTAGCCCAGAAAGATTCGGTCATCCAGGGCGGCGCCCAGCCGATCAGACCCTCCAGAAAGCGGTTGATCACGCCGAATTCGGAGTTCAACAGGCCGCGCCACATGATGATGCTGATCAGGCCGGGGATGGTGTAGGGGATCAGCAGTAACGAGCGGATGAGTTTCTTGAGCGGGAAATCCCGGTCGTTGAACATGATGGCGATTGCCAGGCCCAGTGCAAAGGTCGAGAGGACGCTAAAGGTGGGGAAGATGAAGTTCCAGGTGAGGATCTGGACCAGCGGGCCGCGGATGGCGGGGCTGGTGGAAAAATCAATGAAGTTTTTCCACCCGACGAAGGCCCTGAAACCCGGCTTGAGGATTTTTCCGTTGCGGGCCGTCCAGGTGCCGCTGGCGTTGTAGTAAATGTCCCCGTTGGACTGGTCTGTAAAGGTGTCTGTATCGGGATCGTAAATGTAGAGGATTTCCAGTTCGGCGGCTTCGCTTGGCGAGCGGATCTGGATCGTCTGGTCCCCTTCGAGGCCGAATTTGATCTTGGGTAGTTCTTTGTCGGCGGCAGCGAGTAAGGTGTTCAGCCGTTTGTAACCCTCGATGCTGGTCGGGATGCCTTTGCTGTCCGCTTCGCCGATGCCCGGGTCGCCCGGCATCGCGGGGACGATCTCCACTCCGGGTTTGGCGAGGAAGGATTCCCCTTCAGGGTTGACCAGCCACAGGGCATATTCGCCCGAGTCGGCTTTGAAGGCTGTCCACGAGTAGGATTTGCCTTCTTCCGGCAGGTAGGTGGCTTTCTGGATGATCGGGATCGCCTGCTCTTTGGTCAGGAGATGCCCATCGCCGTAGTTCGTGAATGCGACGTAAATTGTAAAAATGATGGGATAAACCGTAAACAAAATCAGGAAGCTCAACCCGACTGCCATCCAGCGGAAGGGATAGGCTCTTGGGAGCAGGAAAATAAGATTGAGCATGACCGCGATGACGGCGAAGACGATCACCAACTGGTCGAAACCCAGGGACAGCGCGCTTTGGATGAACCAAACCGACCCCACATCGAATAAGACGATCAAGAGGATGCGGATCAGCTTGGAGGCCAGGGAATCTTCCGTGGCGAGTCTGCTTTTCGATTGTCCACGAGAGGTCTTGTTCATTTCGTGCTCCTCGTTTTTGTGTCAGGGAGTGCCCGATGGACAAATAATGGCTGCAAGGAAATAAAGTGAAGGCTGAGGAGCGCAAGCACTCCCCAGCCTTCGGTGTCACTGGATGTTTTACTTAGTGATGATCTCCAGCAACTTGGTTTCGGGGTCGAACACGAACTCCACGGTGCCGTCGGCGGCCATCGTGAACTTGTAGTTCGGGCCGTCTTGAGCGCCATCGGAGCCGTAGTTGGTGGTCCAGGAACCATCCAGGGCGACCTTGACTTCGTAATCACCGGCGGTCAGGTTGAACGGGCCGCTGCGCCACTTGCCGTCGTCACCCTTGACCATGGCCGTCACGGCGCACTCAGGCTGCCAGTCGCCGGGGCATCCGGCCTGGGCCTGGTACGATCCGGGGACGTTGACCATGCCGGTCAACGGGTTGGCGATCAGGTTGCGGATCTTGGTGCCGGCATCTTTCATGGCCGTTTCGGCATCCTGTTTCCCATCCCGGGCCAGGACGACCGCGTCGTTCCAGCTGCCCCACACCGAACCCATGGCGGGGATGGCGGGCATCATGGTAGCATTTTTGCCGGCTTCAGCCATGGCGACCAGGTCGGGATCGTCAACCTTGGCCAGGGCGGGCAGATAGGCGGGCGGGCGCTGGCCGGCTTGGTAGAGTTTCAGCATCACGTCTTCGGTGGCGACGAATTCGTTCAAGAAGGCCTGAGCCAGCAGAACGTTCTCGCTCTGGGCGTTGATGAAGAAGCCCTGGGTCCCGGCGAAGGGATAACCGTTGCCAGGGAAGTTCGTGATGGCATAGGGCACACCGGATTCACGGATGCGGCTCAAAGCCCAGGGGCCGGCCATGATGAACGGGACCTTGCCGGTCTCGAACAGGGCATGGTTGTTGGCCCAGTCCCAGTCGGCGGGCAGGTCGCCAGCCGCGACGCCGTCGGCCAGCCACTTGACGCCGGCGATCATGCCTTCACTATCAACACCGAGATCCTCGGGGTTCCAATTACCGTTGGCGTCCTTGCCGAAGATGTAGCCGCCGAAGGAAGTGAACAGCGGGTAGACATCGTAGGTGGTACCGGTCACGGCCATCACATAGTCCACCTTACCGGCATCCTTCAGCGCCTTACCCATGCTGAGGACTTCGTCCCAGGTGGTCGGCGGGGTCTCGACCAGGTCCGTGTTGTAGAAGAAGGCCAGGTTTTCGGTGGCGTAGGGCATGCAGTACAGAACGCCGTCGAAAGTGCAGGCTTGCAGGGCATTGGGGGCGAAATCGGCGGCCTTGTCGCCCAGGTCAACCTCGGCCAGCAGACCGTTGGCGACCAGCGTACCGGCCTGGTCGTGGGGGATGACGATGATGTCGGGGCCTTCGCCGAGCGGCGCGGCAACCTGGAAGTCATCGCGAATGGCGGACTTCAGTTCGACAACCAGTTCGAGCTGGTAGGCCGCCAGCACTTCGTCGGCCAGGTCTTGCAGGATCGGGGCGCGGGTATCGTCGGCCCAGATGCGCAGGGTGCCAACGGGTTCGACGGTGGGCGGCTCGGTGGGAGCCATCGTCGGCTCTTCGGTCGGGGCCATCGTCGGTGCTTCGGTGGGGGCCGCAGTGGGGGTCGCGGCCGGGCCGCAGGCCGCCAGGGCCATGGTGAGCGCCAGCACGAGGCTGAACAGGGTGAACAAACTCTTTTTCATTCTCTTTCTCCTTGAATTTTTCAGAAATTTTGTGTGGGCCTGCCGGTTTGCAGAGTCCCAGACGTGTGTGGGTTATTGAGGTTTTATTTATACTACGAGAGTCTGCCTCACCTCCTTTCCTTCGGCGCGCTGGTGCAGGGCAATCGTCAATGCCTGTACCACCGCGCCCATACTGGACGATCTTCTGCCTAATAATGCGGTCGTGATCCGCACTGCGTGAGCCGCGGCAGGCAGGCTGCGACGCTGCACAGCCTGGCGGACCGGTTCGAGGAACAGGTCCCCGATCTGGGCCACTCCGCCGCCAACCACCACCATGTTCGGGTTGAAAATATTGACCAACCCGGCAATTGCTATGCCTAAATGGCTGCCGGCCCGGGCCAGGATTTGCTGCGAGATCAAATCGCCTTGACGGGCCGCTTCGGCCACGTCCTGGGCGCTGATCCGTTCCACCGGCACGATCTCGGACAGGATGGTCCGCTTGCCGTTATGGACGGACTCCTGGGCCTGGCTGGCGATGGCTTGTCCACCGGCCAGGGCTTCGAGACAGCCGCGGTTGCCGCAGGTACACAGCGGGCCGTTCTCGTCAATCGTTAGATGCCCGATCTCGCCCGCCGACCCGGTCGCGCCGTGATAGATTTGGCCGTCCAGCAGCAGGCCCGCGCCAATCCCGGTCCCCACTTTGATGTAGGCCAGGTTCCGCACGCCGCGCCCCGCGCCGTAAGCCCATTCACCCAGCGCGCCCAGTTCGGCATCGTTGTTGAGCGAAACCGGGCAGCCCCACATTTTCTCGAGCGTGGTCCGAATGGGGAAGCGGTCCCAGCCGGGCATGATCGGCGGCGCAACGACCATGCCCGCCTCCGAGGCGATCGGGCCGGGAACGCCCACGCCGATGGCGTTGATCTGTTCGATCCTGATGGAGGTTTCGGAGAGGGCTTCCTGGAGCAGTTCGTTGGCCTGGTTCAAGCAGGGTTTTGGCCCTTGGGCAATGTCGAAAGGGATTTCTTTTTCCAGGATGAAATTCGCGGCGTAATTGGCGATCACAATGGAGAGGTGCGTCGCGCCCATGTCTACCCCGGCAACGTATTCGCTGTTCGGGTTGATCTCCAGGATGATGGGCGGGCGTCCGCTGTTGGCAGAGCGGCTCTCAGCCTCGCGCACGATCTCGGCCTCGATCAGGTCGTTGACGATGGAGGTCACCGCGGCCCGGCTGAGCGCCATCCGATGGGCCAGCTCGACGCGTGAAATCCCCCCAGCCGTGAAGCGGATCAGGTCAAGGGCGGCGTGTTTGTTAAGATTTCTTACATTCTGTGGGGAAGTGTAGCCAAAATACTGGGTCACAGGTGATTTCCGGGGTGTTTCGGCGTATATAAGTGCATTTATCATAGCACGAAAATTTAATTTGTCAAGTTGTTTAACAATATGTTGGCAATTCGTAACGCGGCATTCCCTTCGGCTTTGCTCAGGGCAAGCATGCCGCAACCAAACGGCGACATAAATGTCGCCCTACAACATTTGCGCGTTCAAGGCAAATGTTGCGCGATAATACTATCGGGCGGGGATTGCTTCGTCCCCAAAGGGGATGCTATCGCAAAGAGCGCTCCTCGCAATGAGATTGAGGCGTGCTGACAATATGGGACAATAAAGCGGCTCACTAAATACACAAAGCGGGCCGCCTGGATGAAATTTCGAGGCTGGGATTACTTCAAGGCATCCCAGCCGGCGTATTTTGCGGTCTCGCCGAGTTCGGCCTCGATCCGCAGCAACTGGTTGTACTTGGCGACCCGGTCTGAGCGGGCCGGCGCGCCGGTCTTGATCTGGCCGGTATTGAGGGCCACGGCCAGGTCGGCGATGGTGGCGTCCTCGGTTTCGCCGGAACGGTGCGAGATGACCGTCCGCCAGCCGGCGCGGTGACATAGTTCCGCAGCTTCGATGGTCTCGGTCAGCGAGCCGATCTGGTTGAGCTTGACCAGCAGGGCGTTGCAGGTGTTCTCTCGGATGCCGCGCCGGACCCGGGTCGGGTTGGTGACGAGCAGGTCGTCGCCCACGATCTGGATCCGGCTTCCCAGTTCAGAGGTCATCAGGCTCCAGGATTCCCAGTCGTTCTGCGCCAGCCCGTCTTCGATGGAGACGATCGGGTACTGTTCAATCCATTTCTTCCAATAGGCGACCATCTCCGCGCCGGTCAATTTCCGGCCTTCTTTGCGCAGGTTGTAGGTGTTGCTCTCTTCTTCGAAGAGTTCCGAAGCCGCCGGATCGAGCGCAATCGCCACGTCGAGGCCGCGCCCGGCCCGAAATCCGGCTTTTTCGATGGCGGCCAGGATGACTTCCACGGCTTCGTCGTTGGCTTTGAGGGCCGGGGCGTATCCGCCCTCGTCGCCGACCAGGGTGGCATATCCCTTTTCTTTCAGCACAGATTTGAGGGCGTGGTAGATTTCCGCGCCCCAGCGCAGGCCCTCGGCAAAGGTCGGCGCGCCGAAGGGCATGACCATGAATTCCTGCATGTCGGTGGACTGCCAGGCCGTGTGGACGCCGCCGTTGAGGATGTTCATCATCGGGACGGGCAGCACGTGGGCGTGCACGCCGCCGAGATAACGGTAGAGCGGCAGGCCGAGCGAGTTGGCCGCGGCCTTGGCGGCGGCCAGGCTGACGCCAAGGATGGCGTTGGCGCCCAACCTGGATTTGTTTGGCGTCCCGTCTATGGCGAGCAATTCGCGGTCAATGGCGCGCTGTTCGCTGGCGTCCCAGCCGAAGAGGGCGTCGGCGATCACGCCGTTGACGTTGGCGACCGCCTGGCTCACGCCTTTGCCCAGATAACGGTTCTTGTCGCCGTCGCGCAGTTCCAGGGCTTCGTGAACGCCCGTCGAAGCGCCGGAAGGCACGGCCGCCCGTCCCCACGAGCCGTCGGCCAGCACGATCTCGACCTCCACGGTCGGGTTGCCGCGCGAATCGAGGATTTCGAGCGCAGAAATACTTTCGATGATAGTGTCCATTTTCAACTCCAGGGGTTATTATGCTTGAAAATATCGGGGATTAGTATAATCCACTTTCTCAGTCCTGGTTTGCGAGGCTCTTGTTTTGAACGAAACTTCCGACTTCGATATACGCGAGCGCAAAAGATTCCACTTCGAAATGACGCCATTCAGGGCGGTCATCACGGCCATTCTATCCGGCGTATTCCGCCTTTTGATGAGGCTGGAAGTGGTTGGGTTGGAAAATTTCCCGCTCGACGGCCCAGTAATCGTGGCAGCCAACCACGTCACTAATTTCGACGTTTTCCCGATGCAGCTTTCCCTACCGCGTCCCATCTTTTTCATGGGCAAGGCCGAGTTGTTCAAGAACCCGGTCATGGATGCCGTCCTGCGCAACCTGGGAGCTTTCCCGGTCTACCGCGGCGAGAAAGACCGCTGGGCCAGACTCCATGCCGCCAGGGTGCTCGATCAGGGCCAAACGCTCGGCATGTTCCCCGAGGGGACCCGCTCCCGGGGCCGGGGACTGGGGGTGGCGAAAACCGGCACGGCGCGCCTGGCAATCGAGAAAGGCGCGCCGATCGTGCCGATGGCGATTGTCGGGACGGACCGGTTCTTCAAGCATTTCCCCCGCCGGGCGCGCGTGACGGTCAGCCTGCTGCCGCTATTGCTGCCGCTTCCAGGCGAGACGCCGCTGGCGCTGACCGACCGGCTGATGTTTGCTCTGGCCGCGGGTCTGCCCCCCGAAATGCGCGGCATCTACGCCGAAATCCCGGAGGGATTCCGGGACGAGCATCAGGCCGTCAGGAACTGAATCAGAACCACCGGTCCGGTGATGAGGCCGATGCAAAGCAGGCACACCCGCCCCAGTTTGGCGAGTTGGGTACGGGTGTCATCCATCTTTGGGACTCCTTGAGCCGTTCCCGGCTCTCTCTTTGGCGGCCTTTACCAGCCCCGCGAACAGGGGATGGGGTCGCATCGGGCGGGACAGGAACTCCGGGTGGAACTGGCTGCCGACCATGTAGGGGTGGTCGGCGATCTCGGCGATCTCGACCAGCTTCCCGTCCGGCGACATGCCGGAGAAGACCATGCCGGCTTTCTCGAATTCGGACTTGAAGGCGTTGTTGAATTCGAAGCGGTGACGGTGGCGCTCATCCACCTGCTCCACGCCGTAGGCTTCGGCGGCTTTGGTCCCGGGTGTCAGTATGCAGGGATACAATCCCAGGCGCATGGTGCCGCCCATGTCGGTGATGGCGCGCTGCTCGATCATCAGGTCTATCACGGGGGTTTCGGTGCTGCGGTCGAATTCGCTGGAGTTGGCATCTTCGTAATCCAGCACGTTGCGGGCGAATTCGATGCACATCACCTGCATCCCCAGGCACAACCCCAGGTAAGGGACCTTTTGCTCGCGGGCGTAGCGGGCGGCCATGATCTTGCCCTCGATCCCGCGTGACCCGAACCCGCCGGGGACGATGATCCCGTCCGCGTTTTGGAGCACGTCCCAGCCCTTGTTTTTCTCCAGGTCGGTCGAATGGACCCAACTGATCTCCGCCTCCACGCCGACCGAGAGGGCGGCGTGTCTCAGCGCCTCGCGCACCGACATGTAGGCGTCGTGCAGTTCCACATATTTGCCGACCAGGGCGATGTTGACCGTCGGCTTGGGCTTGCTGACTTCCGCGACCATCTTTTGCCAGGCTTTCCAGTCGGGGGTGCGGGTGGCTTTGAGCTTCAGCTTGTCAATGATGAATTCCGGGATGCCGAATTTTTCGAGCAGCATCGGCACTTCGTAAAGGACTGGGGCCGTCTGCATGGGGACGACGGCTTCCTTGTCCACATCGCAGAACAGGGCGATCTTGTCGCACAGCTCGCTTTCGATGGGGTGGTCGGAGCGGGCGATGATCATGTTGGGCGAGATGCCAATCGAGCGCAGCGCGGCGACCGAGTGCTGGGTCGGCTTGGTCTTGAGTTCGCCGGTCGCGCCGATGTAAGGCAGCCAGGTGACGTGGACGAAGAAGACGTTCTCGCGCCCGACTTCATTCTTCATCTGACGCAGGGCTTCCATGAAGGGCTGCGATTCGATGTCGCCGACCGTCCCACCGACTTCGACCAGCACGATCTCGGCCCCGGTCGTCTTGGCGACCAGCCCGATCCGGCGTTTGATCTCGTTGGTGATGTGCGGGATGACCTGGATGGTGCCGCCCAGATAGTCGCCGCGCCGCTCTTTCGAGATGACCTCGGCGTACACCTGCCCGGTGGTGAAATTCGAGACGCGCGTCAGGGGAATATCAATGAACCTTTCGTAGTGGCCCAGGTCCAGGTCCGTTTCCGCCCCGTCATCGAGCACGAAAACCTCGCCGTGTTGGTAAGGACTCATCGTCCCTGGATCAACGTTGATGTACGGGTCCAGTTTCTGCACGCCGACCGCTAAGCCGCGTTCTTTGAGCAGCATACCCAGCGCGGCAGCCGTCACGCCTTTGCCAACCGAAGAGACGACCCCGCCGGTGAAGAAAATATATTTTGTTGCCATTCGAACCTCTCAGAATTCTATGTTT
>DYLB01000021.1:15622-17993 GCA_020722305.1 Anaerolinea thermophila | reverse complement strand
CTTGGTGTACTTCGTGTCCTTTGTGGATAAAGACCTTTTTGCAGTAGACTCAAAGGTGCATTGGGAATCAGCGTGTTGCACCTCCAGATGTAGGTCACGCTTGAAGTGTGACCTACGGGACGCTACCAGATATGGCAGTCATCGCGGAGATTTCCAAAGATCCATGATTTTCACCACCAGGCATGAAAATCTATTTTTAGATCAGATACCGGATTTGCTCCTATCCCCTAATCTCGTTTACAATGGGAATACCCTGACTGTCAAGGAGAAAATATGTTGCAAGAAGAAAACATCGGCCACCTGCTCGAATCCTTCCAGAAAATCGAGATCACCGAGCATCATATCTACAAACGCCTGGCCGGGAGCATCAAAGACTCCAAAAACCGCCGGATCATGGAACAGATCGCCGACGATGAACTGCGCCACTCCCAGGACTGGAAAAAATACACCCAGCGCGAGATCAAACCCAACTGGTGGAATGTCTGGAAATATTACCTGATCAGCCGGGTCTTCGGCTTTACCTTCGGCATCAAACTCATGGAAGGCGGCGAGGAAAAAGCCCAGGCCAACTACGCCCTGCTCAAGGGCAAAATCCCGGAGATCGACCGGTGGATCCGCGAAGAAGAAGTCCACGAACAGAAGCTGATTGAGATGCTCGACGAAGAACGGCTGCGCTACGCCGGGTCGGTTGTGCTCGGCCTGAACGACGCCCTGGTCGAATTGACCGGTGCCCTGGCCGGATTGACCCTGGCCCTGCAGAACACGCAACTGATCGCCCTCTCCGGGCTGATCACCGGCATCGCCGCCTCGCTTTCGATGGCGGCCTCCGAATACCTGTCCACTCGCTCCGAAGTCACCGACAAGCACCCCATCCGCGCCGCCGTCTATACCGGGATCGCCTATATTGTCACAGTGACCTTGCTTGTCTTGCCTTACCTGCTCATCCCGAACTACATTGCTGACCTTGCCATCGCCCTGACCACTGCGGTCGCCATCATTGCGATTTTCAATTACTACATCTCGGTCGCCAAAGACGAACCCTTCCGGGAACGCTTCATCGAGATGGCCGGGTTGAGCCTGGGCGTGGCCACCTTCTCCTTCATCATCGGCTATTTCATCCGCCAGTGGCTGGGGATCGAGGTGTAAACAAGTCACAGATTGGAGCGGCTATGAAAATTTTATCGGTAGACATCGGCACCGGCACGCAGGATATCTTCCTGTACGACTCGAAACTGGACCTCGAAAACGGATTCAAGCTGGTGCTCCCCTCCCCAACCATGATGGTCCACCGCCGGATCAAGCAGGCGACCCTCGACCGGACCCCGATCCTGCTGGCCGGGGTGATGATGGGCGGCGGTCCCTCGGCCTGGGCCGCGCTCGACCACGCCAGGGCCGGACTTCCCGTTTACGCCACGCCCGAAGCGGCAAAAACCCTGGATGACGATTTGGATAAGGTGGCCCGCGACGGGATCGAAATTGTCTCGGACGATGAGGCCCTCCGCCTCCCGGATTTTGTCCAGCGCATCACATTCCGGGACTTCGACCTGCCCGCCATCCAGCGGGTTTTCTCGTCCTTCGGCGTGGACCTGTCCGATCTGGCCGCGGTGGCGGTCGCCGTTTTCGACCACGGTAACGCCCCGCCGGGAGTCTCCGACCGCCAGTTCCGCTTCGATTACCTCGACCAGCGCCTGCGTGAGGTGAACTCCCTGGCGGCCTTCGCCTACCTGCCCGGAGACATCCCGCCGATTATGACCCGCCTGCAAGCTGTGGCCCGCTCCGCAGGTGAGATGGACTGTCCGCTGGTGGTGATGGACACCGCTCCGGCGGCTGTGCTGGGCGCGGATTTCGATCCTGTGGTCGGCCGGCGCGGGCAGAAGATCGTCGTCAACGTGGGCAATTTCCACACCCTGGCCTTCAGGCTGGGAGAGGGCGGGGTCGAGGGCGTCTTCGAGCATCACACCGGCGAAATAGACCTGCCCAGGCTCGAAACCCTGCTCCGCGCCTTGGCGGATGCCTCGCTCAGGCACGAGGACGTCTTCGACGACATGGGTCACGGGGCGTTGATGTACTCGGACGAAAAATTCGAGTTCGGCCACGATGAATTCGACGTGGTCGTCACCGGCCCGCGCCGCTCGTTATTCCAGACGGTAGACGGTGGGCCGAGGGCCGAAGATAGCCGTCCACGCTCAACGTTCCTCCGTCCTTATTTCGCCGTGCCCTTCGGGGATATGATGCTGGCCGGCTGTTTCGGGCTGTTGGCGGCCACAGCCGAGGTATTGCCCGATTTAGCGGGAGCAGTCCACAGGTCCATGAGAGAAGCGGGGGGCAGCGGCACGGCCCCGTGGGACGCGTAACCTGGTCGAATAGCAGC
>DYLB01000021.1:0-15522 GCA_020722305.1 Anaerolinea thermophila | reverse complement strand
ATTTTGATGAAGGGGTTGAAAAAGTAGGAGAAAAAATGGTTCGGCCAGGCGCAGGCAGCAGTCTTTCCCAACTGCCTGGCCACCGAACTGCCAAATCATCCAACTACTCGACGAAGATTTCGACGTGTTCGCCGTCTTCAGAATCCTGGACGTCAATGATCTTGCCGGTTACGCCGGAGCGCAGGGCTTCCATGACGTTTGCCATATCCACGCCTTCAACTTCGGGGGCGAAATGGGCGCCGATCTTAAGCCCGGCGTCAATCAACGCCAGCGGGATCTGCACCATAGCCTTGTTGCGCCCGCTGGCCACGTCGGTGACGCGGATACGCAGCAGGCGCGGCGCCCCCGGCCCACGCGGGACGGAAGAACTACCGGAAGTGCTGCGCCCTCCCTGGGCCAGGGCCGCCAGCAGCTTGGCACCTTCGTCGGCGCTGAGCTTGCCCTCCTCGATCATCTTCAGGATTTTCATTCTTTCTTCTGTCATGCCAACCTCCTGTGAAAATTCCGATAACGGGTTGAAAATTTCTGCCTGATCAATCCTTATCCAATGTAAACCTGCACGTGCTCGCCGTCTTCCTCCCGCACATCCACCATGATCGGTTCATCGGTCGAAGCGGTCTCGAAAACGGCCTTCAGCGCATCGTCGGCAATCTTGCGCTCCCGGTTCGGGATGTGATGCCCGAAGTTCCGCAAACCCCAGCGCGCCAGTCCCATCGGGAAGGGGAAACCGATCCGGATGTGGCGCGGCGATTCTCCGGGTGGGTTTTTGACGTCCACGTAGATCCAGCGCGAGTTCCGGCTTCCAAAAGCCAGGGCGATGGCGCCCACACCGAGCAGGAAAGGCAGCCAGGCGCAGAGGAACCAGAACCCGAAACCTGAACTCTGCATGGCCGAATATATCCAACCGGCCCCGGCGATGGTCAGGATGACGCCGATCCAGAGCGGGATGACCCACAGGCGGCGGAATCCTTTTAATCTGCGTTCGAAATCCCGGTTCGGCGCGGGACCCGGGGCCGGCTCCGGGACGAGGGCCGTTTCCACGGCTGGATCCGGCTCGAAGTCCGCCTGCGCTTCGGCATCGCTCTCCTCCAACACCCGGATCAGGCGCATGGCCTCTTCGGCGGAAATCTTCCCATCCTCTACCATCTGGAGGATTTTGGCGCGTTCCTCTGCAGACATTATTAGCCTCCTTCGAGGGCCGATAGCAGTCTTTCGGCCTGTTCGGCCGTAATTTTCTTGTCGGCCAGCATTCGCAGGATGGCCAGGCGTTCTTCGTCAGAGACGCGCGGACGGGGCGGCGCGGACGGGGCGGCCTGGCTCTCGAAACTGACGTTCCAATGGCGGGCGTGGTGTTCGGTGTGCCGCATCTGGCTTTCCATCTGGCGCTCAGACTGGCGCAGCTTTTGTTCGGCGCGGCGCAGGGCGGCCTGGGCCTTGAGTTCGGCCCGGCGGGCGGCCGCCTCGGCCCGCTCCCGCACCCGCTCGCTGCGGATGTTGACGTTCGCCATCCGCTCGGCGACCCGGTTGGCGATATCGGCCCCCATTTCGCCCATCTTCACACCCATATCGGCCATACGGGTGCCGACATCCACCCCCATGCTGGCGAATTTCTCCCAGACGAAGGACCCGTCGTCCACGTCGAAATCGGCGCGGGCCTCCCATTCGTCCACCCGGTTGGTCAACAGCACGCTGCCGCCGGCCGTCAGGCTGGCTTTGGCGGAACCGCTGCCGAAGGTGGCGCTGTAAACCCCCGAAAAGGCTTCTTCGAGCAGGCCCGAGAGCGCCACTTTGACTCCGTTGTGCGCCCCGGCGGTGGCGTTGACCTGCAAATCCAAGTTGGCCGGGACGCGCATCACAATGTCTTTACCGGCGCTCAGCGTGTACGAGGCCTCGGCCAGTGGTTCGATGTAAGCTACGATGTCTTCACCGGCAGTGGCAAGCACGCTGCCGCGGACGTCGCGCAGGTACAGGTCCGCGCCGACGGCGCTCAGCGCCAGATCACCGTAGATGTGGCGCAGCGAGGCGTCGCCGCCTACGCCGGTCACGCGGACCGCGCCGCTGGCGTAGCGCAGCACCAGATTCCCGCCGACCCCCTTCAAATCCACCGGGCCGACGTGGCTGAGGGCCGCGTCGTTTTCGGTCTCGTTGACCGAAACGCTCCCGAGCAGGCCGCGCACGCTCAGGTCGCCTTCGACCTTTTCGACCTGAATCCCGGCCTGCTGCGGCAGGGACAGGATCAGGTCGCCGTCGCAGGAAATCTCGACGATGCCGTCCTTGTCGGTCACGGCCAGTTCGATCCCGTCTGTTTTGGCCGAAAGTTCCGCCTGTTCACCGCCGCGCACGCGCAGATCACCGGGGACCGTCCCGATGATGATCTTCGATTCGGGTTTTATGGTCAATATTTGGTGTTCCATCGCACCACTCCTTGCTTTCCCGCGGCTAATTTTCACCGCGCAAGGCCTTGAGGGCCTCGTCGGCTGAAATCTCGCCCGCGTCCAGGGCGTCGAGCAACGACCGGCGCCGCTCATCGTCCAGCTCTTCGGGTTCGTCTTTGCCGGGTTCGTAGCCCATGGCGCGGATCACTTCGTGCAGCCGGTTGCGGATGGTCGGGTAAGACAATCCCAGTTCGTCTTCCATGCGGGTCAATTTGCCTTCGCAACGTACGAAAGTTTCGATAAAATCAAGGTGCTCGACTGAAAGGTGCGCAAAGTGCCCGCCCGTGAAACGACCTTCGATGCTGGTATCGCAAGTGGGGCAGTTCAGGCGGGTAATGATCAGTTCGCTCTGGCATACCGGACAGCGGTTAAGCACAGGATTCATAAGCGACCTCCAGATAGGTTTATTGTGTTTCCAGGCCAATTATACGCCGGTCTTCAAATAAGTCAATATAAACTTAGTGATTTTGTAATCAAAACTCAATATTTTTGAAATAAATTTGAATTTTGTTGAATTATCGTGATATACGGCTACTTTTTCACACCGGAGATACAATGATCAGAGCCATGCTTTACACCCCCGGACGACCGCTCCAAACGGATCTACCCACCGAGCAGCTGGCGCCGCCTTCTCAAAATTCCAAGTCACTCCTGTGGCTGGATTTTGCCGGCGAGCCTCCCGAAATCTGCGAGCCGATTTTAAAATCTTTCGGTTTCCACCCGCTGGCGATTGACGACGCCTTGCAGGAGACCCATACCCCCAAAGTGGACGATTGGGGCGATTACCTTTACCTGGTGTTGAACCATTTCCTCCTGCTCAACCACGCCACTTCCGGCTGGGAGACCGAGATCGAAGAATTGGACGTGTTCATTGGCAAGAACTACATCGTCACCCATCACGACATGCGGCTGCCCTTCCTCGACCAGGTTTGGGATTCCTGTCAGCGGGACGAACGCCACCTGCACGACGGGGCCGACCACCTGCTCTACAAGCTGATTGACCGCCTTGTCTCGGACTATCTGCCTGTCGTCGAACGGATAGACCTGGCCCTCGACGAGATCGAAGACCAGATTTTCAGCCACCCGACCCCCTCCACGCTGGAGCGCCTGTTCAGCCTGAAACGGACCCTGCTGTCCATGCGCCGGGTGATCCTGCCCCTGCGCGAGGTGCTGAACAAGCTCGCCAGGGACGACTATGCCACGATTGACCCGCGCGACCGCATCTTCTTCCGCGACATCTACGACCACCTCGTCCGCCTGCACGACCTGAACGAGAGTATGCGCGACCTGGTCGGCGGGGCGCTGGACACCTATCTCTCCGTCATCAACAACCGCATGAACGAAGTGATGAAAACCCTGACCATCATCACCACCCTGTTCATGCCGCTTTCTTTCTTCGCCGGTTTTTTCGGGATGAACTTCTTCCTGCCGCAAGTCCCGGTTTATGAATGGATGACGCGTCCCATCTTTTACGCGGTGCTCGTCCTTTTCATCCTTTCGCCCATCCTGATGTTCACCTGGATGCGCCGCCGGACGTGGGTTTAGCCCTCCTGGATAGACAAAAAATTGCCTCACCAAAACCCTTGACTCTGAACGAATGTTCTGTATAATTGTAATTAGCACAAATGAGCGAAGAATTCAGCCGCTCAGGAGGTGACAACTATGATGGTACGAAAGAACAAGGGCCTTGGGCCACGCCACATAAAAATCCTGGAATTTTTGCAAAGCTACTGGCAGGAAAACAATTATCCCCCCACCATCCGTGAGATCGGCGAAAACACGGGTATTTCGTCCACGTCTGTGGTGAACTATTACCTCGACCAGTTGGAGAAAATGGGCAAGATCGAACGCGACCGCAAGATCTCGCGCGGCGTGCGTTTGACGGGGATGCCTGCCCTGGCTGAGATGCTGCGCATCCCGATCCTGGGTCCGATTGCGGCTGGCCTGCCGCTGCCGGTATTCGAGGCAGGGATCAGTTACGAGACCGAGAACGAGGCCCACGCTGTGGACATCGCCCGCAGCACCCTGCCCACCCGTGACAGCGACAGGCTCTTCGCCCTCGAAGTCCAGGGAGACTCGATGATCGACGCCATGATCAACGACGGCGACATCGTGGTCATGAAACCGGCCATCGAAGCCCGCAACGGCGAAATGGTCGCGGTCTGGCTGCCGGAAACCAACGAGACCACGCTCAAGTATTTCTTCAAGGAAAAAGACGGCTACCGCCTCCAGCCCGCCAACCCGACTATGAAGCCCATCCTGATTGACAAAGACCAGCCGTTGGAAATCAAAGGCAAAGTGGTCATGGTCATCCGCAAGGTGGAAAGCCTGGCGGTTTAGCAAACCTGTCCAAAACAGAAGACGGCTCATTCCGAGCCGTCTTTTTGATTCGCGGCGTGCGAAGTCTCCAGACTTTGCCTCCGACATCGGGAGATGTCGGACTCCGGGGTGTCGGACTCCGGTTTTATTTAAGTTTGACCCGCCCTTTGGCTTTGCTGGAAGATTTGGGCTTGCCGCCGGCTCCCTGGAACGCGCCGGCCAGCCGTCCGATGGCCATCGGGGCGAAAAGCAGCACCAGCAACCCGGCCAGGATGGCCCCGAACAGCGGCCAGGATTGGGCGCTGACTTCCGGCAGCACGCCGCCGGGGTTGTACTGGGCTTCTTCCGAGGCGGCCCCGCCGGCCAGGGAAACGGTCAGGGAGCGGGTGAGGCCGTCCCGCAGGGTGGAGGTGGAGGTGAAGGTGATCCGGTATTCGCTTTGCAGGGCCCGGGCGTAGCGTTCGTACAGCCCTTGCAGGCTTTCGGGGTCGTTGGCGTAACTGTAGACGCCGCCGGCCTGTTCGGCCAGGGAGCGCAGCACGGTTTCGTCCAGGCCGCTGTTGGTGCCAAGCTGCTCCGGGTCGCCCAGGCCGATGGTCGAGATGGAGACGCCGCTCGGCCCGATGGCGCTGATCACGTCTTCAGTGGCGGCCTGGCTGAGATTGTCAATCCCGTCGGTCAGGACGAGGATGGCTTTGCGCCCGCCGACCGGCGACAGGACCTGCTCGGCTTGCAGGATGGCGTCGAACATGGCGGTGTTGCCGTCAGCGGCCAGCGAGTTGATGGCGGTGATGAGCGCCTCGCGGTCGGGTGTGACCGGCTGGACCAGGGTTACTTCGGTGTTGTAGACCATCAGCCCGGCCTGGTCGCCGGGACGCATCTGCTCCACGTAGGCCAGGGCGGCCTGTTTGGCGGCGTCAATCTTGGCGTTGTTGTTCATGCTACCAGACACGTCCATGACCAGCAGGGTGGTCAGCGGGCCGATCTCGCCGGAGCCGCTCATCTCAGGCGACTGGATCGCCTGCCCGTTTTCGCTGAGTTGGATGCGCTCCGGCTCGACGCCGACCGGTTCGCCGGCCGCGTCGGTCACGGAGACGTAGACCGTCACCTGGGGGAAGGCCGACGTGTCCACCTGGGTGATGCGGATGTGTAGGTCGGACTGCGCGGAAACTGTCAGGACGGGGAGGAGCAAAAATAGCGGTAGCAGGCCAAACGTCAGGGCGACGCGCGGCCATTTTTTCGTCCGCATGGTTACCTCTTTTCGTGATAGACCATCTCGGTGTTGCCCATCCGGATCCTTTGTCCATTCGAAAGCCGGATGCGCTCGATTCTCTTGTTGTTGACCAGCGTCCCCGAGAGGCTCATGTCTTTCAGCGAGAATTGCATCCCGTCGCCGGTCAGCATGGCGTGTTGCGGGGCGATGTCGGGATCGGGCAGGACGATCTCGGACTTGAGCGGCGAACTGCCGATGGCGACAGCCGGTCCCCCGGCGCGCATGAACTTGTCGAGGATGAACTCGGTGCCTTTGAGCTTGCCGGAGGTGACTTCGAGCCAGGCGCGGGAGAGCAGGACGACGATGAGCGAGATGAACGCGCCTACGGATGCGCCCAGCAGCACCAGGCCGGCAGCTTTGCCGGTAAGCTGGTCCTGCAAGCGGGTGCGGGCCAGTTCGAGCAGCAGGCCGCCGACCGCGCCGCCCAGCAGGCCGCCGAGCATACCTTTCCAGACCTGGCTCTTGCCGACCACGCCTTCGGCCGCGCCGATCAGCAGGCCGAAGACACCCCAGCCGATGATCCGGCCTAACAGGCCTGCGCCGACGGACTGGAAGGCGAACTCGCCGAGCGGCAGGCCGAGCGCCCCGGCGACGAAGCCGAGCACGCCGCTGAACAGGCCGGATTTGAGCGCCTGGACCGGGTTGCGGGTCAGCGCGCCTTCGGTGACGCCGATAAACAACCCGACGCTCAAGCCGACCAGCGACCCGACGACCGCTTCGGTCAGGTACAGGTTTCCGGCGAAGGACAGGCCCAGCAGGTCACTGACCTGCCAGCCAAACAGCCCGCCGAGGGCGCCGAGCACGGCATAGTAATAAGTGCGTGTGCGTCTGCTCATTGTGAATTTTCTCCTTCTTCCTGCGCCGGAATTTCTTCGGATTCTTCGGGTTTGGAGGGGGCCTTTTCCAGGTCGTCCAGGAATGCGGTGGGGGAGTGCAGGTTGTGCCAGTTGACGATGCTGCCTTCCGTCCCCGCGCCGTTGACCTCGTAGAAGCCGAAATAGCGGCTGGAATCGAGGACGCCGTTCTTCTGGCGGATGAACACGCCGCCGATGCTGCTGTGCGGCTCGACCACCAGGGCCACCTGCCAGGGTTCGGGGAAGAAGCTGTTGTGCAGCCAGGTATCGTAGCGCGACAGGAAGAGTCCCATGCGCGGGTGGGTGTGGTACCAGCCGACGATGCGTTTGTCGGGATACTGGGATTCGATCCGGTTGAGGACGTCCACCAGGGTGTCCTGGGTGAAGGTCAGGTAGGCGCTGCCCTGGCGGGTGTAGCGGGCGGGGAGCATCTGTTCGATGCTGATGTACTGCCCGATCCCGTCTTCGTGGGCGCACCAGTGCCCGATCAGGATGCCGCCAACTTCGAAGTCCGGGTCGCTGGCCGCGTGGACGCCGATGCGGCTGAACGCCACCTGGCTCATGTAAACCGAGACCACAGGGTGCAGCCCGTAGCCGTCGTAGGGAGAATCCCAGCGGCGGGCGCCGTCCACCGGGGGGCAGCCCGTCTCCGGCTGAGGCGCTTCGGGGGGTAAGATGCGAATACCTGAATTAGCCATAAAAACTCGCCAATCATTCCGGGATGGGTGAAATAAAGCGGAGGCCTGTCCCCTCCCCGGAATCGCGAGGGGACAGGCGGCGGGAGCAGCCTCAGCCCGCAGTGACGTCGGCGGTCATCATCAGCCGGTCGTTTTCCGGGATGCCCGCCTCGGCCAGGGTCTCCTCCTCTTTCAGCTCGCGGCCCAGGGCCTTGCTATCGAGGCGGTAAGACATCGGGCGTCCGTCGGGGCCTGTGACGGGCAGTTCCAGCGAAGTGGTCAACTCCGGCAGGAGTTCCTTCACGGCCACGTCATCGGGCACTTCGGCGGTGCGGCTGCCTCCCGAAGGCAGGACAATGGTGACAGGTAAATCAGACATGTTAATCTCCTTTTCTACTTGAACTTGATCAATGGCTTTTTCTTTTCGTCTTTCTTTGGCGACGACAGCTTGATCCGCTCCGGGCGGAGCAGTTCGCTGGTATCCACGGGGAAGATGTTCGGGTGTTTTTTGCGGTATTCCCGGCTCCAGCGCGCCGCTTCGGGGTCCCAGGGGAAGGGCGGCTTGGTGGGATCGTCGTGGTAATTCTTGTATTGCAGCATCTCGCCCAGCATAATCACCAGGCGGTCGAGTGACCGGCTGGCCGTCCACCAGGCGGCATCAATGCAGACGCTGCCGTTCAGGTGGTTGATGTTGGGGTGCCAGATGGGCGTCATCCATTTCATCCCTGGCCAGCGCTGCGGATACTGGTTGTGCAAGTAGATCTCCACCTGGTGACGGTTGCTGAATTTGGGATTGCCCTGGCGGTCCACCTCGCTGATGCTCTTGCACTTGAAAGTCACGATATATCGTTCCGGCGGCAGGTTGGGGCGGGAGGATTCGGCCTTGAACGAGATCACGTCGCTGCGGGCGGCCAGTTCCTGCATCTTCTCGAAATCGGCCCGCAGGCGGCGCATGCGCGGGCTGTCGGCAACCGAGACGATCCCGGCCCCGGCGGTGATGTCGGCGGTCAGCATCAGCCGATCGTTCTCCGGGATGCCCGCCTCGGCCAGGGTCTCGTCCTCCTTCAACTCGCGGCCCAGGGCCTTGCTGTCGAGGCGGTAGAACATCGGTCGTCCGTCCGGGCCGACGGTGGGCAGTTGCAGCAGGGAGGTGAACTCCGTCAGCAGGTCGTGTACCGTCACGTCGTCCGGGACTTCGGCAGCTCGCGCCCCGCCGCTCGGCAGGACAATGGTCACATTCAGGTCAGGCATGGCTCCTCCATCAAGCGTTCATCAAGCGTTGTAGTGCGGCACCTGGCAGGCGCCGGTGATTTCCCAGCAATCGGCGTGGTGTTGGGCGTGACAGATCTTGCATTCCACCATCCCGCGCGGATCGTTCGCGACGACGGGTTCGAGGCAGTACGGGCAGACGTGTTCTTCGACCTTCGCCAGTTGGATTTTGGATTTGCCGCGCTCCCGGGCCTTCTTCAGTTTCCGCGCCGGTTTCGGGACGACCAATGCGGATGGCTTTGCCACGTGCCGGGTCGGGGCGAAGGCTGCGGCGGATACCGTTTTACGGGGCTTCTTCACCTTCGCAGCAGGCCGGACTTTCAGGCCTGCCTCCCGTTTCGACGGGCCGATTGCCGGCCAGGAGAGCTTCGGCAGTCTGGGCAGAGACGGTTTCCTGAATTGCGGCCATTGGGGCATCTTGAACGCCGGGCGGACGGATTTCCTGCCGCCGGGCTTCTTCGCCGGGGCCGGAACCGGTTTCGGCGGGACGGGCGCGGTCTTGGGCGTGGCCCGCCGCAGCACCAGCAGCGACAGGGAGATCGCCAAAATGCCGATCCCAACCTGGGCCAGCCCGATCCAGTCCGGCTGCACCAGGGTGAGGGTGAAGCCGAGTCCTAGCCGCCAGCCGGTGAAAAATCCCAAAATATTGAGCGATAAGAGCAGGGTCGCCAGGGCAACGACGAATCGGAAAAACCCGTTCCATTTGCGCAGCACCAGCCGGGCGCTGACGCCCGCCAGCAGGCCGATGGCCGCGTCGGCCAAGACAGCCAGGGCGATGTCCGGCAGGTTCAGCCCGGTGCGGAACAGGATGGCGATGCCGAGCGCCGCGGCGCAGCCAAGCAGGAACAGCAGCACCAGCTTGCGGATAAATCCGCTCCGTTCGGCAGGTGGGGAGGGTTTCATGGCGCTCATCGTTGCGGTTTGCATGGTCATGGATGTCTCGTGGTCAATCGTGCAGGCGCACCCGGCCGCGGGCTTTGTTGGCGGGCGCGTCTTTGATCTTGACTTCGCCTTTGATCCGCACCCGGCCTTTGGGCCTGATCTTCAGCGGTTCGGACTGTTCGAAGTGGCGGAAGTGCAGGGCCTCGTTCAGGTCGCCGCTCAGTTCGTAGAAACGGTATTCGTCGCCGTTGTTGGCCCGCAGGATGTGCAAAGGCGGTACGCCCACGCTCGACAGGGTGCGGTGCAGGAAATTTTCCTCGCCGGTGATGCTGTGGGTCAGGGTGGCCTCGCGCAACACGCCGCAGGTGGGGCAGTGCCCGGCCTCGAAGCTGACGTCGCTCAGGGGGCGCAGCACGGCTTCAACCGAGTGGCAGGAGGGGCATTCGAGAGAGGTGATCAGCTCTTGGTCCAGCTCGATAACGGCAGCCGGCCCCAGGTCGGCGCGGGCGATGCGGAGCAGGTCGTCCAGGGTGGTGCGTTCGGCCCGGGCGGGCAGTTCGGTCACCTCGCCATAAGTCCAGTGGCTTTCGCAATCCTCGCGCGGCACGTAGGCCGTGGTGTGCATCTGGTTGACCATTCCGTTGAAGTGGGTCACTTTGCCCGCCTCGACCGGCAGATTGTGGATCAGCTTGAGGGCCTCCTGCGACTGCATCCCGCCGATGATCGAGGCGATGGTCGGGGTGGTTGGCACTTTGCCGAGCAGGATGTTCTGGCGGGCCAGCAGCGGGCAGGAATAGCGCAGCGACAAGTCGCGCAGGGCCAGCTCGTTGAGGGTGCATTCGTAACAGGCGCCCTTGCCCGGCACGAAGACCCGCACCAGGCCGAGCAGTTCCTGGATCGCGCCGTCCACCCAGGGCTTGTTCATCCAGTAGCAGAAGCGGTTGACCGCCAGGCGGGCCTCGCGGTTGTCGAGGCAACCGATTACCGCATCCATGCGGCGGATGATGCCCAGGCCGAGGGAAGTGGTCACGTCCCCGTTCAGGTACTGCACGTGGACGTCGGGGTTGATGGCTTTGGCGCGGGCCGCGGCGACCTCGGCCTTGCTGCGGTTGTTGTCGTTTTCGCGGAAGAGCACCGAGCGGCTCAGGTTGGCGGCTTCGACGTTATCGAAATCAATGATGAAAATGTGCCCCACGCCCATCAGTGCCAGGTTCTTGATGACCTCGTTGCCCAGCGCCCCGGCGCCGACCACCAGCACTTTGGCCTCCCGGACCTTGTCGCGCTCCCACCAGGAGATGAACTCGAACGTGCCGAGGCGGTCCTTTTGCAAATTGGGGATGCGCAGCGGCTTGTCGGACGAGATGGGGACGCGCAGCGGGCGGGAGACCGGTTCGTTCGTGGCCGGACGGGGAGCCTGGGTCGCCGCGTCCCCGGCCAGCTCCTTGGCCTGGGCGATGTTGGTCTCGTCTATCGCCCTGGCAAACCAGCCCACGTTCGGGCGGGATTCGATCAGGCGGTTCTCTTCGAGGGCCTTGAGCGCCTCGCGCAGGGTGGTACGGCTGACGCCCAACTGGGTCATCAGTTCGCGCTCCGGCGGGAGCTGTGTGCCGGGTTGCAGGCTGCCGTCCAGAAGGGAGGCGGCCAGGCGTCCGGCGGAGGTTTGTGCAAGGGTTTTATGGGCAACTGGGTTGATTTTCATGTGATTTCTGGATTTCTTTGGTATGGTGGTCAGACCAAATATACCAACACTATACTCATTTCTCGAACTAAAGTCAACAGGTCGGGTTTAGGTCATAAGTACTACTTTGGAATCAAAAAGACGGCCCGCAAGAGCCGTCTCTCTGTTCTTGAAACTCTGAAACTAGGCGATTTCGACGACCGCGCCGGCTTCTTCAAGTTTCTTCTTGGCGTCCATCGCGGCGTCTTTGCCGACCGCGGAAAGCACCTTGCCGCCGGCGGTTTCGGCCATGGTCTTGGCCTCGCCCAGACCCAGGCTGGTGAGCTGGCGGATGACCTTGATGGTCTCGATCTTCTTGGGACCCGCGTCCTTGATGATGACATCGAACTCGGTCTTCTCTTCGACGGGTTCAGCCGCGGCGACAGGGCCGGCGGCAGCAGCCACGGCGACGGGAGCGGCGGCGGAAACGCCCCACTTCTCTTCCAGCATTTTGACCAGTTCAGCAGCCTCGAGCACCGAAAGCTCGCTCAGCTGTTCGAGCAGTTTTTCAAGATTTGCAGCCATTGTTTAGAAACTCCTTACAAACGTGAGAGATTAATTTTGAGCGGATTTGCGTGATGGTTGCCGATCACGCTGCGGCGGGCGATGCGCCCTGGTCGGCATACGCCTTGAGGACGGCCGCCACCTGGCGTCCGGGTTCGGACAGGGTGCGGACGAGTTTGCTGGCGGGGGCCAGCAGCACGCCCAGCAGTTGAGCGCGGACGACCGGCAGGGGGGGCAGTTCGGATAGGGCTTTGACGTGTGCGGCATCCAGGATTTGCTTGTCTATGAACCCGCCCTTGACCTTGATTGCTTCAAGGCCTTTGGTCGCTTCGGACAGGGCCTTGGCGGTCGCGGCAGGGTCGGTGAAAGCAAAACTGGCAGCCGTGCTGTTGACCAGGAAATCTTCAGGGGCTGCGAGGCCCTTGGATTCGAACGCCCGGCGGGCCAGCGTGTTCTTGATCACGTGGAATTCGCCGCCGGATTCGCGGATCTTGGCCCGGATGGCGTCCAGGTTTTTCATGCTCGCGCCGGTATATTCGACCAGGATCACAGCCTGGCTCTTGTCGAGCCATTTACCGTACTGGTCCAACACTTCGTTCTTGCGCTGCTTCGAGATAGCCAAAGGATTTACCTCCTTTCTAAAAAAGTCTTTGCCTGTCACTTTCCAGGCAAAGACTTTTATCGGCCACAAGGGCAGGGAGAGCTTTCTCCAAGTCTCCACCTGGGCAGGGAATTAAGCCCTCAGCGAGGGCGCCCGCCGTCATTGGCGAAGTTCGATTTTGACAGGCCGCTAACGGGTGAGTGTTACCCGATAACTTCCATGGATTGGGCCAGGTTGGGGTCCACTTTGATACCGGGACCCATGGTGGTGGCCATGGTAATGCGTTTGATGAAAGACCCTTTCGCGCCGGACGGTCGGGCCTTCTTGATGGCCTCCATCAGGGCGGCCAGGTTTTCGAACAATTTCTGCTCGTCGAACGAAACCTTGCCGATTGGCACATGGATGTTGGCGGTCTTGTCCAGGCGGAACTCGACGCGGCCGGCCTTGGCTTCCTGGATGGCGCGGCCCATGTCCTCGGCGCTGACCACCGTCCCGGCTTTGGGGTTCGGCATCAGGCCACGCGGACCGAGGACGCGGCCCAGGCGTCCGACTTTGCCCATCATATCCGGGGTGGCGATGGCCACGTCGAAATCGGTCATGCCGGCCTGGATCTTGCCCAGGGTCTCGTCGTCGTCGGCAACCAGGTCGGCGCCGGCTTCGCGGGCCGCAGTTGCGCCTTCGCCCTGGGCGAAGACCAGCACCCGGACGGTCTTGCCCAGACCGTGCGGCAGCACGACCACGTCACGCATCTGCTGGTCGGCCTGGCGCGGATCGAGTCCCATGCGCATGTGGACTTCGACCGTCGCGTCGAAATTGGTCGTGGCGGTCTCTTTGGCCAGCACGACCGCCTGACGC
The DNA here is from genome assembly GCA_020722305.1 of Anaerolinea thermophila. Lineage (GTDB taxonomy): Bacteria > Chloroflexota > Anaerolineae > Anaerolineales > Villigracilaceae > UBA5796. Next base: position 2,136 of record DYLB01000021.1, on the reverse strand, counting down.
GGCTCGTACAGCATTTCGCTGTCAACTTTGGCCTTGGCGGCCAGATATTTTTTACCGTGTTTTGCCATGATTTATCTCCGTGGTACAAACGGGGCGGCAGTCGGCCGCTCCCTCCCACCAGTCTAGTCTACGACCGTCAATCCCATGCTGCGGGCGGTGCCCTCGATCTGGAGCATGGCGCCTTCGATGTCTATCGCGTTCAGGTCTTTCATCTTCAGTTCGGCGATTTCACGCACCTGGGCGCGGGTCACCTTGCCGACCTTCTCCTTGTTGGGGACCGCCGAGCCTTTTGGCACGCCGGCCGCCTTGCGCAGCAGCACGGCCGCGGGCGAGGTCTTCAGGACGAAAGTGAACGAACCGTCGGTGTAGACGGTGATCTCTGCCGGGAGGATTTCACCCGCGCGGTTCGAAGTGCGGGCGTTGTACTCCTTGCAGAAGGCCATGATGTTGATCCCATGGCCGGCCAGGGCGGGGCCAACCGGGGGAGCCGGGTTGGCTTTGCCCGCTTCTAGCTGGAGACGGACGATTGCCTTTAGTTTCTTTGCCATTGAATTTGAACTCCTTTGCCTGCCCCTGTGACGCAGGAACAGGTGTGGTTTTAGCGGGCGATTTACGTGTACCGGACGTTATTCCCGGTGTGGGACGCCCTCCCACCGTATCAGGCCGAACTTGCCCTGAGCAAAGTCGAAGGGTCTGGCCTGTTACCGTTGCGTTAGGCTTTCTCCACCTGGAGAAAGTCCAGTTCCACGGGCGTCTCGCGCCCGAAGAAACTGACCATGACGCGCACCTTGGTGCGCTCCATATCGATCTCTGAGACCACGCCGCGGAAGTCGTTGAACGGCCCGTCAATAATGCGGACGCGTTCGCCTTCCTTGAAGGTGACTTTGACGGTTGGGGCTTCGGCTTCCATGCGCTTGATGATCTGTGACACTTCCTCAGGGCGCAGGGGGGTGGGCAGGTTGCCCATGCCGACGAAACCGGTCACGCCCGGCGTATTGCGGACGACGTACCAGGATTCTTCGGTCAGGACCATGTTGACCAGCACGTAGCCGGGGAAGATGTGGCGTTCCACCGTGCGGCGTTTGCCGTCCTTGACTTCGATCTCTTCCTGGGTCGGGATGACCACGTCGAAGATCTTGTCTTTCATCCCCATGGTTTCGATGCGTTGTTCGAGGTTGTGGCGCACCTTGTTTTCGTAGCCGGAATAGCAGTGGATCACGTACCAGGCGGGTTGTCCCTCTCCGGGTTCAGGATCAGGCCCAGCGTCCAGACCCGAAGCGGGTGACTCCACCGGGATCGCCTGATCGGACGCAAGCCCGGGTTCAGCAGGCGCGTCGACAGGCTGGTCCATTCTGTCATCCGAATGACGCTCATCATCCAGGATGGGTTCTTCGGGGTCTTGCGTGTCCATGTTTCTCTCTTTACGATATTCCCAGGATCAAATCGAAAACTTTGGATGCCAGGAAATCAAAAATTCCTAAAAATACGGCCATGAAAACCATTACAAGCACAACGATCCAGGTCAAACGGCGGGCCTCCGGCCAGGTAGGCCAGGAGACTTTTTTGAGTTCGCCCACGGTTTCGCGGAAGAACCGCTGGATGGCGTTTGATCGCTTGCGAGTTTCTTTTTTATCGGCCACAGCAGATGTCCTCAAACTTTCTTTGACGTCTAAAACGCCGCCTCACGGTATTGCAAGGGGGAGGTCGGCGTTCATTTCAGCAGGCCAGGCAGGACTCGAACCCACAACCGCTCGTTTTGGAGACGAGAGCTCTACCAATTGAGCTACTGGCCTATGAAGTCAGATAGTCACCCGGTCTTGTGGTCGCTTGGTCACGACTATTCGACCTCTCGGCTATCTGACCATCGAACTACTTGGTTTCCCGGTGCACGGTGTGCTTGCGGCAACGCGGGCAATATTTCTTCAACTCCATCCGGCCGGGATCGTTGCGGCGGTTCTTCTCGGAGGTGTAATTGCGTTCCTTGCAGTCGGTGCAGGCGAACGTGATGGTCGGGCGGACATCTTTTTTCTTGGAAGCCATGGGCTACTTCGACGGCCCTTCTTGCGGGCCGCCTCTCCTTATTACTCGAGGATTTTGGTAATGACACCAGCGCCGACGGTCAGGCCGCCTTCGCGG
>DYLB01000020.1 GCA_020722305.1 Anaerolinea thermophila | reverse complement strand
GTGTTGCGTATCTTCATGGCCAGGTCTGCGGCGAGGTTGTTCATTAAACGGTACCCTAATTGTGGGTAGGTTTCGCAAAGCATGATCAATTTGTCGCGAGGGATCACCAGCAGGCGGGCTGGGGATTTCCCGGCCTGGGCGCTGGCGGACCGCAGCCCCTCATCCACCAGGGCGATCTCGCCGAAGGATTGACCGCGGCGCATGGTTGCAATGACTCTGTGCGGCTCGTTGGCTACATCCGGCCCGCCCACCAGGGACGGATCTATGGAAATTTCGACTTCTCCGTCCATGATAACGTAGAGTTCCTTGCTGTCACTGTTCTCTTTGAAAATCGTCTCTCCTGGCTGGTAAGTGACCTCTTTGCACAGGTTGGCAATCATTTCCAACTGGGTAGGGGTAAGTTGGTAAAAAATATCGCCTTGTCTCAAGAAATTGACCAGATTGCTCATCGAAGACTCCCAAATGGTTTCACTTGGAAAAGTGTAGCATAGTCGCGAATGCAAATCAACAGCGATTTCAAGGAAATTCCTGTTTCAGCCAGGTGAGCGGGTTGACCTGGATGCCGTTCGCCCAGACTTCCCAGTGCAGGTGTGCGCCGGTGACGCGCCCGGTTGCTCCGACGTAACCGATCACCTGCCCTGATTCTACCTGATCCCCAACCGATACGAGGATCTCGGATTGGTGGTAATACCCGCTAAAGATACCCCAGCCGTGGTCTATAATCGTCGCATTGCCGCGCACGGTCAGCGGCCCGGCGAAAACGACCACCCCCGGAGCCGCGGCTGTGATCGGCAACCCGGTTCCGCCACAGAAATCCTGCCCGGAATGGAAGGATAATAATTTGGTCTCACCTTCTAGCGTTTTGTAGGTGCGGCGGTTCCCGAACGGGGAGGTGTAGCATTCAGGGTTCGGGAAAAGGCTGGCCGGACTGGTGAACAGGCCCTGCCAGTAACGTTTGGGTGTGACCTTCGAGGTGATCTCCAGCACCTGGGCAAACTCGGCATCGGATACTTCCACGTCAATGGTCGAAGCATCCAGGATGTAGAGATCGGGGTCGTCGGGGTAGAAACCGCTGGCGACGAGCACCATCTGTTCGAAGGATTGCTGGCTGTCGTCGGACAGGGTGGCCGTCAGCGTCAGCGGGTACAGGCCGGGTTCGAGCATGGCGTGGATGCCCTGCAAAGCGATTTGTTTTCCATCGGCCGCGGGGAGGAAATGCAGCGGGTAATCCACCAGGGTCCCGGTCAGGCTCTCGGCCGGGGTGGCGACCGTGATCTCGATGGTCATCCCCTGCACCAGCGGGAGCGGGGAGACCTCGATGCTTCGAAAAGCCGGGGGCAGTCCGCTGGCCTGGAACTCGGGTGTTTCGTTCTTTGTGTACAGAATATCTTTGGGGAGCGTGCGCCCCGGCGCGCCGGTCTCGTTGACGTTTGCCAGCGTCCACGGGTTGGCGTTTTGACGGGCGGCCAGTTCCAGCATCGTCTCGCCGGCCTCCAGGCTGAGGCGCCCCTTGAGCGCGGCGCTCTCGTCCGTGACCGGGACCACCAGGCTGACCCCGGCATACAGTTCGGTCGGGCTGACGATTCGGTTCAGGCGTTGCAGGATATCTGTCGAAACCTGGTAGCGCCGGCTCAAGCTGCGGAAAGTATCTCCCAGCGCGACCACTTCAGTCGTCAGCACGCCGCTGATCCCTTCCAGGCCGGGGATCACCAGTTGCTGGCCAACCGGGATGAAGTCCGGGTCGATATCCGGGTTGGCGGCGACCAGTTCGTCGAAGGTGATGTTGAAGCGGTAGGCAATGTCCCAGAGCGTGTCACCCTGCTGGACGATGTAGACCGGCCCGGCGGGAGGCGTGTCGGTCTGGGCCAAGACGGGCTGCGCCGCGGCCAGGAATATAAAAATAGCAGTAAAAGCCAGCAGAAGTTTACGCATTTTCGAATTCAATCTGATCGCCTATCTTGAAATCGCCCAGTCGCTCGGGCTGGATTTCCAGGATGTATTTGGCCGGGCGGGCGGGGAAATAGGCCGGCCGCCACGTCTTCGCCAGGACTTTGTCCACAACTTTCGACGAAGAGTCGAGCCAGATGATCGCCAGGTCGGTGAAGCAGAAGAGCATGTGGATGGACGCTTCCAGGCGGCTGTCATGCCGTTGGACCAGGAGCAGGCCCTCGTCCCGCGCGATCTGGCGGCGAAAGGTCAGGCCGCGTAACTGGCAAAGGAACGAGCGACAGTAACGGGCCTTGAGCGCGTCGATTGTCCTGTTGCGATTGGTAATTTTTACGGTATGGGGCATGGCCAATTACAAAACGGAGCGGCCGTCCGCCCCGCTGTTGCTCTCCGGTTTAGGGCGTTTTCATCAAGACCTTTTCGACGCTCTCGATCAATTCCTGGGGGCTGAACGGTTTTGCGATGTAGTCTTCCACTTTGGCAATATGCAAGCCCAGCACCTTGTCAATGCTTTGCGACTTGGCTGTCACCACGATGACCGGGATATTTTTGGTCGTGTCATCGGCTTTGAGTTGCTGGTATACTTCCCACCCGTCCAGGTCGGGCATCATCAGGTCGAGTAACACGAGGTCGGGCAGTTCCCTGCGGACGATGTTCAGCCCGTCTTGCCCGCCCTGCGAGCCGGAGACCTCGAAACCGCGTCGGCTGAGAATCAGGCGGATCAGGTCCACCATTTCCGGCTCGTCTTCTATGCAAATAATGCGTTTGACTTTGCTACTCATTCACGAAGCCTTATAATCAAAGTGAATCAAGTTTACCATAATTTGACCTATGAAAATTGTCACCTGGAATGTCAACGGCCTGCGCGCCATCCTCAAGAAAGGTTTCTTGGACTGGGTTCGGACCGAAACCCCGGACGTGCTTTGCCTGCAAGAGATCAAAGCGCGCCCCGAACAGATCGCCGATGAAGAGCGGAATGTGGACGGTTACGAAATCCTGTGGAATCCGGCTGAACGTCCCGGCTACAGCGGGGTGGCCACCTGGCTGCGGCGAGCGGCGCGGGACGTGGAGTTTGGTCTGGCCGACCCGCGCTTCGATCCCGAGGGACGCGTCATCCGCACCCGTCACGACGGTTTTTTCCTGTACAACGTCTACTTCCCCAACGGGCAGCGCGGCCAGGAGCGCGTCGCTTACAAGCTGGATTTCTACGCCCGTTTGCTGGAGATTTGCGACAGGCTGCACGCCGCAGGTGAGAATATCGTCATCACCGGCGATTTCAATACCGCCCATATGCCGATTGACCTGCGCAACCCGAAGGAAAACGAAAACACCTCCGGTTTTTTGCCGGAGGAACGCGCCTGGGTGGACCACTTCATCTCGCACGGCTTCGTAGACGTTTACCGCCGCCTGTACCCCGACCGGGTCCAGTACACCTGGTGGACGTACCGGGTCAACGCCCGCCAGCGGGATATCGGCTGGCGGCTCGATTATTTCCTTGTTTCGGAGGCGCTCCTGCCCCGCGTGAAGGATGTCGTCATCCACACGGATGTGATGGGATCGGACCATTGCCCTGTATCTTTATGGTTGGAATGACCCCCGAGAACATGTCCTCGCGCCGGTCGCGGGGACTTTTCCTCGCCCGTTTGTGATTTTTTCATAAGAAAACTATACAAATTGTTTTACAAATCTATCTTCCGTGCATATAGATTGGTATAATGCCATCGAATTTAGGAGGCATCAGTGAACCAACGCAACCAGTCATCTTACCTGGTATATATCTTATTGGTCATTGCCATCGTGGCGATGTTTATTATGGGTGTGAGACAGCAATCGAGCAGCCAAGACGTGCTAACGATCAACCAACTGGCCAGTGAGATACAGGCAGGTAAAGTCACGCGGGTCGTCGTCGAAGGCGATGACCGCATTCTCGCAATTTATTCAGAGGGCGGCAGGGAGGTGGAGCGAATCTCTCAAAAAGAAACCGGCGCGACGCTCGTCGAGCAGCTCCTCGCTTTGGGGGTTACCCAGGAGCAGCTCGCATCGGGCAAGTTGAAGATCGAAATCAAACCGCCGAGTTCCTGGCTGGGGATAGCCACCATCGCCGGGTACGTTTTGCCGTTCCTGCTCCTGGGCGGGCTTTTCTGGTTTATCTTTCGCCAGGCGCAAGGGAGCAACAATGCTGCCATGTCTTTCGGCAAGTCGAGGGCGCGCATGTTCAGCGGCGACCATCCGACCGTCACCTTCGAAGATGTGGCTGGGGTGGAGGAAGCCAAAGAGGAATTGGCCGAGGTGGTTGAGTTCCTGCGCGAACCGCAGAAATTCATCCAGCTTGGGGCGCGCATCCCCAAAGGCGTGCTGCTCGTCGGCCCTCCGGGGACGGGCAAGACTCTGCTGGCCAAGGCTGTTTCTGGTGAGGCCGGTGTGCCGTTCTTCTCGATCTCAGGTTCCGAATTCGTCGAGATGTTCGTCGGCGTCGGCGCCAGCCGCGTGCGCGACCTGTTCGACCAGGCCAAGCGCCATTCGCCCTGCATCGTTTTCGTGGATGAAATTGATGCAGTCGGGCGCCAGCGCGGCGCCGGGTTGGGAGGTTCACACGACGAACGCGAACAGACCCTGAACCAGATGCTGGTCGAGATGGACGGTTTCGACACCGATACGAACGTGATCCTCGTCGCAGCCACCAACCGCCCCGACGTCCTGGACCCGGCCTTGCTCCGCCCCGGGCGCTTCGACCGCCGCGTCGTCCTCGACCGTCCGGACGTGAGAGGCCGCGAGGCCATCCTCAAGGTCCATGTCAAGGGCAAACCCCTCGAACCGACGACCGACCTGGCCTCACTGGCTCGCGGTACGCCCGGTTTTGTCGGCGCGGACTTGGAAAACCTGGTCAACGAAGCCGCCATCCTGGCTGCCCGCCGGAACAAGAAGGCTATCGGGCAGACCGAACTCGAAGAAGCGATCGAGCGCGTGGTCATGGGACCGGAGCGCAAGTCCCGCTTGATCAGCGACGAGGAGAAGCGGATCATCGCTTATCACGAGGCTGGTCACGCCGTCGTGGCGAACGCCATCCCCGAAGCGGACCCGGTCCAGAAAGTCACCATCGTCGGGCGCGGGCAGGCAGGCGGCGTTACCTGGTTCCGTCCGGACGAGGACCGCATCCTGATGTCGCGTAAAAAGTTCTATGCGACCCTGGCTTATGCCCTAGGCGGACGCGCCGCAGAAGAGGAAGTTTTCGATGACATCACCTCGGGCGCCTCGAACGACATCGAGCAGGTCACTCGCATGGCGCGGACCATGGTCACCCGCCTGGGCATGAGTCCTGAACTCGGCAACCGGGTTTACGGTCAAAAGGAGGAGTTGATCTTCCTCGGCCGTGAAATTTCTGAGCAGCGGGATTACTCCGAAGCGATTGCCGAACAGATTGACCAGGAAGTCCGCAAGATTGTGGACAGCGCCTACCAACAAGCTAAGGCTATCTTGAAGAAGTATCGTGCCGAGCTGGATGCGGTGGCGGCCAAACTACTCGAGGCTGAAACCATTACCCGCGAGGAGTTCGAGGCCATTTTCCCGCCGCCGGTGGCAAAGCGCAGCGGCACTCCCCGGCCGGCGTAAGGAAAGCGCGCAGGCGATAAGCACGTAGACACGTAAACAACAAGGAAAGAGCCTCCAGGAAAAACCCGGAGGCTCTTTGTTTGCATCCTATTGACTCGAGACTGGCCTACATTCCTGCGGCTTCCTTGTGCTGCCGAACCAGTTCCCGCCGCAGGATCTTGCCGACGGTGGTCTTCGGAAGTTCGGCGCGGAATTCGTAGTGGGTGGGGACTTTGTAGGCCGCCAGTTTTTCCTTGCAGAAGGCCTTGAGTTCTTCCTCCGTGGCGGTCTCGCCCGGTTTGAGTACGATCCAGGCTTTGACGGTTTCACCGCGGTAGGGATCGGGGATGCCCGCCACGCCGCATTCCAGCACCTTCGGATGCGTGGCAAGGACTTCCTCCACTTCGCGCGGCCAGACCTGGAAGCCGCCCGGCTTGATCAGTTCTTTCTTGCGGTCAACGATGTAAAAGTAACCGTCTTCGTCCATTTGAGCGATGTCGCCGGTGAACAACCAGACTTTCCCGTCGCTCAACGTGCGCAGGGCGTTGGCGGTCTCGGTCGGCATGTTGTGATAGCCCTTCATTACTGGCGGGCCGCTGATGACCAGTTCCCCGATCTCGCCAACGGGAAGTTCGGTCTCGCCGTCATCGAGGCTGATGATCTTGCAATCCACGTCAGGCAGTGGCAGGCCGATGGAGCCGGTACGGTTCTCTCCCAGCAGCGGGTTGCAGTGGGTGGCGGTCGGCGCTTCAGACAGGCCATAGCCTTCGAAAACTTTGCCGCCCGACAAGGCCTCGAACTTCTCCTTGGTCTCTCGTAGCAACGGTGCTGAACCGGAGATGCAGGCTTTGATGGACGACAGGTTGTATTTGCCGGCTTTCACATCCGGGTGATTGTTGATGGCATTATACAGGGTTGGCACGCCGGGGAAGATTGTCGGCCGGTATTTGTTGATATTTTCGAGGACATCTTTCAGGTCCCGCGCGTTCGGGATCATGACCATGCTGGCCCCGGAGGCCATCGAGAAGGTCATGCCGGCCACCATCCCGTAGACGTGGAAGAGCGGGATCGCCATCAGGGTGATTTCCTTGCCCTCGTTCAGGTTGGTCATCCAGCTTTTGATCATCAGGGTGTCGGCCACGACGTTGTAGTGGCTGGCGACCGCGCCTTTCGATATGCCGGTGGTGCCTCCCGAATACTGGAACAGGGCGGTATCCTGGGGGGAAACCTCGAGCTTCGGGCGGTCGGAGGGTCTGTATTTGGCAAGCAGGTCCTTCATCCAGAATTCGTTTTCGCCCAACCCGCCTTCGATCCTGAACCCGCCTTTCTTTTCCTTGGCAAGCGTGAAGAGCAGGCTCAAGACAGGCGGGAGGGTCTCTTTCAGATTGGTGACGATCAACTTCTTGATCTTGGTCTTGGGTTGGGCGGCCTTGATCGTTTTGTAGAAATTGGTCATTACGAACATGACTTCGATGCCCGCGTCGTTGGCCTGATATTCGATTTCCGCCGGGGTGTATAGCGGGTTAGTCGCCACGACTACGCCGCCAGCCTTCAGGATGCCGAAATACGCCATCACAAACTGGGGCGTGTTGGGCATGAATATCCCCACCCGGTCGCCCTTATTCACGCCCATATCTGCCAGCGCCGCTGCCAGGCGGTCGGTGATTTCGTTCATTTCCTTGTAAGAAATGACCGCACCCTTGAATACTGTGCAGGCGCGGTCGGGGTATTTCTCGGCGGACTGTTCAAGGAAATGGAACAGCGGTTTTTGCGGGTAGTCAATAGTGTAGGGAACCCCTTTGTCGTACCGCTGAAGCCAGGGCTTACTGGTCATGTGTTCCTCCTTTGCGAATATTACTGGTTGGTATGATATTTGTAGTATACGGGTTCTAGGGGCAAAAGTCAATTAAGTTACGGGACTTTTTGGGTAAATGTCCGTTGGTGACCGGGTCAGGCCTAGTCGAAGACCACTTTGATGGCTTTTTCTCTCCCCTTGTTCGAGGCGACCCGGATGGCCTCTTTATAATCTTTACGCGGGAAGCGGTGGGTGATCAGCCCGGCGATGTCGAATTTGCCCTGGCGGAAGAACTCGATCACCCGCTCGTAATCGTGCTTACGCTGGCCGTGCCACTCGCTGTGCCCGTGCATGAACGAGCCGATCAGGTTGACGTGCGAGTACCAGACGAGGCTCAGGTCAATGTTTTTCATCGGGGCCATGTGGAGACCGACGATGACCACCGTGCCGCCGGCCCGCGTCCAGCGCAGGCTGTCCGTCAGGCTCGCCTCGTCCCCGACGCAATCGTAGACCGCGTCGAAGCCGTCGAGGACGATGCCTTTGTTGAGGGGCGCGGTGAAATATTTCCCGCCGGTGATCCTGGCGGCCTCAGCGTAGCCATCCCGCCCGCGCAGGATGTGACTTGCTCCCAGTTTCTCGGCCAGTTCAGCCTGGTGCGGATAACGCGCCACGACCGTGATTTCCGCTTCGGGGGCGATGGCCTTGACGACCATCGTGGTTAGCAGGCCGATGATCCCGGCTCCATAGACCAGGATTTTTTCGCCGCCCTCAGGCGGACGGCGCAGGACGGCCTGCACGACGATCCCCAACGGTTCGACGAACAAGGCCTGGTCGGAAGTCAAATCCGGCGGGCAGGGATAGAGATCGCTTTCGTGAGCCACGTAACCGTCCCCGAACCCGCCGCCCCAGCCGTGCGGCCCCGCTGTGGAGCGGTTGATGCAGAATCGGCGATTCCCCTCGGCACAGTAGCGACATATCGGCTGGATGCCCAGGGATAGGCAGTGCGCGCCGTAATGGTACGAATCCATGATGACCCGGTCGCCGGGCGCGAACCGCGTCACCGCCGGACCCGCTTCCGTCACCGTGCTGACCACCTCGTGTCCAAGCCAGAAACGGCTGAGGCCGGGCAGGGCCGAGGGCGCCACCGACGGGTCGGCGCGGACGAACAGCAGCGACAGGTCTGAGGCGCAAATCCCGCAGCTTTGGTTCTCGACCCGCACCCAATCCGGGCCGGGCAGCGGACCGTCGGGCAGGTCGGTCACGCGCGCCGACGAGAGCGGCGTCCAGACGAAATCTGGCCAGAGCGGGGTGACGGCCTTGGTCAACAGGATGCGGGGGATGTGTTTGTCCACGTAAATGGCGCGCATAGGTCACTCTCCAGGGTTATTTGGGCAGGCGCAGGTGATGAAGCCCGTCGGTTCCGGGTTCATAGGTGTGCCGGCCTTGAGGAACAGGCGGCTCGATCTGGAGATAACCGGCGTCCATGTACTCCCAGATCAATTGGAAAGGGGCCTTACCGGCTTGCCATTTTTCTACCATCACCACACCGTGACCGGGCAGGACGGTGAAGACCACCTGGCGCGGGTCGGGGGGATTAAGCAAGGCCTTGGCTCGTGAAAAAGCCTGGCGGATGGCGTTGGCCTGAGCCTCAGTGGCGCAAGAGACGGGAAAGTCGTAATAAGACAGATCGAGCGGGGCGAATTCGACAAAGCCGGGATGGTAAGCGGCCAGGCCGCGGTGCCCGTGCAGCTTTGAGCGCGCCACCGGGACCTGGAAAGTGCTCTCGCTCCCCTGCACTTCCAGCGTCAGGGGCACCCTCGGCAGGGGCTGGTCCATGGCGATCATTTCGACTGCTTCGGAGGAGGGCGGGTCGTTGCGCCCGTTTTCCCTGTGACGGATCAAGGCTCCCTTGCCGTCCGGGCGTACGCCGACGATGACGGCCAATTCATCCTCGGTGATGTTTTCCTTGTCCACCGGACGGGCGCTGCCGGTAATCGTCGCGATGAGCGCCTCCAGCCGGGGTTCCCAGGTGGCAAAACAGCCCTCGCTGTACTGCTCGGCGACGGCATCCCCGACCGCCGGCACGTGTACCATGTCGGCCACCCGGATGAGTTGGGTGAAGAAGCCCCGCTGCCCCAGTTCACGCGAAGCGGTGCGCATGGCAGAGGGCGTGGATAATTCGCGCCACAGGGAATACGGGATCGGCTCCCCGACCACCTGGTGTTGGGTCACTTCCTTGGTGCTCAACCCCGTGACCAGGCGCAAGGCGATCTCTTCATAAAAGCCGTCTTGGCGCGTGGCCTCGATCCGGGGATGGGCGCCTGCCAGGTCGAAAAGATAAGCCGACCCTGGTTCATTTTCCCCGACGATCAGCAGGACGCGGATGCTCTTGACCTGCGTCTGCAACAGACGCTCGAGGGCCAGGATCGGCCCGCCGCGCCGCCCCTGGTGGATGAGCGCCTGGTAGGCGGTTGGGACGAGGCCCTCGAAGGCGAAGTCGGCCGGGTCTGCGGGGTCCTTTGCCAGGGCGGCCTCGAAATGCGCCATCAATTTTCGAAACTCTTCCGGGTAGGCGTGGACCAGGGTGACGGTCGTCGGGGTGTGCGCAAGCCTGAACCGCCGCCGCCCGGTAAACATGACGGCTTCGCGCCAGTTCAGCGGCTTGGCGAATGGGGCGGTGGTCAGGAGCAGGTCGGTGCGTTCATCCGGCTGCTCCTGGACCGTATGCCCAAGCGCCCGGAACGCTTCCAGCAGGCCGGAAGCAGCCAGCTCCAGGAGCGGGGTCATCTGACCAGGGACGAAGCTAAGATTGATCTTGCGCAGCCAGGGGTGAACATGTCTTGTGGGGATTGCGGATGTGTGTTCCATAGGCTACTCCAACCGGTAAGGTAAAGGAAATACGGCAGAAGAGTTGTTGGGCCAACTCACCCTTTATAACAGTGATTATCGCTAAAAGTTTTCGGTTTGGGTAGGAATGGGAGACTCTGATACAATTCATCCCACACCTTCCCCAGGAGACAGCCATGCCCGCTCAAACCTCGACCCGACTTTTCCTCGTCCGCCACGGCGCGACCCAGCTCAGCGCCGAAGACCGCTTCGCCGGCGCCACCGACGTGGAGCTTTCGGAGGAGGGCATCTTCCAGGCCGAACGGTTGGCGGAGCGGCTGGCAGACGAGGCCATCAAGGCGGTCTATTGCAGCCCGATGAAACGTGCTGTCCATACAGCCTCCATCCTGGCCAGCCCGCACGGTCTGACGCCCATCCAGCGGGAGGGTTTGCGCGAGATCCATCACGGCCACTGGGAGGGGATGACCCGGGCCGAGGTGGAGAATCGCTTCGCGGAGGAATACACCGCCTGGGAGGAGGACCCGTACACGTTTGCGCCCAAAGGCGGCGAGAACGGGGTCAGCGTCATCGCCCGCGCCCTGCCCGTCATCCGGGAGATTGTGGTGCAGCACCGCAGCGAAAACGTGCTGGTCGTCTCGCACAAGGCCACCCTGCGCCTGTTGATCAGCAGTGTGCTCGGCTTCGACGGGCGTGGCTACCGCGACCGCCTGGACCAATCCCCGGCCTGCCTGAACGTGCTCGATTTCAAAGACGTGGTCCACGCGCGCCTGATGCTGTTCAACGACGTCTCGCATTACCTGGACCATCCGGCCCGCTCCGGCGGGAGGCTGTCCAAATGGTGGGACGAACCGGCGGTGTAGGTATTCGATGCTGCGCTTGCGGCCCGAAGTGCGCGGCCGCCAGCACCTGTCGGGGTTGAGCTTCAACGCTCTGTTTCTCCTATCTTCTCGGCCTGGGTGCGACAGTTTTCGTAAAAGTGCTCAGCGCGTCTCGGTAACTTTGCTGATCGTGCGCGGCCGGTTCTCGTCGTAGCCTTTCGTCCGCGTCAGGTGGTAAGCGAACAACTGGGCCGGGACGATGCTTACCAGCGGCGAGAGCCATTCGGGCACGCCCGCCGGGATGGGGATGGGCGACTCGGCCAGCGAAAGCGCTGCGGCGGAGTTCGAGATGACCACCAGTTCAGCCAGTAAATTCGATTTGAGGTGTCCCAGCAGCGCCATCATCGAATCGAAAACCTTGCCCGCCGGCACAACCGCCATCACCGGGAAACCGCGTCCCACCATCGCCACCGGCCCGTGCTGGAAATCCGCCGAGGAATACGGCTCGGCTTCCACGTAGGTCAACTCCTTGAGCTTGAGCGCCCATTCGAAGGCGGTGGCGTAGTTGTAGCCGCGCCCCAGCACCACACATTGCTGCATGTAACGGTAGCGCTGCGCCAGCCTCCCGATGGACTCATCCTGTTTCAGAGCCTCGCCCGCCCAGCCGGCGACCTGCGCCAGTTTGTCCCAGCGCGCCGCATCCCCGGCCAGCGCAACGGACAGCATGGCAATCGCCAGCAGTTCGTTGGTGTAGGTTTTGGTCGCAGCCACCGACAGTTCCGGCCCGGCCTGCACGTCCAGCACAAAGTCGGCGGATTGCGCCAGGGGCGAGTCGGGCGCGTTGGTGATCGCCAGGGTCAGGTTGCCCTGGCGTTTCCCCTCCTGGAGCACGCTTACGATGTCGGGCGACTGTCCCGACTGCGAAACGCAGACTACCAGCGCGTTCTTCAGTCTCGGCGGCTGTCCGTAATATGTGAACAGCGACGGCGTCGCCAGCGCCAGCGGCAGCCCGTTCATCGCCCCCCATAGATAATTGGCGTAGCGCCCGGCATTGTCGGACGTGCCGCGCGCCGCCAGGAAAACATACCGGATGTCTCTCGCTCGGATCGCGGCGGCGATCTGCTCCACGTTCTTTCTCTGTGACGAAAGCAGGCGGTCGAGGCAGGCGGGTTGTTCCAAGATTTCGGAATGGAGGCTCATCTTTTCCTCTCTGAATCAATATTTTGTCGCAAAGACAGGGCTGGACTTGCAAAGCTATTGTATATCAATGCGAGTCAAAAGCAATGGGCGGGACGGAAAAAAGCGCTATGAAATCCTTGTTTTCCGGGTCCAAAAAATGGTCGAACACGGCGATTCCCAATGAACCGGAATATATCCGCTCCCAATCCAGTTTGTATTTCGACCCGCAAGTGGTAGACTTATTTATGCGCCTGACCGAAAATGGTGAATGATACTGACATTATGCGCGAACTCCCCGTCACCCAAAGTCTCCTCGAGATCGCCGTTTGTAATGGCAGCCAGGCCAGCTCCCGGAGTTCGACACCTTCGATGCCGAGAAACGCTTCGAGGTGGGCGAGATCCGCACCGAGGAGTCGCCGGTCTGCATTGCCGGGCAGATTTTGCAGGGGCTGAAGAAACCGCACGATTGCCCCGCCTTCGGTACGGACTGCACCCCCGAACAACCGCTCGGGGCGACGATCGTCTCGTCCGAGGGGGCCTGCGCGGCGTATTTCAGGTATCACACGTGATGCGAAAACGATCCTTTTTGGCTGTCATGGTGTTGGCTGCACTCGCCTGTGGCCTTCCTTTCTCCAGTACCCCTCAACCGCCGGGTATCGAGAATATCTTCGAATTCGCCACTCAGACCGCCCAGGCAGCCGGGGCTTTCACGCCTCCACCGGTGGCGTTACCGCCGACCGTTACCCCAACCCCGTCTTACGAACCGACCGGCAAGATCGCCTTCACCTGCCAGGTTTTCAAAGTCCAATCCGGCGACCAGATCTGCATCATGAACGCCGACGGCTCCGGCTACCGCCGCCTGACGACGGGGGACAACATCCGCCACTTTTACCCCTCCATGGCCCCCGATGGGCAGAGCGTGGTCTATTCGGCTTACCGCGAAGAGAATATTTTCGACATCTATGAGATCACCCTCGACGGCCTCGTCACCCGCCTGACCGACGGGCTGGGGATGTTGACCGCGCCCGAAATCTCGCCCGACGGCAGCCTCATCACCTTCACCCACAAGACGCCCGATGCCCCCTATGCCGTCTGGGTCATGGGCCGGGACGGGGGCAACCCGCACATGGTCACGCCCAGCGGCTGGGATCCGACCTGGTCGCCGGACGGGTCGCAAATCCTGTTCGCTTCGGACATGACCGGGACGATCCAGATCTACCGGGTCAACCTGGATGGCTCCGGGCTGACGGCTGTCACCGTTTCCATGCCGGGCCTGCGGGGCCGGACCGATTGGTCTGCTACCGGGGACTGGATCGGGACCTACGCTGGCGGGAGCTGGAACTGGGAAGTCTACCTGCTGCGGCCCGATGGCAGTGAAATCCACCAGATTTCGCCAACAGGTTCGGTCAGCCTGGCGCCCAGCTTCTCCCCGGATGGGCAATGGGTGGCTTTTACCGGTTACATGGATCACCCTGGCGAAGATCACGGCTGCGAAATCTACATCATGCGCCTCGACGGTTCCGACATCCGCCGCCTGACGAATAACGATTATTGCGACTGGCAGCCGCGTTGGGGTCCTTAAAAGCGTAGTAGCGACTTAAGTCGCTACTACTGAATTGTTACCACTTGCAATCGCCGCAGGTGCTGACCCCGGCGTGTTTTCCCACCTTTTTATACATTGTCACATTCGTAAACGGCTCGCCCAGGATGCCGTCGTGGATGGCCCACGAGCGCAGGCGGATGCTGTTTTGCGCGCCCGGCTGCCGGAACGGGGAGGAGCCGTTCAGGAGGGGTAATAATTCGCCGCCTTCCGAGAACCCGGCCTGGATGCGCTCCATCAGGCGGCGTCCCTGCTGGTAGGCCATGCCGTATCGCTCGAAGATGACCGCGTTGTGGTAGTAGAGCGGCTCGACGAAATACTGTTCGTGTCCCAGACTTTTGATGAACTCCTCGAACGTGCGGGTGGCGGCCGCCAGCAGGTGAAGGCCGCGCCGCACCTGTCCCGGAGTCAGGCCGGCTTGCATAGCAGCCAGCTCGGCGTCGAGATTCCGCACCAGGGTCCCGAAGCGGGTTGGGCGGCCGTCGGGCATTTTGTCCACATCGAAGCGCGGCGACTCCGGGTCGTTCATTAGGTACAGCAGCATGTGGAGCTGGCCGTTCATCGTGTCGGTCATGTGGCCGTAAAGCACCGGGTCGGGGAAATCGGCCTTGTGATAAAGCGACATTTCCACGCTGGTGCTGCCGGGGGCGCAGCGCAATTTCAACAGGGAGCGCCCGTCCCTGTCTACCAGGAACGGGGACAGGTGGAAGTGTTCCAGCAGTTCGGGCGGGATCACCCGGCGGTAGATTTCGCGCTTTTCCTGCTCGGGCAAAAGGTTGATGCTGCCGATGGTGGATGGAGCCATGTTTACTCCCGGTAGCGAATCTGGCGTTTCAGGTCGCGTTCGACTTCGCGTTTGGCGATGGCGTCGCGTTTGTCGTGCAGTTTCTTGCCGCGGGCGATGGCGATCTCGACTTTGGCGCGGCCCTGCTTGAGGTAGACCTTGGTCGGGACGATGGTCATGCCCTTCAAACGGACGGCGTCCCACAGTTCCCGGATTTCGCGCTTGTTGAGCAGCAAGCGGCGCGGGCGGCGCGGTTCGTGGTTGTAGCGGTTGGCTTGCTCGTAGGGGGCAATGTGGGCGTCCACCAGCCAGGCCTCCTTCCCGTCAGTCTTGACGTAGGCTTCGGCCAGGCTCATCTGCCCGGCTCGGATGGACTTGATCTCGCTGCCTTGCAAGGAAATGCCCGCCTCGAAGGTTTCTTCGAGATGATATTCGAATCCCGCTTTGCGGTTAGTGGAGACGATCTTGATGTTGTTCACGGGATGATTCTAGCAGAGAATTGAAGAAGGGCAAGCCCTCAACGCGAATGACTCAAAGGTGCGAATGCCGCGAATTTTATTCTTATTCGCGGCATTCGCTCATTCGTGAAATTAGCGTTAAGGTTTTTTTACGCTTCCAGCAGCTCTTTGGCCTTCTTCTGCTGTTTGCCGCGATCTTCGGTGTTCAGGATGCGCTTGCGGATGCGGAAGGCGACCGGGGTCACTTCAAGCAGTTCGTCGTCGGCCAGGTATTCGATGGCCTCGTCCAGGCTCATGTCGCGCGGCGGTGTCAGGCGGACTTCCATCTCGCCGCGTGACGAACGCATATTGGTCAGGTGTTTTTTCTTGCACACGTTGACGGCGATATCGCCGGGACGCGGGTTTTCGCCGATGACCATGCCCTCGTATACGTCCACACCGGGGCCGCAGAACAACACCCCGCGCTCCTCGGCGCTTTTGAGGGCGTAGGAGGTCGTCGTCCCGGACTCCCAGGCGACCAGCGATCCGCTCGAACGGGTGGCCATCGGCCCGGCCATTTCGTCATAGCCGTGGAAGATGGTATTCATCACGCCCATGCCGCGCGTGGAGGTGAGGAACTGGTAGCGGAAGCCGAGCAGGCCGCGAGTCGGGACGATGTATACCAGCCGGGTCGTGCCCTGACCTGTGTCCTGCATGTTCATCATCCGGCCGCGTCTGGCCCCGAGCATTTCCACCACCACGCCGACGGTGTCGCTGCTGGTCTCGATGTGGACTTCTTCGAACGGTTCGAGCAGGGAGCCGTCGTCGGCAGCGTGGAAGATGACTTCTGGACGAGAAACCTGGAATTCGTAACCTTCACGGCGCATGGTTTCGATCAGGATGCCCAGATGCAATTCGCCGCGCCCGCTAACCAAGAAATTCTCGGCGGATTCGGTATCTTCCACCCGCAGGGCCACGTTGGTGCGCAGTTCGTTGTACAGGCGCTCGCGCAGTTTGCGGGAGGTGCTCCATTTGCCTTCGCGCCCGGTAAATGGGGAGGTGTTGACCCCAAAGGTCATCCGCACGGTTGGCTCTTCGACTTTGATGGTCGGCAGGGCGACCGGATTCTCCGGGTCGGCCAGGGTCTCGCCGATGGCGATGCCTTCCAACCCGGCCAGCGAGACGATGTCGCCGGCGCGGGCTTCGTCCACTTCGATCTTGTTCAGGCCCTGGAACTGGTACAGGTAACGCGCCGATTCGGGCAGGTTTTGGCCGTCTCGGGTCAGGCGCGCCAGGCGCTGGCCGGCTTTGATCGTCCCGGCGAAGATGCGCCCGACGGCGGTTACGCCGCGGTAGTCGTCGTAGCCCAGGGTGGTGACCAGCAGTTGCAGCGGCGCGTCGGCATCCACGGTGGGCGCGGGGACCTGCCGCAGGATGGCGTCGAACAGGGGTTGCAGATCAGGCCCCAGGTCCGGGGTGAGACCCGCCTGGCCGCTGGTGGCTTTGGCGTAGATGACGGGAAAGTCGGCCTGCTCGTCGGTCGCGCCCAGTTCGATGAACAGGTCGAAGGTTTCATTGAGGACGCGTTCGGGTTCGGCATCTTTGCGGTCCACCTTGTTGATGACGACCACGGCTTTGTGGCCCATGGCCAGGGCTTTTTTTAGCACGAAGCGGGTCTGCGGCATGGGGCCTTCGGCGGCATCCACGAGCAGGAGCACGCCATCCACCATATTCATGATGCGCTCGACCTCGCCGCCGAAATCGGCGTGGCCGGGGGTATCCACGATGTTGATTTTGACCATTTGGCCGGTCTGCGGGTCGGGCAGGCTGATGGCGGTGTTCTTGGCAAGGATGGTGATGCCGCGCTCGCGTTCGAGGTCGTTGGAATCCATGACGCGCTCGGCCACCTGCTGGTTGTCGCGGAAGGTGTGGGCCTGGCGCAGCATGAAGTCCACGAGCGTCGTTTTGCCGTGGTCCACGTGGGCGATGATGGCGATGTTGCGGAGGTCGGTTCGGGGAGTTTTCATAAGTAAGGGTTCCGTAATTCTCAGGTTGACGGTGGACAGTGGACGGCGGACTGTGGATTGAGCCTGGTCTACCGTCTACTGTCTACGGTCTGACACACACAAAAACCCCGGCCTGGAAAACCGGGGCTTGCTAAAGTCGATCCGGTGTTGCTGAACGGGCTGTATCTTATCAGAGAGAGTGGGTTTTGGGAAGGGGAAAATTACTTTACCAGACCACGTTGATCAACCCTGATTCGGTGATTGCCCTGTCGAAGGTTATAAGGGTCGCTTGTTTTTCCAACGCAGAAGCAACTATGATACGATCGTGCATCTCTGGAATCGCGGTTAGATTGGGCAAACGCAAAGTGATTTGAAGATCGAGACTTACGAATTCGACGTTAGGACTGGCTTGAAGCGTTTCTAATATTGTCTTTAGGTCGGCCTGGATGGGTTTGTTCTCAATCGTGAAGATCAACTCAGCCAGCACAATCGTTGGAATTCATAAGTTACTTTCATTGTTGGACACAGCTTCAAAAACCTGACGGGCACTTTCTCCTAATTTCAGTGGGCGCATGAACGCCCACAACAAACTGTGGGTGTCAATCATAAAATCGTTCATTGTTGCCCTCATGGTTATTTTCTGGAAGATATTTTTTTGACTTTTGCGCCAGATAGTTGTCGTACTCTCGAAAGATTCTTTTCTATCTCGTTAACTTCTGCCTCGGTTAAATGCTGCCAGATGCCAATGAGAGAACCGAAAGCAGATTTTTTTGAGGTACCAGTGACCTGACTTCCACTTCCACAATTGTATTCTCAGGTAAATCCAACTTGATTTTTGGTTTTAGCACACCTTTTTTGTAGATTGCTTGAACAGTAAATGTCTCCATATCAGCCTCCAAAGTTATTATAAGCCATTTGCAACTGGTATTTCTCGTTAGCCTTGCAAAACTTTCAAAATTTGTTGATTCATAAACCTGGGGTGTGAGGTGTGTTGGGCAGGCGAAGCCCGCCCAACACACCCCGCTTCCCCCTTCTCTTTAACCTAAGAAGATACCGGTTTTGTTTGTAAGCCGTAGTATTTCAAACGGACCTCCGATCAGTTTGCGGGATGTCCGTTTTTTTGTCCCTACCTCCATGGCAGCGGTAAAATCCCGGCCTCGCGCGCGTCCCAGATCTTGACCC
>DYLB01000019.1 GCA_020722305.1 Anaerolinea thermophila | reverse complement strand
CCGCGAAGGCGGCCTGACCGTCGGCGCTGGTGTCATTACCAAAATCCTCGAGTAAGGTGAAGCATGTCTAAACAGAAAATCCGCATCCGCCTCAAGGCATACGATCACCGCGTACTCGATCAGTCTGCCAAACGCATTGTTGAAACGGCTGAACGCAGCGGCGCCCATGTCGTTGGCCCCGTACCCTTGCCAACCAAGAAAGAACGCTTTACAATACGGCGCTCGACATTCATTGACAAAGACTCGCACGAGCATTTCGAGATCCGAACCCATAACCGCCTCATTGATGTCCTCGATCCGGATTCAAAAACGATCGACATGCTGATGCGCCTCAACCTGCCCGCGGGCGTGGATATCGAAATCAAAATCTAATTTTGGCAAGTGGTTATGAGTGCCACAGAAAGATGGTGGCACTCATAACATGCACGTAACAGGCAGTACAAGAACGGGTGCTTACCGCAGGCCCACCAACCCAGCGCCGCGGCGCTCCTGTTGACTGTACTGTTCGGGATGATGCAGCCTAAGCCCAGGCTGACAGTCCCCAATAAAAATTTTGAAGGAGAAAACTGAGCATGTTGAAAGGGCTAATTGGAAAGAAGATCGGCATGACCCAGGTCTTCGATGAAGCAGGTGTCGCATATCCTGTGACGCTCATCGAGGCTGGGCCGTGTTATGTTACGCAGGTGCGTGAACCGTCCCGCGATGGTTACGCTGCGGTCCAACTCGGTTTCAGCGAGGCCAATCCCAAACGCCTGACAGGCGGCCAACTGGGACACCTCAAAGCCAATGAGTTGCCACCCCTGCGTTTTTTGCGCGAATTTCGTGCAAAGTCGGCTGAAGTTGTCGTTGGCGACCAGATCAAGGTTGACGTTTTCGCAGTTGGCGAGCGCGTGGACGTGGTTGGCACCAGCAAAGGTAAGGGCTTTGCCGGTGGTGTCAAACGCTATGGCTTCCGCGGCGGCCCCAAGACGCACGGTCAATCGGACCGGACGCGTGCTCCCGGTTCCCGCGGCTCTGGTACCACCCCCGGGCGCGTCTATAAGGGCGCGCGCGGTGCAGGTCACATGGGCAACGACCGTGTCACCGTCCAGAGCCTGAAGGTCGTGCTGGTGGATGCCGAACGCAATTTGATCGGTCTGCACGGTGCGGTTCCCGGTCCTAAGGGCGGCCTGATCATGATCAAAGAGGCGCGCAAGCAATAAGGCGCTGAAGGAGCAACAAGGCAATGAAAGTAGATGTTTTCGATATGGAAGGCAAGAAGTTGAACCAGGTGGAACTCCCCGCGGCGATCTTCGAAGCTCCCATCAATGTTGACCTGATGCACCAGGCTTACGTCCGCCAGATGGCCAATGCGCGTCTGGGCACGCACAAAACCAAAACCCGCAGTGAGGTTTCCGGTGGCGGGAGCAAGCCCTGGCGTCAGAAAGGTACGGGACGCGCCCGCCAGGGTTCGACCCGGGCCGTACAGTGGAAAGGCGGCGGACGCGTGCATACTCCCCGTCCGCGCAGCTACGAACAGGCCATGCCCAAAAAGATGCGCCGCGCTGCCCTGCGCTCGGCTTTATCCGTCAAGGCGTCCGAAGCCGGCATCGTCCTGGTTGACGAACTGATCCTGACCGAAGCCAAGACCCGCCAGATGGCCGAAGCGTTGAACCGCCTGGTAGGCGAGACCAGTGCGCTGGTGCTGATCCCCGAAAAATCGCTTGAGTACGATGCGGTCACCCGGTCTGCCAATAACATTCCGGATGCCAAAATCCTGCTGGCCAGTTACCTCAATATCCGTGACTTGCTGAGTTACGATAAGCTGGTCGTGCCGCTCAAAGCTTTAGACGTTATTTCTGCCCATTTGGGATAGGAGGCTGAGCATGACTACAAGTTACTTCGATGTGCTTCGCCGCCCGTTTGTGACCGAGAAATCGAATTACCAATCTAGCAAACTGAACCAGTATTCTTTCAAAGTCAGCTCCGAAGCGACCAAGACGATGGTCAAGGATGCGATTGAGACGCTGTTCGATGTGGATGTGGTGAAGGTGAATATTATCAATGCCCCGGCCAAGCGCGGCCGCCGCGCCCGCAGTCGTCGCCTTCTGGTGCGCCGCCCCGGCTACAAGAAGGCCCTGATAACCCTGGCCGAAGGCCAAACCCTAGAAGTATTTGAAGGGGTGCAGTAATGGCTGTAAAGAAATACAAACCGACGACGCCCGGTCAGCGCGATATGACCGGTTACACGTTCGAAGAAATTACCAAATCAACCCCTGAACGCTCCCTGCTCGTGCCGCTGCGCAAGAGCGGTGGCCGCAACACCTACGGCCGGGTGACGGTCCGGCATCGCGGCGGCGGCCACCGCCGTCACATCCGCCTGGTAGATTTCAAACGCGACAAGCGCGAAATTCCTGCCAAGGTGGCGGCCATCGAATATGATCCCAACCGCACCGCGCGCCTGGCATTGCTCCATTACGTGGACGGCGAGAAGCGCTACATCCTGGCCCCGGTGGGTCTGAAGGTTGGTGACACGGTGATGACCGGCGCGCAAGCGGAGATCCGCCCTGGCAACAGCCTGCCGATTTCCAGCATCCCGGTCGGTACGATGGTACACAACATCGAGATGAAGGAAGGCAAAGGCGGCCAGATGGTGCGCTCTGCCGGAACTTCGGCCCAGTTGCTGGCCAAGGAAGGCGATTACGCCCAGGTGCGGATGCCTTCGGGTGAGGTGCGCCTGGTCCGCCAAGTGTGCTACGCCACTATCGGCCAGGTCGGGAACGTGGATCACGGCAACATCAAGCTCGGAAAAGCGGGCCGCAAGCGCCACCTGGGCATCCGCCCGACCATCCGGGGTACGGCCATGACCCCGCGCGACCATCCCCATGGGGGTGGTGAAGGCCGCCAGCCGATCGGTATGCCCGGTCCGAAGTCGCCCTGGGGTAAACCGACCCTCGGTTATAAGACCCGCCGCAACAAGCAGACCGACAAGTACATCGTGCGTCGGCGGAGCAAATCGAGCCGCTAGCGCTTGACTTGCTGATTGAGATACGCAAGCGAGGAACGAGACTATGTCACGATCGTTGAAAAAAGGGCCGTTCATTCAGCCCAAACTGTTGAAGAAAATCGAAGCCATGAACCAGCGTGGTGAGAAGAAAGTGCTGCGCACGTGGAGCCGGGCCAGCGTGATCTTCCCGCAGATGGTCGGGCACACGATCGCCGTCCACGATGGACGCCGCCACGTGCCGATCTACATCACCGAAAATATGGTCGGCCACCGCCTGGGCGAATTCGCCCCGACCCGCACCTTCCGCGGTCACATGGCGGAGAAGAAATAGGAGCGCGAGCCATGACCGACATTCAAGCGCAATTGCGCTTCCTGCCCATCTCCGCCCAAAAGGTTCGTTTGGTGGTTGACCTGGTGCGCGGAAAAGGCGCTGCGGAAGCCCTGGAGACCCTGCGTTTCGTCCCGAAGCGCGGCGCTGCCCCGGTCCGCAAGCTGCTGGCCTCGGCGGTTGCCAACGCGGAGGAGAATTTCGGCGTCAGCCGGGATGATCTGTACATCGCCAAGATTTTTGCTGACGAAGCGCCCACCCGCCGCTGGCGGCGTTTCGGGGCGCGCGGCCGCTTCAAACCGATCCTGCGCCGCACGTCACATGTAACGGTTGTCCTGCGCGAGCGGGGAGCCTGATCGCCCGGAGAAAGGACGCTAAGGAGATATTATGGGTCGTAAAGTTAATCCCATTGGTTTTCGTCTGAAGATCAACCAACCCTGGCAGGCTCGCTGGTTTGCCGAAGGCGGGCAGTACCGGGACCAGTTGCACCAGGATTTTGCCATCCGCAGCCTGCTGCTGGGTGTCACTTCCAAAGGCGGCACCGCGATGAACGCTGACGTCGTGCGTTTGCGCCGTACCATGCCCGATAACATCCTGAATTTCCGCGCCGGTATTTCGCGGGTTGAGATCGAACGCTTTCCTGGAAAGATCAAGGTCAGCATTTTCACCGCCAAGCCCGGCATCCTGATCGGGCGCAAGGGCGAAGGCGTCAAGAAGATCCGCCAGAGCCTGGAGGCATTGGTCGGCAAGAAGGTGGATCTGGACATCAAGGAAATTGATAACCCCGATGTCGACGCCGTCTTGGTGGCGCGCAACATCGCCGACCAGTTGGAGCGCCGGATCAGTTACCGCCGGGCCATGAAGCGCGCTATCCAGCAAGCCATGCGTCAGGGCGCGGAAGGGATCAAGATCATGGTTTCCGGCCGCTTGGGCGGGGCCGAAATGGCCCGCACTGTTTGGCTGCGTGACGGGCGCGTCCCGCTGCAAACCCTGCGCGCCAACATTGACTATGCTGTGGATGAAGCCACGACCACCTACGGCCAGATCGGCATCAAGGTGTGGATCTACAAGGGTGAGATCATCCCTGAGACTGAAGAGAAAGTCGAGGCGACCGAAGGCGTCTACGTGAGCGAGTAGACGGACCAGGTTGCTGAACAAGAGAGGTTGTCCCTATGTTGATGCCTAAACGTGTAAAGTGGCGCAAGCAAATGCGCGGCCGCATGCGCGGCAAAGCACTGCGCGGCGCCGAAGTCAGCTTTGGCGAATTCGGCCTCCAGGCCCTGGAACCCGGCTGGGTGACTGCTCGCCAGATCGAGGCTGCCCGCCGCGCCATCGTGCGTGAGATGAAGCGCCGTGGAAAAGTGTGGATCCGCATCTTCCCGTCCAAGCCGTATACCCAAAAAGCGGCCGAAACCCGCATGGGATCCGGTAAAGGGAACGTGGAATACTGGGTGGCGGTGGTCAAACCCGGCCGCGTCATGTTCGAGGTCGGCGGTCTGCCGGCAGATGTCGCCATCGAGGCCCTCAAACTGGCCCAGTATAAATTCGCAATCAAGACCAAGATCGTGGCCCGCCATGACTTGGCAGGAGAGCAGGCATGAAAGCCAGTGAAATCCGTGCCCTGTCAACTGACGAGATCGTAGCCAAAATTTCCGATGCCCGCGAAGAGTTGATGAAACTGCGTTTCCAGCAAGTGACGGGCCAGTTGACCGATACCAGCCGCCTGCGGATCGTCCGCCGTGATATCGCGCGCCTGATGACCCTGCTCAACGAGCGCGAGACCGAGGCTGAATAGGAAGGTGTAGTATGAATAACCGACGAAGAATGACTGGATTCGTGACCAGCAACAAAATGACCAAGACCGTTGTGGTCGAAATCTCACGCACTTTCCGGCATCCGCTGTACCACAAGGTGGTCCATTCCAGCAAGCGCGTCAAAGCCCACGACGAGATCGGTTGCCAGATCGGTGACGAGGTCCAGATCGTGGAGAGCCGCCCGATTTCGCGGGATAAACATTGGATGGTCGAGACCGTCATCCGCCGCGAGACCAAGACCGAAGATGCCGGTGTGGCGGAAATCGCAGTCGAGGAAACTCAGGCAGGCGAGGAATAAGCCATGATCCAGCAGGAATCACGTCTAAAAGTTGCTGATAACAGTGGCGCGCGCGAACTGCTCGTCATCCACGTGCTTGGCGGTTCAGGCCGCCAGTACGGCGCAGTGGGGGATGTGGTGGTGGCGACTGTCAAGTCTGCCTCACCGCAGGGCGGCGTCAAGAAGAGCGAGGTCGTGCGCGCGGTCATCGTCCGCTGCGCCAAAGAATGGCGCCGCGACGATGGATCGTACATCCGGTTCGACGATAATGCCGCCGTCATTCTCGACAACGATGGCCAAAACCCAAAGGGCAGCCGCATCTTCGGCCCGGTCGCGCGTGAACTGCGCGAAAAGGGCTTCATGAAGATTGTTTCGCTGGCTCCTGAGGTACTCTAGGCCGGTGTGTGGAGTGAAAGAATGAGAACGAAAATTCGTAAAGGCGATAACGTGGAAGTGATCAGCGGGAGCTTCGAAGACCGCGGCAAGCGCGGCGAGGTCATCAATGTCCTCCCCGACGAAAACCGCCTGGTGGTGCAGGGTGTCAATATCCGCACCAAGCATGAACGCCAGATGCAGACCCAAGGCCGCACCCTCAACCCGGGACGCGTCAAATTCGAGGCCCCGGTGCCTATTTCGAACGTTATGCTGGTTTGCCCAAAATGCGATAAACCGACGCGGGTCAGCCTGACGCGCGATGACTCTGGCACGCACCGCGTGTGTAAACAATGCCAGGCCTTGATTGATTAGGCCTGATGGTTGGAGAGCATAACTATGACTAGATTGTTAGAGAAATATCGAGCCGAGGCCGTTCCGGCCTTGAGCAAAGCCTTCAACTATAAAAACGTGATGCAGATCCCACGTATCGAGAAGGTCGTGGTCAACATCGGGTTGGGCGAGGCCATGGATAACCCCAAGGCCCTGGAAGCCGCCGTAGCCGACCTGACCCAGATCACGGGACAGCGCCCCGTGCAGACCAAGTCTCGCAAGAGCATCGCGGCCTTCAAACTGCGTGAGGGACGTATCATCGGCACCAAGGTTACCCTGCGCGGCGAACGCATGTGGTCTTTCCTGGACCGGTTGATGAACATCGCCCTGCCGCGCGTGCGCGACTTCCGAGGCGTTTCCCCGGACGCGTTCGATGGGCGTGGCAACTACACCCTCGGGATGCGCGACCAGTTGGTCTTCCCGGAGATCGAATACGACAAGATTGACAAGCTGCGCGGCATGGAAATTACTATCGTAACCACCGCCAAAACCGATGAAGAAGGTCGGGCCCTGCTCGCGTTGATGGGAATGCCCTTCAAGAAGGAAGCGTAACCTATGGCAAAGAAATGTATGCAATATCGTGAACTTCGGCGCCGCAACCCGATCCAGGTGCGAAACCGCTGTACTCGTTGCGGCCGCCCGCGTGGCTATTTGCGCCGCTTTGGTCTGTGCCGGATCTGCTTCCGTGAGCTGGCTCTGGAAGGGAAAATCCCCGGCGTGGTGAAATCGTCCTGGTAACCGGGCGGAGGTAAAGCATGAGTGTAAATGATCCTATTGCTGATATGCTGACGCGAGTTCGCAACGCCATCCTGGCCGGGCATACCCTGGTTGCCATGCCGACCTCGAAGATCAAAGCGGAAATCGCCAAGATCCTCAAGGAAGAAGGTTACATCGAAAGCTATGAAGTGGCTTCCGACGAGAATCCTGCCAAGGCTGTCTTGCGCATGCGTTTGAAATACATCGGCGAACGCCGTCACCGCCAGCCGGTGATCACCGGTTTGGAGCGGGTCAGCCGCCCCGGCCGGCGCATCTATACCAAGAAACAGGACATCCCCTGGGTTCTTTCCGGTATTGGCATCGCCATCCTTTCCACGCCCAAAGGCGTGATGACCGGCCAGCGCGCCCGCCAGATGGGTGTGGGCGGCGAAATTCTGTGCAAGGTTTGGTAGCCAGGAGGTAAACTGTGTCTCGAGTTGGACGTATGCCAGTGGTAGTTCCTCCCGGCGTGCAAGTGGACATCAAAGGCTCGCACATGCGAGTCAAGGGTCCCAAGGGCGAGTTGGAGCGCGTGTTCTCCCCGCTCGTTGGTATCAGCCTGGAAAATAACGAAATCCAGGTGACCCGCAAGAGCGATGCTCCGCAGGAGCGCGCATTACACGGGACTACCCGGGCGCTGATTTTTAATATGGTCCATGGCGTGAGCAACGGCTTCGAAATCGCTTTGGATATCGAAGGTGTTGGCTATCGCGCAGAAATGAATGGTAAGAACCTGATGCTGTACGTGGGATACTCTCACCCGGTTGTGGTCGAACCGCCGGCCGGCATCTCCTTCGAGGCGGATGCCAAGACCCGCCAGGTGAAGGTTTTGGGTTACAACAAAGAACAGGTCGGGCAAGTCGCCGCGAACATCCGCGAGATCCGCCCGCCTGAACCCTATCACGGCAAGGGCATCCGCTATGCCGGTGAAAAGATCCGCCGCAAGGCCGGCAAGTCTGGGAAAGGAAAGTAATCACCCATGGCTAATAATAATCGCTCCGTTGCTCGCATTCGGCGGCACGTACGCGTTCGCAAGCAGTTGTCTGGTACGGCTGAACGGCCCCGCCTGAGCATCTTCCGCAGCCTGACCGAGATTTACGCCCAAGTGATTGATGACCAGGCCGGGAATACCCTGGTGTCTGCGTCTACCATAGATCAGGAATTGCGGGCCAAAATGAAGGGCCTACCCAAAAGCGAACAGGCTAAACTGGTCGGTCTGGCCGTAGCAGAACGCGCCAAAAGCAAAGGTATCGACTCGGTGGTCTTCGACCGCGGCGGCTTCCGCTACATGGGACGTATCAAAGCCTTGGCCGATGGCGCCCGCGAAGGCGGTCTCAAATTCTAAGGCCGGATGGAGTAAACAATGTCGGAATACGAGACTAACGAATTCGAACAAGAATCGCTCGACGAACGTGTCATCGAGATCGCACGTGTAGCCAAAGTGGTCAAAGGCGGCCGCCGTTTCCAGTTCCGTGTCACGGTGGTCATCGGCGATAACCGCGGCAAGATCGGCATGGGCGTCGGCAAGGCCAACGCCGTGCCGGATGCCATGCGAAAGGCCTCCGACCGGGCCCGCAAGGACATGCGCTTGGTGAACCTGAGCAGCACCACCATCCCGCACCAGTCCCTCGGGCGGGTGGCCGGGGCGCGGGTCTTGCTCAAGCCGGCTTCCCCCGGTACGGGCGTTATCGCTGCCGGCGGCGTGCGCGCCGTTTTGGAAGTGGCGGGTGTCAAAGACATCTTGACCAAATCCATGGGCAGCGCCAATGTCCTGAACGTGGTGCAGGCCACCTTCGACGCCCTCGACCAGCTCAAGTCCCCGGCGGAGGAATCGGCCCGGCGCGGCAAACCCGCCCAGGACCTGATCCCGTTCTGGGAACGGAGGAAGAAGAATGGCTAAGAAGGCTGCCCCCAAAACTATCCGCGTGACGCTGGTCAAAAGCCCAATCGGTTACACCCAGGACCAAAAAGCGACCGTTCGCGCCCTTGGCCTGCGTCGCATGAATCAGACGGTGGAACACACCGACACGCCCGCCCTGCGCGGCATGTTGTTCAAGGTGAGCCACCTGCTCCGTGTGGAAGAATAGGTAATGACGATGAAACTACACGATTTGACGCCTAATCCAGGCGCGAAGAAGAACCGCAAACGCGTGGGCCGCGGCATCTCTGCCGGGCAGGGGAAAACGGCCGGGCGCGGCACCAAGGGCCAGGGGGCCCGTGCTGGTTCCGGCGGCCACCTGTATCACCAGGGCGGCAACCTGCCATTCTACCGCCGCCTGCCCTTCATGCGCGGTCAGGGTTTCACACCGATCGGACGCATCGAATACAATGAGATCAACCTCGACCAACTGGCCGAGAGCTTCGAAGCCAACGCGGATGTGACTCCTGAGTCCCTCGAAGAAGCCCGCCTGCTGCGCGATCCCCGCAACCCGGTTGTGGTGCTGGGGCGCGGTGAATTGGGTTTCGCCCTCAAAGTGCGCGTTCATCGCATCAGCGCCGGGGCCAGGGCCAAGATCGAGGCCGCTGGCGGCAGCGTTGAGGTGATTGAAGCGGCGGCATAAGGAGCCGAACATGAAACAATCTGCCTGGCGCTTCCTGTGGAAGTCGCAAGATATCCGCCAGAAACTGCTCATTACCCTGGCTATCCTGGTCATCTACCGCCTGGCCGCCAACGTACCCGTCCCGGGTGTGGACCTGGCAGCCCTGGAACAATTGCGCGGCCAACTGGGGCAGTCGGGGACCTTCTTTGAGTTCCTGAACCTGCTTTCCGGCGGCACGATCCAGCGTTTCTCGCTGCTTTCGATGGGCGTGTATCCTTACATCACCGCCCAGATCATCCTGCAGCTGCTGGTCCCGATCATCCCAGCCTTGCAGCGCCGCATGGAGGAAGATCCGCGCGAAGGCCACAAGTGGATGGAAAAATGGACCTACATCCTTGCCATTCCAATGGCCGCTCTCTCGGCCATTGGCCAGATCAACATCTTCAATAACCTGTACGGCACGGTAATCATCAACTTCGGTTTTACCGCCGACTTGTGGCTGCCGTCCCTTTCGATCCTGCTGACCATGACCGCCGGAACGATGTTTGCCATCTGGCTGGGCGAGATGATCTCCGAGTTCGGCATCCGCAACCAGGGCCTCTCGCTGATCATCTTCTCCGGTATCGTCTCTCAGATGCCCGCCAACTTTGCCGGGCTGATGAGTGACGAACAGTATCGCTGGATCAACCTGACTGTCATGCTCGTGGTGCTGCTGGCGACCATTTTCGCCATCGTTTACATGCAGCAGGGACGTCGTAACGTGCCGGTGATGTACCCCGGCCGCCGCGTGGGCAACCGTATGTCCATGCCTGTCAAAGGCTCCTTCCCGCTGATGGTCAACATGGCCGGCATGATCCCGCTCATCTTCGCCAGCGCGCTGATGCAGTTCCCGGCCATCATCGCCAGTTGGTTCCTCAATTCCGAGACCGCGTGGGTGGCCAACCTGGCCCAGGGAGTGCAGAATGTCTTTGGCGGCGGCACCGGTTGGTACTGGGGCCTCTACTTTGTTATGGTGGTTGCCTTCACCTTCTTTTACACCGATGTACTCTTCCAACAGCAGAACTACGGTGAAAACCTGAAGAAGCAAGGCGCCCAGATCCCCGGCGTCAACCGCGGCGGGCCAACCCAAAAGTACCTTACTAAAGTCCAGCGCCGCATCACCCTGCCCGGCGCGCTGTTCCTGGGCATCGTCGCCATCCTGCCCTTCCTGGTCACGCTGATCATGCCCCAGTTGCGCAACAATGCCGGCGTGCTGCTGGTCTCTTCGGCAGGCTTGCTGATCGTGGTCGGTGTGGTGCGCGACGTCTTCTACAACATCGACGCGGAACTCAAACTCCACGGATACCAGGACTCGCTGCTCGTTCGCTGACAAGGACTTCCAATGCCTACTTACATCGTCCTTCTCGGTCCCCCCGGCGTCGGCAAAGGCACACAAGCCAAGGTCTTGGCCGAACAAACTGGGCTGGCGCATATCTCCTCAGGCGAATTGTTCCGGGAAAACACCAAGAAAAATACTGAGTTAGGCAAGTTGGCAAAGAGTTACATGGATAGAGGCGAACTGGTCCCGGATGACGTCACCATCGCCATGATCCGCGACCGCTTTACCCGGAGCGACTGTCAGAAGGGAGCCATCTTGGATGGCTTCCCCCGCACCCCGGTCCAGGCCGATGCGCTGGCGGAATTGTTGAAGGAATTCGGCGGCCAGGTGGACGTCGTCCCCCTGATCACCGCTGACGACGAGGTCCTCATCGAGCGTCTTTCGGGACGTTGGACCTGCCGCGCCAATGGACACGTTTTCCATGCCCGGTTCAACCCGCCCCAAAAAGACGGCGTGTGCGACCTGGATGGCTCGGAACTGTACCAGCGTGACGACGACAAGGCCGAAACCGTCAAACGGCGCATCCAGGTCTACCAGGACCAGACCGCCCCGCTGATCGCTTATTACCGTTCCAAGGGCAGCCTGGTCGAGATCAACGGTGCGCAGCCAATCGACCGGGTCACTGCCGACCTCCTGGCTGCGATAAGACATCATCATGATTGATTGGGCAAGACAGATTCACATCAAAAACCCTGCCGAACTGTCCATTATGCGGCAGGCAGGACGGATCAACGCTGCGGCTCTGGCAGCCGCAAAAGAACTCATCCAACCCGGCGCGACGACAGCCGACCTCAACGCGGCTGCTGAGGCGGTGCTGAAGTCGTACGGATGCGTATCGCCGTTCAAAGGCTATGGCTACCCACCGTTCCCCGCTTCCACTACGGTCAGCATCAACCAGGAACTGGTACACGGCATCCCCTCGACCAAACGCAAGTTGAAAGAGGGCGACATCGTGTCGGTGGATTGCGGGACGATCTTCGAAGGCTATGTGGCCGATTCGGCGTTCACCGCCGGGGTGGGAGAGATTTCCGCCGAAGCCAAGAAACTGCTGGAGGTTACCGAAGGAGCCTTGAAGGCTGCCATCGAAAAGATGCGGCCTGGCAACCACACCGGTGACGTTTCGGCGGCGATACAGAAATACGTCGAAGGCCATGGCTACCACGTCACCCGTGAATATACCGGCCACGGCGTGGGGCGGCAAATGCACGAAGGTCCGCAAGTGCCCAATTACGGGCTGCCGGGACGCGGCGTGCTGCTCCGCCCCGGTATGACCATCGCCATCGAACCGATGGTGTTGGTGGGCACGCCCAAGACGCGTGTCCTGCCGGACCAGTGGGCTGTTGTGTCCGCTGACGGGTCTTTGACCGCCCATTTCGAACATAGCGTGGCGGTCACCGAAGGTGAGCCTCTCATCCTGACTGTCCTGTGACCCGTGAGCCGTCAGACAACTTTACTGGACGGATGCACTATGAATGTGTATAATTCAAACTTTGGCTGTGCCCAATGGGCTAAGGCTTTGCTGTAAGAGGAGAACCAAAAGAAATGAAAGTTTCACCCTCCATTCGGAAACGTTGCGCCAAGTGCAAAGTTGTCAAGCGCAATGGCAGATTATTCGTGATCTGCGAAAACCCAAAACACAAACAGCGACAGGGGTAGGAATCTATGGCAAGAATAGAAGGTATTGACCTGCCGCGCAACAAGCGCGTCGAAATTGGCCTGACCTACATCTACGGGATTGGCCGTAATCGTGCCTCCCAGATCCTGAGCGAGACCGGGGTCAACCCCGATGTCCGGGTCAAGGATCTGACCGAAGCCGATGTGGCTGCCCTGCGCGACTACATCTCCAAAAACTACACGGTGGAAGGCGACCTGCGCCGCGAGACCCAGTTGAACATCAAGCGTTTGATGGAAATCGGCTGCTATCGTGGCTTGCGCCATCGCCGAAACCTGCCCACCCGTGGACAGAACACCCGCACCAACTCCCGCACCCGCAAAGGTCCCAAGAAGACGGTGGCCGGCCGCGGACGACGTCGCGGTGGCAAGAAGTAGCCGGAAAGAAGTAGAGAGGTACTATGGCACAAAGTGTACGTTCTTCGCGCCGCGGCGGCGCCAAAAAGATCAAACGCACCCTGTCTTCGGGGCAGGTGCATATTTTCGCATCGTTCAACAACACCATTGTGACCGTCACAGACGACCAGGGCAACACCGTAGCCTGGGGCAGTTCCGGCTCGGTGGGCTTCAAAGGCTCGCGCAAAAGCACACCCTTTGCCGCCCGCCTGGCCGCCGAACAGGCCATCAAGGCCGCCCAGGCGATGGGCCTTCAGGAAGCGGACCTGTACGTCAAAGGCCCCGGCCCAGGCCGCGAATCGGCTATCCGCGCCGTGCAGTCCCTGGGTCTGAAAGTGCGTTCGATCTCAGATCTGACGCCCGTGCCGCATAATGGTTGCCGGCCGCCGAAGAAGCGCCGCGTCTAGTTGTCAGTGAGGTAGAACGATATGGCGAAATATATTGGGCCGGTTTGCAAAATGTGCCGGCGTGAAGGTGAAAAATTATTCCTGAAAGGGGAGCGGTGTTTCTCTCCCAAGTGTGCTTTCGAGCGCCGCAGCTTCGCCCCTGGCCAGCACGGCCGTTCTGGCGGACACGGGCGCGGCGGCGCCAACCGTGAATCGGACTACGCGCGCCAGCTGCGCGCCAAGCAGCGCGCCCGCCGCGTCTATGGCGTGTTCGAGCGCCAGTTCCGTCGTTACTACGAAGTGGCTTTGCAGCGCCGCGGCCTGACCGGCCTTAACCTGTTGCAGATCTTGGAATCACGCCTCGATAACGTAATCTTCCGTATGGGCTTCGCCTCCAGCCGCGCCCAGGCGCGTCTGCTGGTGACCCACGGCCACTTCACCGTCAATGGCCGCCGCACCGACATCCCCTCCATGCTGCTCAAGCCCGGGGACAAGATCGAAGTGCGTGACGGCTCGCGTTCAGCCACCTACTTCAAGGACTTGCCTGAATTGGCTGAGTCTCGCACATATCCCGCCTGGCTCGCACGCGACCCCAAGGCCCTCACCGGCTCGGTGGAACGCCTGCCCGAACGGGCCGAGATTGACGGAAGCCTGAACGAACAGTTGATCGTTGAATACTACTCTCGCTAGTGGTCTGGCTGTTCGCGCCGGCGGGGCCGACCGCCCCCCGGCAATCGCCTGTGTTTTGCTAATCAGGGAGATGTGAACCGTGACGGGATTAAGTAATATGGTTATGCCGAAGATCGAGCGCGAAGCCGAAGCTCGCAATTACGGCAAGTTTGTCATCAGCCCGCTGGAGCGCGGTTATGGCCCAACGCTTGGTAATGCCTTGCGGCGGGTGCTGCTC
Source organism: Anaerolinea thermophila (assembly GCA_020722305.1). Taxonomy (GTDB): domain Bacteria; phylum Chloroflexota; class Anaerolineae; order Anaerolineales; family Villigracilaceae; genus UBA5796. The sequence continues at coordinate 4,068 of DYLB01000019.1, read as the reverse complement.
TCCTCGCTCGATGGCGCAGCAGTGACCTCCATCCGCATCGCCGACGTGCTGCACGAATTCAGCGACATCGAAGGCGTGCGCGAGGACGTTATCCAGGTAATGCTGCAAATCAAGCAGCTGCGCCTGAAACTGGACGGTGTGGATATCGCCCGAATGCACCTCGAAGTACGCGGCGAAGGGACCGTTACTGCCTCGGACATCATCACGCCGCCGGAGATCGAGGTGGTCAATCCTGACCTATTCCTCTTCACCGTTGACAACAGCAAGGCCCACCTCGACATCGAGTTCACCGTCGAGCGCGGCCGCGGCTATTCGCCCGCCAACGAACGCGGCGGACGCCTGCCCATCGGCGAACTGCCGGTGGACGCTGTCTTCAGCCCGGTCAAGCGCGTCAACTGGGAAATCTCTTCGGCCCGCGTGGCCCAGAGCACCAACTACGACAAGCTGACCCTCGAAATCTGGACCGATGGCACGATGTCGCCCGAACGCGCCCTCAGCACGGCGGCCAAACATTTGATTAACCACCTGCGCTACATCGCAGGCATCAGCGAAGAGACGCTGACTGTGGCCATCGAAAAAGAGCCGATCGGTACCCGGTTGGCCAGTGAAGCTGCCGAAACGCCGGTTGAAGCGCTCGACCTGTCGGTGCGCGTGTTCAACTCGCTCAAGCGGACGGGCATCACCACCGTGGGTGACGTGATTGATTTGCTCGAAAAGGGCGAACAGGCCGTCATGTCCATCCGTAACTTCGGCGAAAAGAGCCTGGACGAGTTGCGTCAGAAGATGCAGGAGAAGGGCTACTTGAAAGATGATTTGGATTCTGCGGAGTAAGACGATATGCGACACCAAGTAGCAGGTTACAAACTCAATCGCAGCAAAGGCGCTCGCATTGCCCTGCGCCGGACGCTGATCAAACAATTCTTTACCCACGAGCGCATCCAGACCACCCGCGCCAAAGCCGCCGCCATCCGCGGTGAAGCCGAGCGCATGATCACCGTGGCCCGTAACAGCGCCGAAGCCAGCGACACCGAAAAGGTGGCCGCCCGCCGCCTGATCGCCTCCCGCCTGGGAGACAACACGATGGTCGCCAAACTCTTCGATGAGATCGCCCCCCGTTTCGCCGGGCGCAACGGCGGCTACACCCGCCTCCTGAAACTCGGCCCGCGCCTCGGCGACAACGCCGACATGGTGCTGCTCGAACTCGTGGAAGAATAAGCGATCAGCCCTCGGCTTTCAGCCTCGCTGACTGCTGAACGCTGAACGCTAAAATGGAACGTTACCAGGTTATCCTTGCTTACGACGGCACCCACTTTGCGGGGAGCCAGCGGCAGGTTCCAAAAAGGCGCACGGTCCAGGGCGAACTCGAAAAAGCCCTGAAACGCATCGGCTGGAGCGGAACTTCGGTCTTGATGGCCGGGCGGACCGACACCGGCGTTCACGCCTCGGGACAGGTGGCCGCCTTCGACCTCGAATGGCGGCACAGCCCTGACGATCTATGCAACGCCCTCAACGCCAACCTGCCGCCGGACATGGCCGTCAGCGCGGTGGATGTTGCTCCGAGTGACTTCCATCCCCGCTTCGACGCCGCCTCCCGCCGCTACCGCTACCGCCTGTTCTGCCAGCCGCGGCGCGACCCCCTGCGGGAACGCTACGCCTGGCGGGTCTGGCCCGCACCTGACGGCGAAACCCTGCAAAGCCTCGCCCGCCTGTTCATCGGCCGCCACGACTTCGCCGCCTTCGGCTCCCCGCCCCGAAAAGAAGGCAGCGCCGTCCGCACGGTGATGCAAGCCGGCTGGCAGCCGCACGACGACGAATGGTCCTTCGACGTGCAGGCCGACGCCTTCCTCTACCACATGGTACGCAGGCTGGTCTATGTGCAGGTCGCCGCGGCGCAGGGAAACTTGTCAGCGGAGACGGTGGCCCGGGCACTCGCCGGGCAGGCCCAAATTCCCGCGGAGCTTGCTCCCGCACGCGGCCTGACGCTGGTGCAGGTCACGTATCCGCAAAACCTGGTCAAAAGTTGAAATCAAGTCTGTGATCGGAGAGACGAAAGTGTATAAATCCTACTATCCGAAGGCTGGCGAGATCGAGCGCAACTGGTACGTGGTAGACGCCAACGGCCAAACCCTCGGCCGTCTGGCTACCAAAATTGCGGCTGTCCTGTTGGGCAAGCACAAACCCACCTTTACCCCAGGCGTCGAAATGGGCGACTATGTGGTCGTCATCAACGCCGAGCGTATCACCGTAACAGGCAAGAAGATGGAAGAAAAGATATACCACCGCCATTCGGGCTATCCCGGCGGCCTTACCTCCATCTCCCTGCGCGACCAGCTCAAGCAGTTCCCTGAGCGCGTCATCCAGTCTGCGGTCTGGGGTATGCTCCCGCACAACCGCATGGGCCGCCATCTGTTGAAACGCCTCAAGGTCTATGCCGGCCCTGAGCACCCGCACGAAGCACAGAACCCTGAAATTCTGGCATGATGAGGAGTAGCACGTTATGACCCAATATTTCGAAGGCATTGGCCGCCGCAAAGAAAGCACCGCCCGCGTGCGTGTGATGAGCGGCTCCGGCGTTTTCACCGTCAACGACAAGGCTCTCAACGAGTACTTCACCCGCATCGGCGATCTCGAAGCCGTCATGGCCCCCCTCAAAACCGCAGGCTATGACCTGTCTCAGTATGATGTGACCGTTGCCGTCAACGGCGGCGGCGTGACCGGGCAGACCACGGCCGTGCAGCTGGGCCTGGCCCGCGCCCTCGTCAACATGAATGGCGACCTCGGCCCGACCATGCGCAAAGGCGGCCTGCTCACCCGGGACGCCCGCGTCAAAGAACGCAAGAAACCCGGCCTCAAGCGCGCCCGCAAAGCCCCGACCTACACAAAACGTTAGAACGTTTTCACGTTGGAACGTTTCGACGTAATGCGTGTGACGCGTTTGTTCACGCATTACGTTTTGCTTTAACTTTGGAGAAAATATGCCCGGAATTACCCTCCTCGGCCTCGGTCCCGGCGACCCCGGCCAGCTCACCCGTGAAGCCTGGGAAGTGCTCTCGCAGGCCGGCGAAGTCTGGCTGCGCACCGCCCAGCATCCCACCCTAGCAGGCCTGCCCGCCTCACTCAAGGTCCACTCTTTTGATGACCTGTATGAGCAACATGCCTCATTCGATGAAGTTTATGCCGCCATCGTTGCCAAAGTATTGGAATTAGGACGCCGACCCGAAGGCGTGATCTACGCCGTACCCGGACACCCCTTCGCGGCCGAACGCACCGGCCCGGAGATCGCCCGGAGCGCGCGGGACGAGGGGCTGGGTCTGCGCGTCGTCGAGGGACTCTCGTTCCTGGAGCCGGTCTGCTCCGCCCTCGGCCTCGACCCGTTCCCGCACACCGTCCTGATCGACGCGTTGACCCTCGGCGCGGGACACGTCCCACCCTTCCCGCCCGATTCGCCCGCCCTGATCGCCCAAATCTACTCGAAGCTGATTGCCTCCGAAGTCAAACTGACCTTGATGTCGGTTTACCCGGATAACCACCCCGTCCGTCTGGTTCATGCCGCCGGGACGGGAGACCAACTCGTCGAAGACCTGCCGCTCTACCAGATAGACCGTTCGCCGCACATTGGCCTGCTCACGTCACTATACCTTCCGCCGCTGGGACCTGGCACATCCTTCGAGGCCTTCCAAGAGATCGTCGCCCGCCTGCGCGCCCCCGACGGTTGCCCCTGGGACAAAGAGCAAACCCACCAGTCCCTGCGCCCGCATCTGCTGGAGGAAGCCTACGAAGCCCTCTCCGCCCTCGACGCGGAGGACCCTGTCAAAATGCGCGAAGAGTTCGGCGACCTGCTGCTCCAGATCGTGCTGCACGCCCAGATCGGCAGCGAGGACGGCGAATTCACGATGGCCGAAGTGATCCGGGGCATCCACGCCAAGATCGTCCGCCGCCACCCGCACGTCTTCGGTGACGTAAAAGTGGACGGGGTCGGCAACGTGCTCTCGAATTGGGAGAAGATCAAGGAGTCCGAGCGCAGGGAAAACGGCGAAAAGGACAAGGGCCTGCTGGACGGCATCCCGC
>DYLB01000018.1 GCA_020722305.1 Anaerolinea thermophila | reverse complement strand
TGCGACCTTGCGTTAAGAGGGCAAAAATTTACCCCGTTTTTTTTGAGATGCTACTCCTATTTTTGTCTATCGTGAGCGTTGCAGGATGCCATCCCGCACCACGGCTTGCGATTTTTCCGAAATTGGCGAAGGTACTGCGTACCGCGACATTTATGTCGCGGTACGATGATTTGTGGTAAAACTTGGCTATGCCAAAACCCCTCTCCCAACTCTTCGCCGAATTCCCCTTCGAGTTTTCCCCCCTCGACGCCGACCCACCCATCACGGACGTGACCGGCGACTCGCGCCAGGTCCGGCCCGGCGCGCTCTTCGTCGCCATCCAGGGCGGCTCCTTCGACGGCCACCGCTTCATCCCCGAGGCCGTCAACCGGGGCGCGGCCGCGGTCGTCGGCAGCCAGCCCGCCCCGTCCGGCCTGGGCGTGCCTTACGTCCGGGTGGGGAACTCCCGCCAGGCGCTGGCATATCTCGTCGCGGCCCTCCACGATTATCCCGCCCGCCAGATGACCATGATCGGCGTCACCGGCACCGACGGCAAGACCACCACCACCAACCTGCTTTACCAGATTTTGAAGACCGCCGGGTTGAAAGTGGGCATGATATCCACCGTCAACGCCGTCATCGGCGACCGGGCACTCGACACCGGCTTCCACGTCACCACCCCCGACGCCCCCGAAGTGCAGCGATACCTCGCCATGATGCATGCCGCCGGGCTGACCCACGCGGTGCTCGAAACCACCTCGCACGGCTGGGCGCAGTACCGCGTCGACGCCTGCGAGTTCGACCTGGCCGTCGTCACCAACATCACCCACGAGCACCTCAACGACCACGGCTCGCTCGAAAATTACCGGGCCGCCAAGGCCCGCCTGTTCGAGAGCCTGGCGCTGACCCGGCCCAAGCCGCAGGGCAACCCGCGCCTGGCCGTGCTCAACCGGGACGATTCCTCGCACGATTACCTGCTCGATCGCATCCCCGGCCTGCGCCACGTCTCGTATGGATTGGGCGGGGAGGCAGACGTCCGCGCCGAAAATATCGAATACCTGCCCTCCGGCATCCGGTTCGATGCGGTGGGGGATGGATGGGACGTCCCCGTGACCTGCCAACTGGTCGGCGCGTTCAACGTGTCCAACGCCCTGGCCGCTCTCACCGCAGCGGTACGGGGACTTGGGCTTGATCCCGTTACCGCGGCCCAGGGCATCGCCGAACTGACCGGAATCCCCGGCCGGATGGAGCGGATTGACCTCGGCCAGCCCTTCACCGCCATCGTGGACTTCGCCCACACGCCCAACGCCCTCAAAGTCGCCATCCAGGCTGCCCGCGGGATGCTTCATGCTGCCCCCCTAACCCCTAACACGGGTAACGCATCGGTGCAAAATCCCCCCAGGGTCATCGTCACCTTCGGCTCGGCCGGCCTGCGCGACAAGGAAAAGCGCCGCATGATGGCCGAGACCGCCGCCGAACTGGCCGACATCGCCATCCTGACCGCCGAAGACCCGCGCACCGAGTCGCTGGACGGCATCCTCGACGAAATGGCCGCTGGCGCCCGCTCCCGCGGCGGGGTGGAGGGGAAGACCTTCTTCCGCATCCCCGACCGGGCCGAGGCCATCCGCTTCATGCTGCGGATCGCCAGAGAAGGCGACATCGTCATGGCCTGCGGCAAAGGCCACGAACAGTCCATGTGCTTTGGCAAGGTCGAACATCCCTGGGACGACCGCACCGCCATGCGGGCCGCGCTGGCCGAACTTCTGGGCGTGGATGGGCCGGAGATGCCCTACCTGCCCACCCAGGACACCCCCGAAGCCGTCTGGTTACAGGCTGCTTGATCCTTCTCAGTTACCACTTTTTTCCACTTTTTATTTCTCACTTTCCACTCATGAAAATCACCCCCATCACCCTCACCGGCACCCGCGTCCGCCTCGAACCGCTGACCGAAGCCCACGTCCCCGGACTGGTGGAGATCGGCCTCGGGCAGGACTTCTGGCATTTCATGTTGTACGGCGAGATGCGCACCGAAGCCGATATGCGCGCCTGGGTAAAAGACATCCTGTCCCGCGCTGCCAAAGGCACCGACCTGCCCTTCGCCGTTATCCAGCTCGAGTCGGGCCGGGTGGCGGGCGCAACCCGTTACCTGAACATCCTGCCCAAAGACCGTGGCCTCGAAATCGGCGGCACCTGGTACGGACCCGAATTCCAGCGCACGGCGGTCAATACCGAGTGCAAGTACCTGCTGCTCAAGCACGCCTTCGAGACCCTGGGCGCGATCCGGGTCCAACTCAAGACCGATTCGCGCAACGTGCGCTCGCAAAAAGCCATCGAGCGCATCGGCGGGGTGCGGGAGGGCGTGTTGCGCAACCACATGATCCTGCCGGACGGGACGATCCGCCATTCGGTGTTCTACAGTATCATCGATTCGGAATGGCCGGGGGTGAAGAAACGGTTGGAGGGAATGCTGGCAAGGTGATCAAAAATCCCGCAGTCACCTGCGGGATTTCGCTTGTCAATGAAATTTAGCGCCGGTCACGGCTGCCGCGGTTGCCGCCGCCTCGACGGTCGTCGCCGCGCCCGCCACCGGGACGTCCGCCGCGATCTCCGCCTCCAGCGGGCCGCTTGCCGCCCCGGTCACGCTCCTGGGCCTCTTCCACGGTCCAGCCTTCGAGCACGGCCTGGCGCGACAGGCGGATCTTGCCCGCCGGGTCAATATCCACCACCATCACGGTGATCTCGTCGCCGACGGTGCAGACGTCCTCCACCCGGTTGACCCGGGTCGAGTCGAGCTGCGAGATGTGGACCATGCCGTCCACGCCGGGCAGGATCTCGACGAACGCGCCGAAATCGGTGGTGCGGACGACGCGCCCGGTGTAGATGTTGCCGATCTCGGCTTCCTCGGTCAGGGCACGGACGCGGTCACGCGCCATGCGGGCCGATTCGCCGTTGGTGGCGGCAATGTAAACCGTGCCGTCTTCTTCGACGTCAATCCGCGTGTCGGTCTCTTCCTGGATGGCGCGGATGGTCTTGCCGCCCGGCCCGATAATCGCCCCGATCTTGTCCACCGGGATGAGGACGGTGGTGATGCGCGGCGCGTGGCTCTTGAGTTCGGGCCTCGGCGCGGGAATAACGCTCAACATGATGTCCAGAATGTCGAGGCGGGCCTTTTTGGCCTGGGCCAGCGCCTCGGCCATGATGGCGCTGCTCAAGCCGCCGATCTTGATGTCCATTTGCAGGGCGGTGATCCCGGCTGCGGTCCCGGCAACCTTGAAGTCCATATCGCCCAGGTGGTCTTCGATGCCCTGGATGTCGGTCAGCACTTTGTAGCGGTCGCCTTCCTTGATCAGGCCCATGGCGATGCCTGCCACCGGAGCCTTGATCGGCACGCCGGTGTCCATCAGCGCCAGGGTCGAGCCGCAGACGGAAGCCATCGAGGTCGAGCCGTTGGAGGCCATCACCTCGGAGACCAGCCGCAGGGAGTAGGGGAACTCGCTCTCCGGCGGGATGACCGGTTCGAGGGCGCGTTCCGCCAGCGCCCCGTGCCCGACCTCGCGGCGGCTCTGGCCGCGCATCGGGCGCACTTCGCCGACCGAGAAGGGCGGGAAGTTGTAGTGGTGCATGTAGCGTTTGGATTCCTGCGGGTTGAGCGTGTCCAGTTCTTGGGCCTCGCGCAGCGTGCCGAGGGTGGCGAGGGTCAGGACCTGGGTCTCGCCGCGCGTGAACAGGCCGGAGCCATGCACCCGGGGACTCAAATCCACCTCGCACCAGATATCGCGCAGCTCGGTCGGGGTACGGCCATCTGGGCGCTTGTCCTGGCTCAAGATGCGTTCGCGCACCACCCGCTGTTCGGCGTCGTGGAAGGCATTCTTGACCGCTTCCTGGTTGGGGGCATCGGCCGCGCCTTCGGGAGCCAGTTCGGCGACCACTTCGGCCAGCATGGCGTCCATGGCGCTGTAAAGGTCGAGTTTGGGGAGCTGCTTGTCGAACAGGTCGTTCAGTTTGGCCTGGGTCATGCCGAAGACTTTCTGTTGCAGGCTTTCGTCTGGCAGGATCAGGATCGGCACGTTCTTGGGCTTGCCGATCTCAGCGGCCATCTTTTCTTGCAGTTCGATCAGCGGCAGCAGGGATTTGTGTCCAAATTCCAGGGCCGCGGCCATCACGTCTTCGGGGATTTCGTTTGCCCCGCACTCCACCATCAGGATCGCGTCACGCGTCCCGGCGATGCGCAGGTCGAGGTCCGAGGCCTCGAGTTCCTGGAAGGTCGGGTTGATGACGAATTCGCCGTTGACCCGTCCAACCCGCACCGCGCCTACGGGTCCGCCCCAGGGGATGTCGGAGATCATGATCGCGGCCGAGGCGGCGTTGATCGCCAGGATGTCAATCGGGTTCTCGCCGTCTGATGAAAGCGAGTACATGATGACCTGCACGTCGTTGCGCATCCCTTTGGGGAAGAGCGGGCGCAGCGGACGGTCGGTCAGGCGGGCGGTCAGGATCGCCTCAGTGCCGGGGCGTCCCTCGCGGCGGAAGAACGAGCCGGGGATGCGTCCGCCGGCGTACAGCCGTTCTTCGTATTCCACGCTGAGCGGGAAGAAATCAATCCCCTCCCGCGCGGTGGGACTCATGGTCGCGGCGGCGAAAATGACCGTGTCGTTGAGATGCACAGTCACCGCGCCGCCAGCCTGGGCTGCCAGCCTGCCGGTTTCAATGGCAATTTCATGGCTGCCCACGGTGGTGGTGTAGCGTTTTACTACGGGCTTCATTTTGTCTCCTGTAGGACGGGATTCATCCCGTCCGGTAATTTCCACCCGGTCAGGGACTGAAGAGCGGCGGCAACGTCTCGTTGCCAGCACTATTCAATTCCCAACCGGTGGTGACAGAGTATCGGGGCGCAGCACACTGCGCCCCGACGGGTTGACTAGCTGTTCGTTATTTGCGGCGCAGGTTCAACTGCTCTGTAACCGCCAGGTAACGTTCGTACCCGGTCTTGCGCAGGTAAGCCAGCAGGCGGCGGCGGCGGCCCACCAGTTTGAGCAGGCCGCGGCGGCAGGACTCATCGTGCCGGTTGGCGCGCAGGTGCTCGGTGAGCTGGGTGATGCGCCCGGTCAGGATCGCGATCTGCACCTCCGGCGAGCCCGTATCGGCGTCGTGGCGGTGGAAATTGTTGATGATCTGGCTCTTGTGTTCCTTATCAAGGGACATGACGTTTGCTTCCTTTCTCCAAGATTTTGCAGGTCTCCGTGCGCCCAGCCGGAACCAGGCGCAGGACCAGTCACGGCCTGTGATTATACCAGAAAAATCAGCGCGGGCTGCAATCGAAACGCTCCAGCGCCTCCCGCAGGACGTCCACACCTTGACCGTCTTGCGGCGTGTAGACCTTCCAGCCGAACTCCCGGTCGGCGCACTCCCAGGTGGCGATCACCCCGTGCGGCAGTTCCGCGGTCGAAGTCGCGACCAGCGTGTCGTAGGTGACGACTACCTCCCCGAACTGGTCCACTTGCAGGCTGCCGAGCGAGGCGTCCCGGTCCTTGACCAGGTCGAGCATGGCATACGGACGCGCCTCCCCGGCCTTGAGCGTCCACTGCACCTGCATGAACAAGTTCGGGCGAAAGGCCAGGATGATCCCGTAGGCGTAATTACTGGTTGTTGCCTGGTCACGGGTGAAGACCACATCAATGAACGACAGGTCAACCGGATGCCCGATGCAAAATTCATAACTGCAAAACAAGGTGGACAGGCTCAGTGTCGGATAAGGCGTGGGGATGGGATACGGTGTGTACGTGGCCTGCGCCCCCGGCTCTTGCGGGACGGGTTGGGCGGCTACCGTTGCCGCCACCGCGGTCGCCACCTGACGGCGGAAATCGTCCGCCGAAGACTGGCAGGCAGAGACAGTGAGGGAAAGCAGGGTGAGGAATGCAATTAGGCAGGTTCTAAGTTTCATGGAAGGGATTATACGACTATCGTTTGCCAAAATCGGCCATTGGATTTCATGATTGCATAAGATGTAAAAGTGACGGTCATCTTTGGAGGAGATGACCGTCACCTATGTCATGGTGTGGGGCGGGATGGAATCCCGCCCTGTACCAGTGAAGTAAGGCGGGTTGCCAACCCGCCCCACGTGGGTTAGTAAATATCATTCACCGTGTTGTGTACGTTGAACTTGCCGGTCGGGGTGACCAGGTCGGGGATGCGGGCGACTTCCTCGAGCGTAGCGTCGTCGTAGATGACGATCTCGCCGGTCTCGCCGGGTTTGCTGGCGTCACCCCACAGGCTGACCCAGACCTGCGTGCCGTCCTTGTTGTACTCGAAGTGGACCGCCCGTCCGTAGTTGCCGATCTCCCAGCACTTGTGGGTCTTCGTCGGGTCGGATTTGGCGACCACGCAGATGGTACGCGACAGGGCCGGGTCGGGATTGAGGGTCATGTCCACCCAAATCCATTGACTGTTGGGATGGGTCTTGACGAACAGGCTGCCGGATCCGGGCAGGGGCGTAGTGCGGACGGCTTTCCAGGCGGAATCAGGATGCCCGTCCGGGTCAGTGCCGATGGACATCAGTTCGGCTGAACCCAGGTGCGGGGTGGTCCACACCGGCCCAAAGTCCGGGTCGGACCAGTTGGCGCCGCGTCCGGGGTGGGGAACCTGGCCCACGTCCACGATGGCCTGGAGTTTGTCCTCCTTCAAATCCACCACCGCCACCTGGTTCGACTGGTTGGCGGCGACGAGGAAGTAACGGTGGGAGGCGTCCAGCCCGCCGTCGTGCAGGAATTTGGAGGCTTCGATCTGCTTGATAGTCAGGTTTTGCAGGTCGGTGTAATTGACGATCCAGATCAGGCCGGTTTCCTTGACGTTGACGATCCACTCGGGGTGGTATTGCGAGGCCAGGATGCTCGCCACGCGCGGTTCGGGATGGTACTCGCCAGTGTCTTCGGTGTAACTGCGGGTCGAAACGACTTTGAGCGGTTCCAAGGTCTGCCCGTCGAGGATGGCGAAGTGCGGCGGCCAGTAACAGCCGGTGATGGCGTATTGGTCACTGAAATCGCCTTCTTCGCCGTCGTATTTGCTGACTTCGACCGAGCGGGCGTCGTAACAAGTCTGGACACGGGCCACGACTTCGGGTTTCTCCATCCACAGGTCAATCAGTGCCAGGCGGCCATCCCGCCCGATGACGTAGGCGTAGCGCCCGGTAGCCGACATGCGCGTGATATGGACGGCGTAGCCGCTATCTACGGTGCTGACGACCTCGAAGGTATCCCCGTCAATGACGGCGACCTGCCCGGCGTCGCGCAGAGTGACGATGAAGTAGTTCTGCCAGTCGCGCTCGGTCTGCGGCGATGTGGGTCGCTGGGCCACCGGTGTGATCAATTCCCACGAGTCTTTCATTTGCTGGAGTGAGAGTTCGGGCGGGGCAGGCGGTTCGTTTTGCAGGAATTTCGCCATCGTCTCAGTCTCGGCCTGGGTCAGAATGCCCTGTTTGCCCCAGTCGGGCATGCCTTTGGTCGTGCCGTTGAAGATGATGGAGGCCAGAGCGAGCGTGCCTTTGGGGAGGGTGACGTCGGGAGTGAGGGCCGGGCCGGTCGCGCCCTTGCGCAGCGTGCCGTGACAGCCGGCGCAGCGCTCGAAGAAGGTCTGCTTGGCCCAGGCAAATTCTTCATCCGTGAGGGATGGGGTTTCAGCCAGCGGGACTTCGCCGGTGGTGGACGACGCGCCGGAAGCGGTTTCAGGCAACCCAGCCAGGTAGGTGACGATAGCGTTGATCTCGGTCTTGTCGAGCAGATCTTCGAAATTGGCGGGCATCAACCCGGCCTGGCAGGGGCTGCCGTTGCAGTCCGGGGCCAGAAAAGCATCCGGCTGGAGCACGCTCTCGTGGATGTAGTCTTCGGCGGTTTTGGCGGAGCCGGTGTATTCGCCGCTGGCGATGCGTTCGGCGGCGAGGGTGTTGATCTCGGTCAGGTCCGGGCCGATGACGCCAGTGGCGTTCGGCACGCCGGGGATGATGTGGCAACTGCCGCAAGCGCCCGTTTGGAAAGCTTGCAGGGCGGTTTCGGTGGTGTACGGACCAGCGGCGGGTTCAGCTCCACCGCAGGCAGACAGGGCCAGCGCCAGCAAGCCCAGGACGAACAGGAATGTGATCTTTCGCATTTCTCCTCCAATCGGAATCTATAGTATTACCGCGCAACATTTGCCTTATGCGCGCAAATCTTGGTTCATTGGAAATTAGCGTGATGCACCTCCAGATGTAGGTCACGCTTGAAGCGTGACTTACGGCTAAGAGATGGGGGATCGAATGGCCGTTTGCAGCTCAGACAGCAACTCCTCCAGGTCGAGGTTGTAGGTCAGGGCCACGTCCCGCAACGAACAGAACCGGGCGGCGATGCAGCCGACGCAGTCGGTTCGCAGCTCGACGAAGACCCTGGCGGTTTGCGGATGAACGCGCAGGGTTTCGGAAACTTTACTCTGCGGGTCGAGTTGTAGGACGACCATCATAGCTATAGGATAGTGCCTGCTCCCAAATTCGTCTTTGCGCCGGCGCAAATTTGGATAATTCTGGCGAGATTTCTCTTGACAAATTTGAGCGCCTGCCCTACAATATCCCTACCCCCCTGGGGGGGGCTGAAAGGAACTGCGATGCACAACGAGCAAAACTTACGCCGGCTGAAAACCATCGAAGGCCACATGCGCGGCATCATCCGCATGGTGGAGGAAGATGCTTACTGCATAGATGTCATCCGCCAGATACAGGCGGTGCAGGGCGCGTTGAACAAGGTCAGCACGGCCATTCTGGAGGATCACCTCAACTCGTGCGTGACCACCGCCATCCGCGGCGAAGACCCTGCGGAGCGGGAGCGCGTCTTGCACGAGATCACCGATGTTTTCGAGACCGCTACAAAGGTGTAGCATTGATATCCTTGCGAAGGTTTCAGAACCTTCGCAAGGATTGAGGTGAAACCATGACCAAAAACGAGAAAAATTCACTGGTGCTGATGCTCGTTGCCATTTTCCTGGTCAGCGCCCCATTGAGTTCAGTGATTTCCGGGTTTGCCAACCTGCTGGCAATCGTACTCTTCGTCGCAGGCGCGATCTGGTTCTATCGCAAATAATGACTCCACTGCAAAAAGGTCGAAATCTTTAACGCTAAGACGCCGAGCCGCAAAGCCGCCAAGTTTTGTCAATTAAATTTGCGCAAATCGCCGTTTACAAGCGGAAAAAGCGCGTTTTTGGAAACAAAAACAGGTTTTCTTTGCGCCTTTGTATCATGGCGACTTTGCGTTAAAGGTTTTTGCAGCAGAGTCAAATAATTCAAAATCCAAATACCAAAAGGAGAAAATCCATGACCACCGTTACCTATTCCGTTCCCAACATTTCTTGTATGCACTGCGTTCACACCATCCAGAACGAAGTCTCCGAGCTGGAAGGCGTTCAGTCAGTCGTGGCCCACAATGACACCAAACTGGTCGAGATCACCTTCGACGCCCCGGCTTCCGAAGACGAGATCAAAGCCTTGATGGCCGAGATCAATTATCCTGTCGCGGCGTAAATACGCGGCTCCCTTACGCAATACGCGCGGCGCGAGGCGCATCCCGTTTTGCGTAGCGCGTCAAATTCTCCCATGAGCGAAACCAAACAACTTACCCTCCCTGTTACCGGAATGACCTGCGCCAACTGTGTCGCCACGGTCGAGCGCAGCCTGAAAAAACTTGACGGCGTTGGCGGCGCAGTCGTCAACCTGTCATCCGAGCGCGCCACTGTGGAATTCGATCCGTCCCTGGTGGCCCTGCCGGACCTGATCGGACGCGTCGAACGCGCCGGCTACGGCATCGCCACCGGCGAGACCGACCTGGCGATCAAACGCCTTTCGGACGATAACGACGCCCGCCGCCTGGAAAAAGTTTTGTCCAGCCTGGACGGGGTGGTGGAAGCCCAAGTCAATTTCACCACCGAAAAGGCTCGCGTCAAATACGTGCCGACCGTCGTCTCCCCGGCGGAGATCCGCCGGGCGGTGGCGGCTGCCGGTTTCGAGGCTCTCGAACTCGGCGGCGCAGCCGAAGACGCCGAAGCCCAGGCCCGCGAGCGCGAGATCAACGAACAGCGCCGCCTGCTCATCATCGGCGTGATCTTCACCGTGCCGCTGTTCCTGCTCTCGATGGCCTCCGGCTTCCGCTTGCTGCCCGACCTGTTCTATTACCCCGACCTGCATGGGATGGACATGTTACGCACCCGCTGGTGGTTCAATTACATCCTGTGGGCGCTGGCGACGCCGGTGCAATTCTACGTCGGCTGGCAGTATTACGTGGGAGCCTACAAAGCCTTGCGCAACCGCTCGGCCAACATGGACGTGCTGATCGCCCTCGGCTCCTCGGTGGCCTACTTCTACTCGATCCCGGTCACGCTGTGGATCATCAACGGCCACCAGTATTTCGAGACCGCCGCGGTGATCATCACCCTCATCCGCCTCGGCAAATTCCTGGAAGCCCGGGCCAAAGGCCGTACCAGCGAAGCAATCAAGAAACTGATGGGACTGCGGGCCAAAACCGCCCACATTATCCGCCCCTCGACCGAGCTCGGGGCAGGCGCGGGAACCGAAATGGAAGTACCCGTGGACGAGGTGATCGTCGGCGACATCGTCATCGTGCGCCCCGGCGAAAAAATCCCGGTGGACGGGGTGGTGGTCGAGGGCAATTCCGCCGTAGACGAATCGATGCTGACGGGTGAGTCGCTGCCGGTGGAAAAAGCCCCCGGTGACCCGGTGACGGGCGCGACGCTCAACAAGCTTGGCCTGCTCAAGTTCGAGGCCACAAAAGTGGGCAAGGAAACCGCCCTGGCCCAGATCATCCGCCTGGTGGAAGAAGCCCAGGGCAGCAAAGCCCCGATCCAGAAACTGGCCGACCAGGTCTCGGCAGTTTTCGTCCCGATTGTGATCGTGATTGCGATTGCGACCTTCCTGGTCTGGTATTTCCTCGTCCCGCCGGGCGTGCAAACCAGCGACATGTACTTTTACGACCCGTTCACGCGGGCGCTGATCAATTTCGTGGCGGTGCTGGTGATCGCCTGCCCCTGCGCCATGGGATTGGCCACGCCGACCGCGGTGATGGTCGGCACAGGTAAGGGGGCCGAGGCGGGCATCCTGTTCCGCAACTCGGAAGCGCTGGAACGCGCCGGGCGCGTCTCGGTGGTGGTGCTGGACAAGACCGGCACGATCACGAAAGGGCAACCGGCGGTGACAGACATCGTTATCCGTAACCAGTCATCAGTGACCAGTGAAGAACTGTTGACCCTGGCGGCGTCGGTCGAACGCGGCTCCGAGCATCCGCTGGGGGAGGCGATCTGGGCCGAGGCGACCAGGCGCGGGCTGGCTTTAACGGAACCGGCCGGGTTCAGGGCCGAGGCCGGGCACGGAGTCCAGGCCGAAGTCCAGGGACGCTCGGTAGCCGTAGGCAATGTCCGCATGATGGAATCCCGGTCCTACCAACTGAACGGGCTGGAGCGCGAGGTCGTCCGTCTGCAATCCGAGGCCAAGACGGCCATGCTGGTGGCGGTGGACGGGGAGGTGCGCGGCGTGATCGCCGTGGCCGATACGATCAAGGATGAGTCGCGCCAGGCCATTGAAGACCTGCACAAAATGGGCCTGAAAGTGGTGATGATCACCGGCGACAACCAGAAGACCGCCGAGGCGATTGCGAAACAGGTCGGCGTGGATACTGTATTGGCTGAAGTGTTGCCCGAAGGAAAGTCGGCTGAAGTCAAGCGCCTGCAATCCGAAATCGTCAATCAAAAATCGCAAATCAAAAATGTGGTTGCCATGGTCGGCGACGGGATCAACGACGCCCCGGCCTTGGCCCAGGCCGACGTGGGCATCGCCATCGGCACCGGCACGGACGTGGCTATGGCCGCCGCTCCGGTGACGCTGATCAGCGGCGACTTGCGCGGGGTGGCGCGGGCGATTGCGCTCTCTCGTAAGACCCTCGGCACGATCAAGCAGAACCTGTTCTGGGCCTTTTTCTACAACGTGATCCTCATCCCGGCCGCGGCGTTGGGCTACATCAACCCGATGCTAGCGGCGCTGGCGATGGCGTTCAGCAGCGTGTCGGTGGTGAGCAACAGCCTGCGCCTGCGGCGGGTGAAAATCTAGCTCGGATCCGATCGGCACTGCAACGCCAGGCCTCCGGGGTTCCCGAAATCCCGGAGGCCTGCCTTGGTCTTCGGGAGTATACTTTCGCTTCGAAGGAGAGATCATGCCCCGCTATTTCACATTGGAAGAAGCCAACGCGGCTCTTGAAGACATCCGCCCCTGGATGGACGAGATCCAATCCATCCGCGAGGAGTTGATCCGGCGCGGGCCGGAGATCTGGCCGGTGGTGGCCCAGGCGGTGGGCAACGGCGGCAGCCACACCGCCAGCCTGGTGGCGCTGGAATTCGAACGCCTGGACGTGTTGGTCCATCTGATCCAGGAGACGGGCGCGCACCTCAAGGATTTGAACCTGGGCCTGCTGGACTTCCCGGCCTGGCGCGGCGGACGCGAGGTTTACCTGTGCTGGCAGCACGGCGAAGGAGAGATCGCCTACTGGCACGAGATCGAAGCCGGGTACGCCGGGCGTCAGCCGATAGAGACTTTTTGAGGAGCAGTTGAAGATATGAAAAAAGGTATCCTGTACGGGATCGGGGCTTATGGATTATGGGGGCTGTTCCCCATCTACTGGAAATGGCTGCAAGGCATCCCGGCCATCGAGTTGATCGGCCACCGGATTGTCTGGTCGTTCGTGCTGTTGGTGATCATCCTCCTGGCCGCCCGCCAGTGGGGGGCTTTCAGGAAGGCGATTTCATCGAAGCGGGTGGTGCTGATTTACACCGCCGCGGGCTTGCTGCTCGGCGTCAACTGGCTGACCTACGTCTGGGGCGTAAATGCCGGGTATATCGTCGAGACCAGCCTGGGCTATTTCATCAACCCCTTGTTGAGCGTGCTGATGGGCGTGTTCTTCCTGCGCGAGCGCCTGCGTCCCTGGCAGTGGCTTCCGGTCGGGCTGGCGACGGCCGGCGTGCTTTACCTGACCCTGGCTTACGGCCGGCTCCCGTGGATCGCCCTGACCCTGGCCTTTACCTTTGCGATCTACGGGCTGGTGAAGAAGATCGCGCCGCTGGGGTCGCTCTTCGGGCTGGCGCTCGAGACCGGGATCCTGTTCCTGCCGGCGGTGGGATACCTGGTCCTGGCCGAGGCGGGTGGGACCGGCTCGTTTGGGCGCGCAGGCTTCGGGTCCAGTGCGCTGATGGCCGGCGCGGGGGTGGTGACCACCGTCCCGTTGTTGATGTTCGCTTCGGCGGCGCGCAGCATCCCGCTTTCGCTGGTCGGCATCCTGCAATACGTCGCCCCCACGCTGCAATTCCTGCTGGGTGTGCTGGTCTACCGCGAACCGTTTGCCCACGACCGGCTGGTCGGTTTCAGCATCGTCTGGCTGGCGCTAATCATCTTTACCGTGGAAGGGTTCCTGGCCCAACGCCGGGTCGTGCCGGTCATGTCGCCAGCAGATTGAGTGGAACGATATTCGATTGCCAAAGCCCCGCTTCTTTCACAGGAGCGGGGCTTTGGCTTCAGTTTTCAATCCAAACTGGGGACTTGGGCGGTCTCGGAACGCTCCCCGGGTGCCTGCTCTTTCAGGAAGAACAGGCTGGCGATGAAGCCCAGGAACATGATGATCGCCCCCGTAAAGAATGGATAGCGCAGGTCGAAGTCGAGGACGACGCCGGCCCAGAGCGGCCCCATGACGCGCCCCAGACTCATGTAGGAGTTGGTCAGCCCCATGGCAATGCCCTGACCCATCCCGGCGTTTTTGGAGATCAGGGAGGAGACCGCCGGGCGCAGCATGGCGTTGCTGAAGATGAAGATGGAAGTGGTGATGATCACCCCGGCCAGGTCTTTGGCGGCGAGCATGATGGCAAAGCCGACAGCCGAGCCGATCAAGGAAGCCTTGATGACCCACACGTCCCCGAATTTGCGGGTGGCGGCCCCGGTCAGGCCGCCCTGGACGAGGAAGCTGACCGTCCCCACCGCCGTCAGGATGATGCCGATCGTCCTGGCGTCGAACTGGTAGCGCTGTTGGGCGTAAAAGGCAAAGATGCCCTCGAAATTGGTTATGGCGAAGCTGACCATGAAAGCCGTAAAGAACAGGAAGCCGGCCGGCCCGGACAGAGCTGTGACCAGGGCGCTCAACTGCGGGCCTTTGAAGTGTGCCTCCTGGCTGCGTTTTTCGAGGGGGAGCGATTCGGGCAGGAAGAACCAGATCAACGCGACCGCCAGCAGAGAAAGCCCGGCGGCGAAGTAGAAGGGCGCCTGGATCGAGATGGTGGAGAAGATGCCGCCCACGCTGGGGCCGAGCACCATGCCCAATCCCATCGCCGCGCCGACGACGCCCATCCCGCCGCCGCGGTCTTTTTCGTCCGTGCTGTCGCTGATGAAGGCGTAAGCCGTAGGCAGAGTGGCGGAGGATAAGATACCTGCCAGCCCGCGCATGGTGATCAGCATCGGGATATTGGTGGAGACACCCAGCAGCAGCATCGTAACGGCGTTGCCGAAGACGCCGATCAGCAGGATTGGTTTGCGCCCGAAACGGTCAGACAGGGAACCCCAAATGGGCGAGAAGAGGAACTGCATCAGCGAGAAGATGGCCATCAACATGCCCATGGCGAGGCCGGAGCCGCCCAGCATTTCGACGTAGAAAGGCAGGATGGGGATGATGATGCCAAATCCGATCATCAGGATGACCAGGGTAGCGAACAGAATGACGAGGTTGCGGTTGAATTTCATTTGTTTTCTTGAGGCAAGAACGGGTTGGAGCGCCGAAGGCATTATAGAGCCAGCCAGGGTTGTTGTCAAAGCTAAAAGTGCGGCCTGACGGCCGCACTTTTAGGGGACAGATCGGGCAGGTTGGGTCTTGCAGATTGCAGTTTCCCCTTCGGGGACTTCGCAACCGTGACCCGCCGTGACCGGCATTACGGGACGTAATAGTACGTTACGATTAACTTCGGCCTGGCCCACCAGCTCGCGTTGCCGCTGAAGAACGCCATGTAGTCTTCGTTGAAGTCGTTGTTGTCGTCTATGGCAAAGCGCAGGCGGAACTGGGTGAGGCCGGTCAGGTTGAGGTAAGGGAAGGCCTGGCTGCTCAGGTTGGCCGTGTACCAGCTGTTGACCGGGGTCTTATTGAAGGTCCCGACCAGATTCTTGCTGGCCGCGGCCTGGAAGTCGGTGAGCTGCAAGGCCGCCGAAGTCCCGAAGCGCCACTTGCGGATGTCAACCTTCAGGCCGCCATGGGTGTCGAAGGGATTGGTGCCTACCAGCCCCTGTTTCCTGATGCTGAGCTTGGCCGAGATGATGCTGGCGCTATCAGGCAGGGAAGCGGTGTAGAACGACAGGATCGAGCGATATTGCTGGTTGCGCATGGCATCGCCCAGGCGGAAGGTGGCGGCGGTCGAGTTCCGCGTGCCGCCCTGGTTGCTGTATCCCGTCGATTCCAGCACCCAGCCGTCGTTGACGGCCTGGGAGCGGAACGTGCTCGTCTTGGACAGCATACACCCGCCAATTTTGACGTCATCCACCTGGGCGTACCAGTCCCAGTCATTAGGGTGCGGGTCGTAGTAGTGCCAGCGGAGTTGGAAGCTGGTCGCGCCGGTCAGATACGTGGACAGGTCAACGGTCACGCTCTCGCCGGGGAGGCTGTATTGGGAACCGTGGTCTTCGTTCCAGCGCAGAACGTTCACCCAGCCGTCGCCATCCACGTTGATATCCAGGTCGAGGTAATCCAGGAAGGCATAGTTCTGGTAGTTGGCCAGGTAGGTCAGGGTCTGGGCGGGGAGGTCGGCGACGTTGATGGACGGCGTGGTGAGAATGGTGTCGAAATCCATTATGCCAAAGGCGTCGCTGTTCGCATCTGCCGCATCGCCAGAGCCGCCGGTGTAGTTGCCGTCGCCCCAGGCGCTGCTCGAATCCCAGACGACCCCGTTCCCGGCGACGTCGGTCACGTTCCAGCCGGTGGGCGGGAAGGAGGCCGAGTTGAAGTCCTCCGAAAAGCCGAGGAGGAAGGTGTATCCGGGAGCGGTGCAGGCAGCCAGGTCTGCTTCGAGGGCAAAGTCCTGGGTGATGGGCGCCCCGGCGGGGGTGACGGTGGCGGTCCCGTTCAGGTAGCCGGTTGCCACGACGGTGAAGTGGTGGGTCACGCCGTCCGGGAGATCGACCGAGTATTGCCCGGAAGCATTGGTGGAAATGGGGCTGCCGGGGTATTCGGGGATGTAGATCTGGGCCGAAAGCGGCTTGCCGGTATTGGCGTCGGTCACGGTGCCAGAGACGGTGAATTTGGGCAGGAGGCTCAGGCTGAAGTTTTGGGTGGTGGCGTTGCCGTCGCTGACGACCACGCCGTTGGCCGTGCCGTCGTTGTAACCGTACTTGGTGACGGTCATGTCATAGGACCCGGCGGGCAGGCTGGGGAAGGAATACGCCCCGCTGGCGTCGGTAGTGGCCGTCGCGCCGCCGGTGATGGTGACGAGCGCGTCCTGGATCGGGTTGACACCGTCATCCACCGTGCCGCTCAGGGAGCCCCAGGCCGCGCCGCAGGTCGGGACTTTGAACGCGCCGATGCGCGTGTCCCAGTTGAAGGAGCCGGTGGTTTTGACGTATTCCTGGGTGTACCAGAAGGTGCAGTCGTCCAGCGGGTCAACCAGCATGGCGCTGTAGTCGCCCCAGCGGTTGATGCCCAACTGGGAGCCGCTGCCCTCGACCAGGGAGCTTTCGCCCAGGGTCATGCTGCCGAGCGGCTCGCCGGCCAGGCGTCCGGTGTAGCGTACGGAGGGGTAGGTGGTCGAGCTGGAGACCGAGTAACCCAGGGCGAGGTTGCCCTGGCTGTCGAGGGAGATGCTGCCCATCCAGCGCTGGTCGCCGTCGGGGGCGTAATCGCCCTGCTGGTAGATGCTCCAGCCGGAGCCGGTGTTGCGCAGTTCATACCAGCGGATTCCGGCGTGGTCCGCGCCCATATCCACGGTGTGGTTGACGACCATACTTTCGTGGGTGCCGAAATTGCGGTAGTTGAGCGGGAACATCAGCCGGTCGGAAATGGCGTCCAGTTTTTGGGTCGTGCCGGGCTGGGCGATACAGTCGCGGTTGTAACCGGCGCATACTTCGCTGTCGAAGGGGTTTGTGACCAGGTCGGCGACCGCAGTAAAGGTAGAGTTGGCCGGGGTGGTCCAATCCACGTGGAATTCCCAGACGCGCAGTTCGTCGTCGGCGGTGGTGCCCCAGGCGTCATCCGAGGCCTGGACGAAGTAGTTGGGTGTGCCAACTGCGGGCGTGACCGTGCCTTCCAGGTTGGAGGGCAGCAGGCCGCCGATGTCATCGGTCGCGTTGTCGAAGTAGACCATCTGGGCCGGGTTGCCGAGCAGCATCTGGTCACGCTCGAAGGCTACCGCTCCGGAGCCGCCCCAGTCGAACACATTCTGTGTGAACTGGTTGACGGACATGTAGTAGCCGTCCGGCCAGATGCCGAATTTGGGGTAGTCGTTCATCTTGGTGGCGCTGATCTGAAAGGTATAGATGTACCAATTCTCCAGTGGATTGCCGGACGCGGAGATGGCGATACACTCATAGAATGGGCCAGCCGGGTAATTGGGCAGGGCGAACTGGCTGATCAGCCAGCGGTCGGCCAACTGGTCGTAAAGCACGATCGGGTCGCCGTCGTTGGTGGCTTCGCAGGCGTCGCCGGTGTTGGCCACATCCCAGAAGATGTTGTTGGCCCAGGGGCCGCCCAACAGCCCGCCGGTATCCTTGTCGTAGACGGCGAAAATCGAGTTGACTATCTGCATGTAATGGTTCGGGCCGACGGCGCCGTCGGTATCGGACGGGGCGTAAGTGGCGGCGATGGTGTTGAAATCATCCACCGCGTCCAGGCCGTCGAAGGAGCGGACCGGCGGCCAGGAGGAGGCGAAGAGCGGTTCCGGCACTTCCAGCGGCTCGACGAACACGTTGCTGGGATCCGGTCCCCGCCGGCCGGCCCCCGGGCGTGGGATGGGACGGTTGATCCCGGGGATCGGTTCCCGCTTGAGCGCGGTAGCCGGGTTCGTCGGCGGGACCGAACCCAGCGGGGCGGTCTTACCCACATTCAGGGCGCGGGAGACCTGCGGGGTCAGCGGACCGCCGGCCCGGTCCTGTTGAGAGGCGGAGGCGCTGGCCGGTTGGGTTTGGGCTGGCGCAGCCAATAATGCAGTCACAAGCAGGCTGGCAATGGCAAGGAAGGCGAAAGCTCGCAACTTGAGCGGGAAAGAAGGCTTGGTTCTCATCGAATCTCCATTCTGTTTCAAAAAGTTGGCAACTGTTCTCTTGAGTTTTCGGATAAATGTCTCTATTCTTTCACCTCCTGATAGCGGATGAGCTTTCTTC
>DYLB01000017.1 GCA_020722305.1 Anaerolinea thermophila | reverse complement strand
ATACTTCACTTCTGCCAATACCAGTTGATCACCGGGCACATCTACCACGGCCCAAAGAAAGCCGAGAGTCGGTTCAGCCGATTTCCACGAACTGAGCCAGGGCTGCGGATATGTTCATCTAACGCGCATGGTATAATGTTTTGCGGCATTCTACGTGCCGGCATTTTTTAACTTTGCGGAGACCCACTTGGCCTTCAACCCCATCAACTGGCTCCTCGGCCTGTTTTCCCTCGATATTGGCATTGACCTGGGAACCGCCAACACGCTCGTCCATGTACGCGGCAAGGGGATTGTCATTAACGAACCTTCATGGGTGACAATTGACAAACGCACGCGTCAACCGCTCAGGATTGGCCTCGAAGCCAAAGAGATGGTGGGGCGCACGCCGGGTAACGTGATCGTTGTCCGGCCCCTGCGGGATGGCGTCATCTCGGAGTTCGACGTGACCCAATACCTGCTGGAATATTTCATCGGCCGGGTCCACGAACAAAGCGTGGTGCCGCTGCCGCGCCCGCGGGTGGTGGTCGGCATCCCGGCCGGCGTGACGGAGGTCGAGAAGCGCGCCGTTTACGACGCGGTCATGGCCTCGGGGGCGCGTGAAGCCTACCTGATCGAGGAACCTGTCGCCGCGGCCCTGGGAGCCGGTTTGCCCATCAACGAAGTGCGCGGCAGTATGGTCGTGGATATCGGCGGCGGCACAACCGAGGTGGCCTGCATGTCTATGAGCGGCGTGGTCGTCTCCCGCTCCCTGCGGGTGGCAGGCGACGAGATGAACCACGACATCGTCCAGTACGTGCGCAACAAATACAACCTGCTCATTGGCGAAGGCGTGGCCGAACAGGTCAAAATGGCAATCGGCTCGGCCTTCCCGCTGCCTGTGGAAAAGACTTACGAAGTACGCGGGCGCAACCTGGTGACCGGCCTGCCGGAAACCATCGAGGTCTCCTCGATCGAGGCCCGCGAGGCCCTGGCCGGGTCGGTGCAGGTGATCGTGGATACCATCCGGGATGCCCTGGACGAAGCCCCGCCGGAGATCATCGCCGACCTGATGGACATCGGCATTTGCCTGGCCGGCGGCGGCGCGTTGCTGCAAGGCCTGGCCGACCGCCTGGCCGACGAACTCAATTTGCGCGTCTGGCAGGCCGAAGACCCGCTTACCTGCGTGGTGCGCGGCACCGGGCTGGTGTTGGATGATTTCGAAAATATGCGAAAATATCTTGTCGGGTTGGAGCGCGGCAGTACCCGTCACGACCGGGCCTAGAAAAAGCATCCACATCGCCCGCTCCGGCGGGCGATGCGCTTTCAAGGGTTAAATATGAGAGATTTCTTATCTCGCTCGATCCAGACGATCATCGTCTTTTTGGTTGTGGGCGGCATCCTGTTGCTGGCATTCGGGGGATATTTTGGGCGGGCCTCCACCTTGTTCTCCGGTTCGTTGTTGGGCATCCAGGAATGGGTCTCGGTGCGTTACCTGGCCATCCAGGATTTCCTGACCGCGCCCCGCGAAAGCGCCACCCTGATCCAGCGCAACGCCGAACTGGAAGCGGAAGTCGCCCGTTTGCAGGCCGAGGTCATTACCCTCGAACAAAAAGTCGCCGAGACGGATGTCCTCTCGGCTCTGGTGGACTACGCCACGGCCAAGCCTGAGAACACCTACATGGCCGCGGCCGTCATCGGGCGGGACCCGAGTCCGTTCCTCCACTATGTGATCATCAACCGCGGCTCGAACGACGGCGTCCAGCGTGGGATGCCGATCGTGACCGACCAGGGCCTGGTCGGCCGCGTGGACGCGGTCATCGCCAACGCGGCCCGGGTCATGCTCATCACCGACCCGGCTTCATCGGTCAACGTCCACCTGCAAAAATCGAAGACGGATGCTATGCTGCTCGGCTCGCTGACGGGCGACCTGTCGTTGGATATGATCTCGCAGGACGCCACCGTCGAAGCGGGAGACGTCGTTCTGACCTCCGGGCTGGGCGGCGGTTACCCGGCTGATATCGTCGTCGGGCAGATCGTCAACGTCCGCAAACTGGACTACGAACTCTTCCAGCAGGCCACCGTCCAATCGGTAGTGGACTTCACCCGTTTGCAGATCGTCCTGGTCATCACCAATTTCCGGGCCATAGATATTACCCCGCTCATCCCTGAGACCGTCCCCTGATCTATGCGAAACCTGGTTGCTTTTCCGGTTTTGTTCCTGGTGCTGATGCTCCAGACGACAATTTTCAGCCGGCTGACCCTGCTTTCCGGCGCGGCGGACCTGATGCTGGTCACGCTGGCAGCCCTGGCCATCCAGGAACAGGTGACATCAGCCTGGCATTGGGCGGTGCTGGGTGGCCTGATGATCGGACTGGTTTCAGGCGTCCCCTGGTTCGTGCCGGTTGTCGGATACCTGATTGTCGTGGGGCTGGCGCGGCTGTTGCAGCAACGTTTCTGGCAAGTGCCCGTCCTGGCCCTGTTCGCGGTGGTCTTTACGGGTTCGTGGGTGGTAAACTTGTTGACGTTCGCGGCCCTCCAGATCATGGGGAGGCCCATCGCCCTGGACGATGCCCTGGGGCTGGTAATCTTGCCCAGCCTGTTGTTGAATATGCTGCTGGCCGTTCCGGTCCGGACTTTGATCGTTGACCTGGCCAACTGGCTTTATCCAGTAGAGGAGACTTTATGAGCGCAAACAGCTCCCCCGCGCCAGATACTCGGATTGCACTCTGGCGCACCTATTTCTTTGCGGGGGTGATTTTACTGGTATTCGGGTTGATGACGGCCCGCCTGGTGCAATATCAGATCATCGAACATGATACCTGGACGAATCGTGCGGTTGACAACTACACCGTGTCTAGCACCGTGCCCGCCCCGCGCGGCATTATCTATGACCGCAACGGGATCGTGCTGGCCCGCAACGTGGCCTCGTATAACGTCGTCATCGTCCCGGCCCAACTGCCGGACGACGACGCGGACATCCAACGCGTTTACCGCGAACTCTCGGCTGTGATTGGTGTGCCGGTCAATTCCGGCACGGTGGAGGACGCCAAATTGCTGGCCGAATGTACCGACGGCCCTGGTATCGCTCAATTGGTGGAACTTGGCGATTCGCTCAAGCCCTATAGCCCGGCCAAAATCAAATGCAACGTGGACGAAGAAGTGGCGCGCATGGTGCGCGAAAAGTCCGTGGACTGGCCGGGGGTGTCGGTCCAGATCGAGGCCGTGCGCGACTACCCGACCGGTGTTTTGACCGCCAACGTGGTCGGATTCCTTGGCCCGATCCCCGAAGCGGCTGCGGACTATTATCAAGGCCTCGGGTTCGAGGTCGGCCGTGACAAGGTGGGTTACGCCGGCGCAGAACTGGCCTTCGACGACGCGCTGCTCGGCAAGAACGGGACGCGTGTCGTTGAGGTGGACGTGGCCGGCCAGGAACTGCGCAACCTCGAATCGCCAACCGCGCCCGTTCCGGGAAACAACCTGGTGTTGACGATTGACACCCGCCTCCAGGAAGCGGCCCAGGCAGCGCTCGTCGGCCGGATCAATTTTTGGAATACCTGGTTCAACGAAATCCGCATATCGAGCGGGGTGGTGATCGCCATGAATCCCAAAACGGGCGAAATCCTGGCGATGGTCTCCTACCCGTCTTACGAGAATAACCGCTTTGCGCGCATCATCCCCGCTTATTACTATAACCAGTTGGAGCAGGACCCGCGCCACCCATTGCTGAACAATGCGATTTCCTCGGAATATCCGCCCGGTTCGGTCTTCAAACTTTCCACTGCGACCGGCGCGTTGAACGAAGGCGTGGTAGACCTGCACACCATCGTCGAGACCCCCGGCAAGCTGACCCTGACCTGGAAATTCTCGCCCAACGACCCCGGCCGCGAGCAAGACTTCGTGGACTGGATCTACGAGCGCAATGGCGTCATCAACCCCGGCGGTTTTGGGCGGCTGGATTTCCTGCATTGCATCGCCTATTCGAGCAACGTCTGTTTCTACAAACTTGGGGGCGGTTACAAGACCGAGATCCCGATCGGCCTGGGAATTGACCGCCTCTACCAGTACGCGCGCGCTCTGGGGTATGACGAACCGACCGGCATCGAACTGCCCGGCGAACAGGACGGCCTGATCCCGACCAAACAATGGAAACGCATCAACCAGGGCGAGAACTGGTCCACCGGGGATACCTACATCGCCAGCGTGGGGCAGGGGTACGTCCTATCCACGCCGCTGCAGGTACTGATGTCGGCGGCGACGATTGCCAACGATGGCAAGCAGATGAAGCCGACCGTCGTCCGCGAGATCGTGGACGGGCGCGGTCAGGTGGTGACGAAGTGGTTCAACCCGGACGATGGGACTGTTACCGACGAACCGACCGCTGAGAACAGCTTCCAGATCTCGCCGTTTACGCCTCATCAACGCTGGGACATCACCGTTGATCCGTTGATCAAAGATTATGTCTGCGATGAAGACGGATATTGTGAAGAGACCGGGAAGATGAAAACCGTCCAACCGTGGGTGGTCGAAGCGGTCCAGAATGGGATGCGCCTGGCCGTTACCGACCCGACCGGCACGCTCCACAATGTCTTCTATGAACCGGAGGAGTTCCCCATCCCTGCGGCGGGCAAAACCGGCACGGCCGAATATTGCGATGACGTTGCCAGGGCCAACGACCGCTGCCGGTTCGGCCAGTGGCAGACCCATGCTTGGTCCGTGGCTTTCGCGCCTTTCGAAGACCCGGAGATCGCGGTCGTAGCCTTTGCCTACAATGCCGGAGAAGGCGGGACGGTGGCAGCGCCAATCGTGGCGGACGTGATTAGGGCCTACTTCGAGCTGAAATCCATTGATATTTCGCTCAGCGGCGGCGGTTAAGTCCTTTCGTGTAATGAAGGCAGCGCAATGATTTCGCAGTGAAACCCGCTGCGGGAACATGCTATAATTCAGCCCGGCGGCGTTCTGCGCCGCCGGAGCTTAATCTCTTCACAGGAATTTGCGGATAGTGATCTTCGGGAAGTTCAGTGCATGAGCGCCTCGCCACTTACGCTCAAGATTAAAGGATTGCGTGACAGCCTGCTGGTGACCCTTCCAGATGGCCGCTGGGAGGAGTTGCGCGGTCTTTTGTTGAACCAGATTCAGGAGCGGGAATCCTTCTTCCGGGGAGCGCGGCTGGCGCTGGACGTCGGCCCGCAGGCGCTCCACGTGTCGGATGTGTCGGAGCTGCGGGACGCGCTCTCGGAGCAGGGGGTGGCTCTCTGGGCCGTCCTGAGCGACTCCCCGTCCACCGAGAAGACGGCTCAACTGCTCGGGTTGGCGACGCGTCTGGCCCGGCCCACGCCCGAAGTCCCGCGCGCTCCGCTGGAAACTGTCGAAGCGGATAAAGCCCTGTGGGTGGACAAAACCTTGCGCTCCGGGATGCGCGTCGAATATCCCGGCCACATCGTCGTTTTGGGTGACGTCAACCCCGGGGCGGAGATTGTCGCCGGAGGAAGCGTGATCGTCTGGGGACGGCTGCGGGGTATGGTCCATGCCGGGGCCGAGGGGAATGCCGCTGCGTCGGTCTGCGCTCTCGACCTTTCGCCCCAGCAGTTGCGGATCGCGGGCGAGATCGCCCTGGCTCCCAAGCAGCGCAAGACCCCCGTGCCAGAAATCGTCCGCTTGAAGGACGGCCAGCTCGTGGCCGAGCCCTGGCACCCGGATAAACATTAGGGATGTGACAATGTCAACTGTGCTTACGATTGGTTCTGGAAAAGGCGGGGTTGGAAAAACTACCGCGGTGGCAAACCTGGCCGTGGCCCTGGCGGCCGCCGGCGAGAAAGTGGTTTGCATTGACGGCGACATCGGCCTGCGCAACCTGGATGTGATCATGGGCCTCGAAAACCGGATCGTCTACGACCTGGTGGACGTGGTCGAAGGCCGCTGCCGCCTGCGCCAGGCCATGATCCGCGACAAACACCTGCCGGAGCTTTACCTTATCCCGGCAGCCCAGACGCGTGACAAGAGCGCGGTCTCGCCCAGCGACATGGTGCGCCTGTGCGACGAGCTGCGCGGCGAGTACGATTGGATCCTGATCGACTCCCCGGCCGGGATCGAGCGCGGCTTCAAGAACGCCATCGCCCCGGCAGACCGGGTGGTGGTGGTGACCAATCCGGAGGTCTCGGCGGTGCGGGATGCCGACCGGGTAATCGGCATTTTGGAAGCCGAAGAGAAGGACACGCCTTCCCTGGTCATCAACCGCCTCAACCCGGCCATGGTCAAACGCCACGACATGCTCTCCGCAGACGACGTGGTGGACCTGCTGGCCGTGAAAGTGATCGGGATCGTCCCGGAGGATGATGATGTGATCGTGGCCGCCAACCGGGGTACGCCGGTGGCCCTCGACCCAAAGAGCCGGGCCGGGCAGGCCTTCCGCAATATCGCCCAACGACTAAAGGGCGTTGATGTGCCCTTCATGGCCCTGGATGACCAGGGTAATCTTTGGCAGCGCCTGTTCGCGGGGAGGAAGTGATATGAGCTTTTTCGAACGTCTCAGGGGCCGCAAACGAAGCGCCGATAGCGCCAAAGAGCGCCTGCAACTGGTCCTGGTCCACGACCGGACCGACATCACGCCCGCCGTGCTGGAAGCGTTGAAGGACGATCTCTTGACGACCATTTCGCGGCACGTTGAGATTGACCCGGCCGCGGTTCACATCGCCTTGGAGCGCGACGGCCGCGCCCAGCGCCTGATCGCCGACATCCCCTTGCGGAGCGTATCGAGGCGCCGGTCGGGATAGCGTATGCGTAGTCAAGTCTGGCGGCATTTCGATTTCTGGCTGCTGGGCGCCGTGGTGATCCTGGTCATTTTCGGGGTCATCATGATCCGCTCGGCGGTGGCCGGGAACATCGAACTGACCGAAACCACCCCCCTCGTCCAACGACAGATCATATTTGCCATCGCCGGTTTGGTGGTGATGCTGGCTATGGCGGCCATAGACTACCACCTGTGGGCGGCGGTCAACCGCGGCCTGTACCTGGGCATCATCATCGTTCTTGTGGCACTGAACATCATCGGTGGCGCGCTCTTCGGCTCGGCCCGCTGGTTCCAGACCACACTGGTCTTCATCCAGCCCTCCGAATTTGCCAAAGTGGTCTTGATCCTGGTGCTGGCTTATTTCTTCGCCCGCCACCTGCACCAGATGAACGACCCCAAGTGGACCATCCGCAGCTTCTTGCTGACGATGGGCATCACCACCTGGATCATTCTGCAGCCCAACCTGAGCACTTCCATTGTGACTCTGGTGCTGTGGTTTGCTCTGTTGTGGCTGGCGGGTGTGCCGGTCAAGCATTTGCTGGCCTACGCCCTGATCGGGGCCATCCTGCTGGCGGTGGCGTTCCCGATCCTGATCGAACGCGGGATCATCCAGAAGTACCAGATGGACCGGGTGACGACCTTCCTGTCGCCGCCCGAAGATGCCAGTTACGGCGATACCTACAACATCGAACAGGCGGCGATTGCCATTGGCTCAGGCGGGCTGTTCGGCCAGGGGTACGGACTCGGCTCACAGGTCCAGAACCGCTTTCTCAAGGTGCGCTGGTCCGACTTCATCTTTTCTGCCACGGCCCATGAGTTCGGGCTGGTCGGGGCGCTGCTGGTCATCCTGCTGATCCTGTTCATCGTCTGGCGCTGCCTCTACGCCGCCCGCATTGCCCAGGACACGTTCGGCGCGTTCATCGCCTACGGCGTCGCCACGTTGATCTCCTTCCAGGCGGCGGTCAACATCGGCGTCAACCTGAACATGCTGCCCGCCACCGGCCTGACCCTACCCTTCCTGAGCTATGGCGGCAGTTCACTGGTGGCCAACCTGATTGCCATCGGCCTGGTCGAAAGCGTGATCATGCGCCACAAGGCGCTGGAATTTTAGCTTTGACGCCGCGCACCCTCCGCGTCTAAATATTTTGGAGAATCCATGACCCACCTCAAACCCGCCCGCACCCGCATGGCCCCCTCGCCGACCGGGCGTTTCCACCTCGGTTCGGCCCGCACCGCCCTGTTCGATTACCTGCTGGCAAAAAAGACTGGCGGGCAGTTCGTCTTGCGGATCGAGGACACCGACCGCAAACGCTTCGTGCCCGGTTCCGAGGAGGAGATCATCGCCAGCCTGAAATGGCTCGGCCTCGAGCCGGACGAAGGGCCTGGTTACGGCGGCCCGTACGGACCCTACCGCCAGACCGAACGCCGCCAAATCTACGCCGAACACGCCCAGCTCCTGGTGGACAAGGGCGCAGCTTTTCCCTGCTTCTGCACTCCGGAGAGGTTGAGCGCCGTCCGCCAGGAGCAGCAGAAACGCAAGGAAACCCCGCGTTACGATGGCACCTGCCGCCGCCTGTCGCCGCAGGAGGCCGCCCGCCGGATTGCGGACGGCGAGAAGTACGTCATCCGCTTCAAGATGCCCTATGAGGGCGTGACCGTGGCCCGCGACTTGCTGCGCGGCGAGATTGTCACCGAAAACCGCTACCTCGACGATGCCGTCCTGCTCAAGTCCGACGGCTTGCCGACTTATCACCTGGCTGCGATGGTGGATGACCACCTGATGGACATTACCCACGTCCTGCGCGGCTCCGAGTGGCTGCCGACCTTCCCGCTGCACGTCAATGTGGTGCGCGCCTTCGGCTGGGAAGAGCCGGTCTGGGTGCATCTGTCGGTGTTCCTCAAGCCGAGCGGCAAAGGCAAGATGAGCAAGCGTGAGGCCGCCCAGGCCGTCACCGACGGCTATTCGATCTTCGTCAAAGATATGGAAGGATTAGGATACACCCCCGAAGGCGTACTCAACTGGATCGCACTGATGGGCTGGGGCGTGGCCGAAGACGACGTGATGAGCCTGGACGAAATGATCGAGCGCTTCGATGTCGAGAAACTGACCCCCTCCCCGGCGGCGATCAATTTCAACAAACTCGACCACTTCAACGGGACGCACATCCGCCGCCTGCCGGTGGAGGAACTGGCCCGCCGGATCAAGCCCTTCTTCGTGGAAGCCGGTTACGCGGTGGACGACGATACCCTGCTGAGGGTTACGCCGCTGATCCGTGAACGACTGGTCACGCTAGACGACTGTATCCCCTTTGGCGGGTTCTTTTTCCAGGAAACCGTCAACCCAGATCCGCAGGACCTGGTTGCCAAGGGACTGAGCGCGGCCCAATCTGCCGAGGTAGCCCGCCGCGCCCTTGAGATTCTCTCAGCTGCGGAATCAATATCGCCCGAAACCGCCGAGCCGCCGCTGCGCGCCCTGGTCGAAGAGACCGGCTACAGCGCCGGGCAGGTCTTCGGCATCCTGCGGGTTGCCATTACCGGCCAGCGGGTCAGTCCGCCGCTGTTCGAGAGTATGGAAGTGATTGGCAAGGCGAAGGTGATCGAGAGGCTGGAGAAGGCGGCCGCTTTGCTCGATCAGCTCGTTTGAGCGGCTCAACCAGGTTTTTTGAAGAAACCTTCACCCTGGTCCCGATACACTCGACCCCCTGCGGGTACTTCGCGGGACGTTTCCCCTTCTTTTTGAGAGGATACTTACTTCCCTTGCTTCTGGGCGATCTTGGCCCAGGTATCCCGCAAAGCCACCGTGCGGTTGAAGACCGGTTTGCCGGGAGCACTGTCGGGGTCGGCGCAGAAGTAGCCCTGGCGCTCGAATTGGAAGCGCTCGCCGGGACGGGCCTCGGCCAGGGTCGGTTCGAGCATGCAGCCGGTCAGCACCTGGAGCGAGTTGGGGTTGATATATTCCTTGAAGTTATCGCTGTCGGGATTTTCGTCGGTGAAGAGCCGGTCGTAAAGGCGGATTTCAGCCTGTACGGCGTGTTTCGCCGAGACCCAGTGGATCGTGGATTTGACCTTGCGTCCGTCGGGGGCGTCGCCGCCCCGGGTGGACGGGTCGTAGGTGCAATGGACCGCGGTCACGTTGCCGTCGGCATCCTTGTCCACACCGGTGCAGGTCACGAAATAGGCGTAACGCAGCCGGACCTCGTTGCCGGGGTAGAGCCGGTAATATTTTGGCGGCGGCGCTTCGGCAAAATCGTCGGCTTCGATGTAAAGCTCTTTGGCGAAGGGCAGACTCCGGGTCCCGGCCGCTTCGTCTTCGGGGTTGTTGACCGCCTCGAGTTCCTCGACCAGGCCGTCGGGGTAGTTGTCAATCACCAGTTTGAGCGGTTTGAGCACGGCCATCCGGCGCTCGGCGCGCCGGTTCAGGTCGTCTCGCACGCAGGCTTCGAGCAGGGCCAGGTCGGCCATCATGCCCGAATTGATCACGCCGGACTTCGAGACGCCGGTGCGCTCGTTGAAATCCAGGATGGCTTCGGGCGTGTAGCCACGGCGGCGCATGCCGCGCAGGGTGGGCATGCGCGGGTCGTCCCAGCCGCTGACCAGGCCCTCTTCGACCAGGCGGCGCAGGTGGCGCTTGCTCAGCACAGTGTAGTTCAGGTTCAGGCGGGCGAACTCGATCTGGCGGGGCGGATTCGGGATTTCCAGCGCTTCCAGGAACCACTCGTACAGCGGGCGGTGGTCCAGGTATTCGAGCGAGCAGAGCGAATGGGTTACGCCGTGCATGGCGTCGTTCTGACCCTGCGCCCAGTCGTACATCGGGTAGATGCACCATTTGCGCCCGGTGCGGTGGTGCGGCGGCTCGTGGATGATGCGGTACATGATCGGGTCGCGCATGTTCATGTTGCCGTGGGCCATGTCTATCTTGGCCCGCAGCACGCGGGACCCGTCGGGGAATTCGCCGTTCTTCATCCGCTCCAGCAGGTCCAGGTTTTCCTCGACCGACCGGTTACGATAAGGGCTTTCGACGCCCGGCTCGGTCAGCGTGCCCCGGTTCCGGCTGACTTCCTCCGGCGACTGGTCGTCCACGTAGGCTTTGCCCTTCTTGACCAGTTCGACCGCCCACTCGTAGAGCAGCTCGAAGAAATCGGACGAGTAGATGACCTTCTCCCATTCGATCCCCAGCCAGCGGGCGTCTTCCATGATGGCTTCGACGAACTCGGTCTCTTCTTTGGCGGGGTTGGTGTCGTCGAAGCGCAGGTCGAGCGCGCCGCCGAATTCTTTGGCAACCAGGTAATCTATCAGGAAGGCTTTGGCGTGGCCGATGTGCAGATAGCCGTTCGGTTCGGGGGGCAGCCGGGTGCGGACGCTTTGGAAGCGTCCCGTGCGCAGGTCTTCGGCTACGGCTTCGCGGATGAAATCGGTCGGTTTGGGGGTCTCGTCGGTCATAAGGCGTCACTTTCTGGCGAAGGATGGGGCTATTATAACAAAGTGAGCCAGCCATAGTACAATTTCCAGGAAATTGTCATTGCGAGACGGCGATCTCCCGCCAAAGCAATCTCCTTGTCCAATCAGGAAAGCAATGCCGCAATGAGCAACACTCTCGGATGCTGATTTCTGGAGGAACTCAATGGAAACTCAAAATGAAAACCGCTCCCGTTTCATGGGGACTTACTTCGACTCATCCACCGTGATCAGGCTCTCGCAAGTGGCCGAGATCGCCGCCTGGGTGGTGGTCGTCGTCTACGCCCTGGACCTGATCCTGGCTGCCGGGACCTTCGCGTTATCCTACCTGCGCGGATTCTGGTACGGCCTCGGCTTTACCGACCTGGCAACCAACATTATCATGATCATCGAACGTCCTTTCCGGGGCGTGGTCTATTTCGTGGCGTTGCAGGCGATTGCCAAAATGATGCTGGTCTTCCTTGATATCGAAGAGAACCTGCGCCGCACGGCCCGCAACACCACCCCGAAAAGCTGAAAAACCGAAACGAATCTTTTGCTCCCAGTCATAAAAAAACGGTTCATTGGGAATTGGCGTGGTTAAAACCTTTTGGTACACGGATACTTCGATAGGCTCAGTACAAGTTTCACAGAAAACACGGAACAAGCATGGATTTTTCTAGGTTTTCTCCGTGAAAATCCGTGCAATCCGCGCAATCCGTGTACGAATCACGGAGAATCCCAAAGGGACTAAAGTCATTTCAAAATTTTTCGGTAGAGGGCGCGTCACACTCGCGCGGCCCGACGTCGGGAGACGTCGGACTCCGAAATCAAACCATCTTCTGGATGGTTTCGATCTGCGCTACGTTCATGCCCTTGCCCCCCTGATCGTGCTGCTCGGACAGGCGCTGGCGGCCGCGCAGATCGATCAGGTGGCCGGATTTTCTGGCCTTGGTCTCCAGGTAGAACTGGTTGTGCTCGTTGGGTTCCATCACGTGCGGGATGCGCCCGTTGACCCGGACGCCGAGGCGGATCAGGTCTTCGATCTTGCGCGGGTTGTTGGTCATCAGGCGGATAGATTTGACCTTGAGCGAGTGCAGCATGTGGGCCGCGGCGCTGTATTCACGCTCATCGTCTCGGAAGCCGAGGGCCAGGTTGGCCTCCACGGTGTCGAGGCCATAATCCTGCAGGGCGTAGGCGCGGATCTTGTTGACCAGGCCGATGCCGCGCCCCTCTTGGCGCATGTAGAGCAGGATGCCCCGCTCCAGCTTGCCGATAGACTTGAGGGCGGCTTCGAGCTGGTCGCGGCAGTCGCAGCGCAGCGAGCCGAGGACGTCGCCGGTCAGGCATTCCGAGTGCAGGCGCACGGGCACGTCTTCGGCGTCGGTCACGTCGCCCCTCACCAGGGCGGTGTGTTCCCGGTCGTCGTGTTTGTTGTGGAAGACCACAATCTGGAAATCGCCGAAGCGGGTGGGCAGTTCGGCAATCGCGGCGATTCTGATGCAGATGTGGTCGTCGCCGTAGCCCTCGCATTTGTGATCCTTGTTTTCTTCGAGCAGTTCCTGGATGGGGAGATGGTCGAGAGTCATGCTTCCTCTTTATTTTGTGGATTTGATAATTTCATAGCGGACGACGATCCCGCCGTCGTCGAACAGGTCCAGGCCCAGGCGTTTCAGCCGCACCGCTTCGTCGCGGGACATTCCGCCTGCATCCGCTAAAGTGGGCGCATCCGCACCTCCGAAGATGAGCGGGGCGATGTACAGGTGCAATTCGTCGGCCAAGCCCAGGCGCAACAACTCGGCGATCAGCGTCCCGCCGCCCTCGACCATCACCCTGCGGAAGCCGAGTTCGTGCAGGTGACGGAGGGCGGCGGTTAAATCAACCCGTTCGCTGCCCATGAAGTAGACCTCGGCCCCGGCTTCTTCCAGACGGCGGGTTTGGGTGATCGAGGTGCGCGGCGTGGTATAGAGGATGCGTCGGGCGGGACCGGCGCTCAAGAAACGGGACTCAGGCCTCAGGTCCGCGAGCGAGACGATGCCCACTTTGGCGGGGTTCTTCGGCAGCCCACGCGCCGCCCGGGCATTGCGCCGTTCAGCGGATTTGACCAGCAGGCGCGGGTCCTCGTCCAGCAGGGTCCGCCCGCCGATGATGATCGCGTCGCTGGCGGCCCGCAGGGCGTCCACCCGCTGCCAGTCGTCCTCAGACGAGATCTGCGCCCCGCGCCGGGCGACGGTGTCGAGTTTGCCGTCGGCGGTCATGGCGGCGTTGATCAGCACGAAGGGGCGGGGGAGGGTCATGTTTTTAGTGTAACGCTTTTTGGGTGGAATGGCTATTCTGTAATACGCCGGCTTCCTGTGCATTGGATGACCCAGTGCGGGGAAAACTTACCCGCCCAGCTTGCCAGGCCCGAACATCTCACGTATACTCGCGGCAGAAGAAAAACAGACTTCGGAAGTCTTTCAGAAAAAGAGATTATCCGCTACTCTACGCTAATCGTCGCGAATCAAATTCAATTATCCAAAAGTCTTCCAAATTTAGCGGAAATTCGCGAAGATTAGTGGATAAAAAATGGCTTTTTTCAGGAGGAACTCATGCCCAGCGGGATCAAAATCGAAGAAAAATATGAACGCAACGGCTGGCCGTCCATCCCGCGGCCGGACTTGAAGCCGCCCGAAGGCTGGAGCCTGGAACTGCTGGTGGGCGTCAATCGCGTCCGCAACCACAGGCTCTCGCCGGATGGACAGCAGATCGCCTTCATCTGGGACCGCAACGACCTGTCGGACGTGTACGTCATGCCCTCCGGCGGCGGCTGGCCGCAGCGCATCTCCATGAACCGCGGCCTGGTGGCCTACTGGGACGACGAAGTCCCGCAATGGTCGCCAGACGGCCGCTGGCTGGCCTTCACCCTGGGCGGCCATGCCCACGTCGCCCGCGCCGACGGCGGCCTGCCAAAGAAGGTCAGCGACTTTGCCGAGGGCGCTTCGGTGGCGGCCTGGATGCCCGACAGCCGCGGCCTGTTGGTTTACGTGGACCGGGCCGGGGAGGCCGTTCAACTGTTGCTGACCGACCGGGACGGCTCCTGGCCGCGCCCGCTGGCCACGCTGGACGGGGACGTGCGGGATGCCCATCCCGCCCCGGACGGCAGGTCGGTGGTGGTGGTCTTTCGTCCGAATGGCGACCCTAACCGCTGGGACCTGCGGCTGGTGGATCTCGCCAGCGGCGAAATCCGCATTTTGAGCGGCGCGCCGAAGCAGAAAGACTGGTTCGCCCGCTTCTCGCCGGATAGCAAACAAATAGCCTTCCTCTCGCAGCGCGGCGGCTGGAACCAGGCCTGGCTGGTCAACGCGGATGGCTCCGGCTTGCGCCAACTGACCGCGCTCGAAAACGACATCTCAGACCTGGCCTGGTCACCGGACGGCTCGCAACTGGCCTGCACCATTAACCGGGGCGGGAAGTTCGACCTGGCTGTTATCGACATTGCCAGCGGCGGCCTGCGCGACCTCGTCCGGGGCGAGGGCTTCTTCTCGCGCCCCAACTGGCTGCCGGACGGCACGGAATTGACCGTCGAGTATGAGAATCCCGTCCAACCGCCGGACATTTACCGGGTCCGGGTCGAGGGCGGTGAAATGACCCAACTGACCTTCTCGAACCCGCCCGCCCTGCGCGGTAAACTCGTCCGCCCGGAAGCGGTCATCTATCCCTCCTTCGACGGAACCCCCATCCAGGCCCTGCTGCTCAAGCCTGCCAAACCCAACGGGGCGGCCATCGTCTACCCGCACGGCGGGCCGTCGGGCCAATACGCCTTCGAGTGGGACATCCTGGCCCAGTATTTCGTGGCCAAAGGCTACACTTTTATTGCCCCCGATTACCGCGGCTCCACCGGCTACGGCGTGGCCTTCGAGCAGGCCAACTACAACGACTGGGGCGGGGCCGACGTCCAGGATGTGCTCTACGCCGCCCGCTACCTGCGCAGCCTGGACTGGATTGACCCCAAACGTATTGCCATCATGGGCGGCAGTTACGGCGGCTACATGACCGCCCTGTGTCTGTCGCGTGACCCCGATTATCTCTTCGCCTGCGGCGTGTCGAAGTACGGCGACGCCCATCTCGAAAACTCCTGGGCGCTCTGCAACCGGGACCTGCGCCTGTACACCGAGATGATGCTCGGCAGCCCCGGCCGCAACCGGGAGGTGTTCCTCAAGGGTTCGCCGATCTTCGAGGTCGAAGCCATCCGCAAGCCGGTGCTGGTGCTGCACGGCCTGGCCGACGACGTCGTCCCGCCGGAAGCGTCCGAGATGTGGGTCGAGGCCCTGCGCCGGGCAGGCAAGACCTTCGAATACAAGACCTACGCCGGTGAACCGCACGGTTTTCTCCAGCGCAAGAATGTGCTGGATGTATATACGCGTATCGAGCGCTTTTTGGATTGGTACCTGATGCCGCCGTCGGTGCCAAGTCCGCCGAGGATTGAGTTGCCGTTGGTGGGGGAGGAGGAGTAATTCGGGACACGGATGACACGGATGGACGCGGATATTTTCTAAACACGAAGCAAACAAGTCCAGAATCCGCTAATCTTCGCCAATCTATGACCGACATTTTCCACTACGACGACCTAACCTGGCCTGATGTTGCCGAACTTTCTCGCGATGTTCCCTTCGTCCTCCCGTTCGGTTCTTTCCCTGACCCTGAGCGGGTCGCCGCGCAACTGGGGGATCCGCAACGCCTCGGCATTCTCCCGTCCATCCCCTACGGCTGGCGCGGCAGAGGACCATCCACGAATGAAAAACGAATAAACGAATATGGCGCGCCGTCACGTCGGAGGCGTTTGCAGGAACAGAACGGACGTTTACGTCCGTCGCGGGGCGTCAGCATAGATTCCGCCCCTCGGACAGGATTTTCTGCCAGTCTTGCGCTCTCGCCGACCAGCACACCGCGCGGCTGGATGGTTTCCCTGTTTCGACAGGCTCAACACAAGGTTTCGATTCGCGTCCGCGCGGCGATGGGATCCGCACGAGGATGGAATCACCCGTGCCAATCGTACAAAGTACAAAGTTCTTCGGATGCTGGCGCGGCAGGATTGGCTATCCACGTCCCAAAATCGGGGTAAAATTCATCCATGACACCTCCCGTCCGCTGGACTGTACAAGATCGTTTCGGCAATAGGATTTACCTGTCCCAGGAGCGATGGGAGCACATCATTGACCCGATCAACCATCCCGAAATGGCAGGATATGAGGAAGAATTGAAAGAAACTGTCAGAGCAGGCGCTCGTAGACAAGACCCGCTGAATCCGCAGAAATATAGGTATTCAATGGAGTTCAATAACCTGCCCGCAAATAATACTCACATTGTTGTCATCGTTCTGTTCAGGCTTCACGAACGCCGAGTAGGCGAAATAGAATCAAACAATTTTATTGTCACTGCTTACCAGAAAGAAATAGGGTAATCCCATGAATTCACCTGTGACCAATTACGATGAAACCAGCGACACGCTGTACGTTTCCTTCCTTCCCAACGTCAAAGCGACGGGGATCGAATTGAACGATCACATCCTTCTGCGACTTGACAAGGAAAGCCGCCAGGTTGTCGGTCTGACCTTCCTAAACTACTCGATCCTTATCCAAAAAGCGGATTTTGGACCGCGCAGTTTCCCGTTGACAGGGTTGGCAAAGCTATCCGATGAAACGCGTGAGATTGTGATGGAAATTATCGGGAAATCGCCTGTGAAGGAGATTTTGTCTCTTTCCACATTTACGCCGTCCTTTTCGGAAGCCATACCGATCACCTTGCTCCATTTGCCGCAGCCCGCATAGGCCGTTCTTTTTTATAACCAATTCGGTCAACAGGGGGATCATTATCGGGGCCTTCTCGCGGCGACATGAGCGCCAAGTTCTGGCTCGACCCCATCGCGCTGGCAGAGAATCATGGTTACAGTCGAAAAGAACTGCGCGACGTTGAACGGATTATGACTGAAAATTCGGAGATCTTGAGAAATGAATGGGACGCTTTCTGCCGTGGTCACATTCGCCCTGCCTAGGGTGAACAAAGTAACAGTAACAGAGGATACCCTCTCCGTTGACCTCGAAGACGGTCGCACGGTTTCTGTTCCCATTGGTTAGTATCCGCGCCTAGCGCATGGGACTCCCGCCGAACGCGCCAATGTCCAAATTTCAGGCGCGGGTTACGGTTTAACCTGGCCTGACCTCGACGAAGACATTGGCGTTGAAGGTCTGTTGCTTGGCAAACGGTCAACGGAACATCCAGAGTCCTTCAAACGTTGGTTGGAGAAACACGGACAGGCTTAACGATCACTAAAGCCCGTGGTTAGCCCCACCAGCCGATGGTTGGATGGAAACAGGCTGGCCGCCATTAACACCCCAGGGAGCGTCCACAACGCTCCTTGAATTTCTTAAAATTATGTGTGCCAAAGAATCGAGGCTTACCATGACCGACATTTTCTACTACGACGACCTAACCTGGCCTGATGTTGCCAAACTTCCTCGCGATGTTCCCCTCGTCCTCCCGCTCGGTTCTCTCCCTGACCCTGAGCGGGTCGCCGCGCAACTGGGCAATCCGCAACGCCTCGGCATTCTCCCGTCCATCCCCTACGGCTGGCACGGCAGCGACGTGGAAGTCCCCGCCCCGGTGCTGGGGGCCTTCGTCGGCAACCTGCTGGATAGTCTGCGGGACGACGGCTTCACGCGTGTCTATGCCCTGACGCCGCAGGGTATCGAATTGGGGCTTGGGGCTAGTCAGATACGTTCCAGGTTTCAAGCTCCATGTTCCACGCCAGGCTTGAAACCTGGAACTCGGAACGTGGAACCTGGTACCTCGCACGTGGTACTGATTCCGGTGGGCCACACCGAACAACACGGCTTCCATCTGCCCCTCAACGTGGACACGCTCATCATCGAAGCCATCGCCAAAGGTACTGTGGAAGCGGTCCCTGACCAGGCTGTGACCTTGCCGGTCATGCCCTACGGGGTCAGCACCCACCGCCAGGCCTTCGCCGGGACGCTCAACGCCGGGGGACGGGCTTTCGAGGATTTCTACGGGGCGGTTATTGACTCCCTCGTGGCGCGCGGCTTCGACCGTTTTTACCTGATGAGCGGGCACGGCGGCAACTGTTCGTTCTTCACGACGGTGGTCAAATACGCCGGGGAGCGTCACCGCCGCATCTTTGCCGCCACCGCCTGGCTGTATCTCTCCGGCCCAGACGGCGTCGCTGCGCTCGAAAAGTATCGCCGTTCAAAAATTGGCGGCATGGGCCACGCCGGGGAACTGGAAACATCCCTGATGTTGCACTTGCGCCCCGACCTGGTGGACATGTCGAAGGTGGTGGACGAGACTGACTTCGTCGCCACGCCCAACTACTACATGGACTGGGTCGAGGGCGGCTCGCTGATCGCCAACCCGCCCTGGGACGACGACAGCCAGACCGGCGCCTACGGGGCGGGCAGTCTCGCCACGGCGGAGAACGGCCGTCTGTGGCTGGAGGCGGCCATTGCTGAGAAAGTCGTCCACGTAGCCGAGATCCACGAGCAGCATCGGCGGCGGGAGGAACGGCGCAGGGCGGGGTATGGGCTGTGGGGAGAAAACTGACAAATCCAAAGGT
>DYLB01000016.1 GCA_020722305.1 Anaerolinea thermophila | reverse complement strand
TACAGCCCTTCGATAAGTTTGTCCACTTCGGATTTGGTCGAATAAAGGTAGAAGCTGGCCCGGGTGGTGGCCGGGATGCCGAATTTTTCATGCAGCGGCTGGGCGCAATGATGGCCGGCGCGGACGGCGATCCCGTCCCGGTCGAGGAGCTGGGCCACGTCATGGGGGTGGATGCCGTCGAAAACGAAGGAAGCGACCCCGCCCTTGGGTTCGACGGATGGGCCAAACAGCCGCAGGCCGGGGACCTCCTCCAGCCGTTCGAGGGCGTAGGCGGTGACCTCGCGCTCGTAGGCGGCGACTTTGTCCATGCCGAGGGCAGACAGGTAGTCCACCGCCGCACCGAAACCGACCGCTTCGGCAATGGCGGGCGTCCCGGCCTCGAATTTGTGAGGCACCGTATTGGGCAAGAACGAGCGCAGGTGGACGGTCTTGATCATGTCGCCGCCGCCCAGGAAGGGGGGCATGGCGTCGAGCAGGGCCGCCTTGCCGTACAGCACGCCGATGCCGGTCGGGCCGACCATTTTGTGGGCCGAGAAGGCCAGGAAATCCACGTCGAGGGCCTGCACGTCCACCGGAAAGTGCGGGACGGATTGCGCCCCGTCGAGCAGGGTCACGGCCCCGGCCGCGTGAGCCAGACGGATGATCTCGGCCGCGGGGGTGATCGTGCCTAGGACGTTGGACATGTGCGTAAACGAGACCAGCTTCGGCCCCCGCGTGAGCAGTTGGCGGTAAACGTCCAGGTCGAGCAGCCCATCTTCGGTCACCGGGATAAATTCCAGATTAACGCCGCGTTCCGTCGCCAGCATGTGCCAGGGTACCAGGTTGGAGTGGTGCTCCATCTCGGTCAGGATGACCAGGTCGCCGGGTTTCAGGTTGGCCCGCGCCCAGGTGTAGGCCACCAGGTTGATCGACTCGCTGGTGTTGCGGGTGAAGACCACCTGGCGGGCCGAGGGGGCGTTGATGAACTTCGCCACCTTTTCGCGGGCGCTCTCGTACATGGCGGTCGCTTCTTCGGCCAGGGTATGCACGCCGCGATGGATGTTGGCATTGTTCCGGCGATAGAAAACCTCCATCGCTTCGATGACGGCCTGCGGTTTCTGTGACGTGGCGGTCGAATCGAGATAGACCAGCGGCACGCCGGGGCGGACCTCCCGGTCGAGGACCGGAAAATCTCGGCGTACTTTCTGGACATCGAACCGGTCGGTCATCAATCCTCTTTCCTGGAAGATTTCTTGACCGGGCGGATGTGTTCCGAATTGGTGGGGTACCACAGGATGCGGTCGGGAACCATCCAGCCGTCGGTCAGGTACACGTTGGAACGGAATTGGACGGCCACCATTTTGGCGTCCACCTGGACCACGATGCCCTTCAACCAACCGCGGATGCGGTCGTTGTTCTTCTCGTGGTCGCAATACACTTCGACCTTGTCGCCGACTTCGAAAGAAAGCTCGGCTTCCGGGCTGCGCATGTATGAATATTGTGCCATAAGTCCTCCTGCCGGTGAGTGCCCTCCCTAAAAGGCTGAAAGCGCGAAGGCTGGCGAACCTGCGGCTCTCAACTCACCAAATCGAAATTAAATGTTTGCCGTTTTGGCGGTAATGGCTTCCTGGAACCTGGCGCGCACGCCTTCGAATGGGATGCGCTGCATGATTGGGTCGAAGAAGCCTTCGACGATCAGCCGCTCGGCGTCTTTGGGCGGGATGCCGCGCGAACGCAGGTAAAACATGGGTTCTTCCTCGATCTTGCCGACCGTCGCGCCGTGGGTACAGCGCACGTCGTCGGCCAGGATTTCGAGGCCGGGGATCGAATCGGCTCGGGCACCTTTGCTCAAGACCAGGTTCCGGTTGGCCTGGTAACCGTCGGTCTTCTGGGCTCCGGGGGCGACGTAGATCATCCCCTGCCAGACCGAGCGGCTCTTGCCGGTCAGTGCGCCCTTGAACAGCAAGTCACTGGTGGTATGGGGCGCCAGGTGGTTTTGCTGGGTATCGTGGTCGAGATGCTGGGTCCCGTCGGTAAAGTAAAACCCGGACATTCGGCCTGTCGCGCCTTCCCCGACCAGGTCCAGGTCTGAGAAGTTTTTCGTCAGGCGCGAGCCGATGGCGCCGAAGATCCAGTCCAGGCTGGCGTCGCGTCCGACCCGGGCGCGTTCGTGAGAGAAATTCCAAACGTGCTCGCCCCAAGATTGGA
Source organism: Anaerolinea thermophila (assembly GCA_020722305.1). Taxonomy (GTDB): domain Bacteria; phylum Chloroflexota; class Anaerolineae; order Anaerolineales; family Villigracilaceae; genus UBA5796. Next base: position 18,300 of record DYLB01000016.1, on the reverse strand, counting down.
GTTCGACGAAGCGCAAGTTCGCGCCGTCGCCGACGTGGATCTCGACAATCCCGGCGTGAAGGGCGTGGGCGCCGGCTTCGGTCGGCGAGGCGGCCTCGTGGACGTAGGTCACGGAAGCGCCGTCTTCGATCCAGGCCAGGATGTGGGCGATGTGGGCCAGGTTTGCGCCCGGCCCCCACAGGACGCTGTGGAGAGGCTGCTCCACCGTCACGCCGCGCGGGACGTAGAGCAGGATCCCGTTTTGGGAGAGGGCCGCGGCCAGGGCGGCGAACTTGCCATCTTGCGGGCGGACGATCTCCCCGGCCAATTTGGCGAGCAATTCGGGGTGTTGGCGCTCGGCGGTGCGAAAGTCGGTAAAGACCACGCCCTGTTCGACGAGGGCAGGATCCAAGCGTTGGCCTGAGCCAGCCGAAGGGTCCACGCGTGAGCCGCCGGGGTACAGAATCACCTGTCCGCCGTGCTGGTCGCTGACCAGGGGCTTCAGGAGGTAGTCCGGGATGTCCGGCAAATCCAGGTATTCGTCAACTTTCGGCAGGCGGAAATCGCCCGCCGGGAGGGTCCGCAAATCGGTGCGCCGCCAGGGTTCGTCGCGGGTCGTCGGCAGAGGCAGACGGATGTATTCGTCCCAGGCCTTGCGGCGGAAATCGGCAAGCGCCCCATCCGGGAGCATGTCGGCAGTAAAGGTGAAATCGCTGGCGGCGCGCTCGCGGCGAGTGCGGGAGGTGGTTACGGTGGTTTTGGGTTTTTCCTGCATCTTATTCTCTAAAGTGTCACTGCGAGGAACGCCCGCCCTGAGCCTGCCGAAGGGAAGCAGTCTCCTTATCATTAGGAGATTGCTTCGGCGGAATACCGCCTCGCAATGACATTAACCGATTGAACCTTCCATCTGCAACTGGATCAGGCGGTTCATTTCGACCGCGTATTCCATCGGCAGTTCTTTGACCAACGGTTCGATGAAACCGGAGACGACCATGGTGGTGGCTTCTTCTTCGCTCAGGCCGCGGCTCATCAGGTAGAAGAGCTGCTCCTCGCCGACCTTCGAGACCGAGGCCTCGTGACCGATGGTCACGTCGTTCTCGTCAATCTCGATGTAGGGATAGGTATCCGACTGCGACTGCGGGTCGAGCAGGAGGGCGTCGCAGACCACGTTGGACTTGCTGCCTTCCGCGCCTTTGTAGACTTTGAGCAGGCCGCGGTACGAGGCGCGTCCGCCGGCCTTCGAGATGGATTTAGAAGTAACCTTGCTGGTCGTGTTGGGGGCGAAATGGACCATCTTCGATCCGGCATCCTGGTGTTGGCCGGCCCCGGCGAAAGCCATCGAGAGCATTTCGCCGTGCGCGCCGGGTTCCATCAGGTAACAGGACGGATATTTCATGGTCACTTTGGAGCCGAGATTGGCATCCACCCATTCGTGAGTGGCGTCGGCGAAGACTTTGGCCCGCTGGGTCACCAGGTTGTAAACATTGGTGCTCCAGTTCTGGATGGTGGTGTAGCGCGAGCGCGCCCCGCGTTTGACGATGATCTCGATCACACCAGAGTGGAAGGAGTCGGTGGTGTATTGGGGCGCGGTGCAGTTATGCGACACGACCCCTTCCGCCACATACGATTCGTCCTCATCCACCGAGAAGTTGTACACCTCGGTTTCCTGTTCCTCGACGGCAATTTCCCGAACGGGAACGTACAGGAAGTTTTCGTCCAAAGAAAAGGGTGAGCCGCTGTGATGACCTGCTGGCGCGTCAACGCCGACGATGTCACCGAATACTGGGTTAAACGGCGAGGCGATGACAACTGCGTAGATACTTTGGCGCGGCGCGGCGCGTTCCTGCAAGTTCACCGAAGCCGCAACACCCAATCGCAAACACGCGTCCCTGAAGCCGTAGGCCAGGTCGGCTGAAATGGTGCTGTAGCGGAACATGTTTTTCTTCGGGTCGTAACTTCCGTCGCCGCGCCACATGCCCTTGACCAGTTCCCGCAGCAGAGCGGGGTCGGCACCGGAAACCCATTCGGGGATGCGCTTCCCATAGACTGTTGAGCCAAATTCACGGGCGAAGGCGCGTGCCGTTTCGGTAGATGACAAAACCAGGGTTTGCCCATTCTGGCGGGGAGCATTTTGGATCGGGGCTTTGCCGAAATAGCGTTCAATAAGATTTCGAGCATCAGCCAGGTACTCGGTCTCGTTGACGTTGAACGAAAGTGTCAAGTAGTGTTCGTTATCCACGTGGCCTTCGGCAAGGTAATACCCAAGCAAGCGGAAGAAATCTGACTCGAAGGGGAAATCAACCCACCGGTCAATCGGCGCATGGCGGCCGCGTCCCACGGGGACTGTCACGCCGTGAGCCAGTGCAGGTTCCAGGGCTGGTTGAGGCACCGGAACGACCAAGTAATCGCCCTGTGTCAGACTGTCGGCCCGCGCCCAGGTCAATTGGAAATCCTTGTTGCGCTCGGTCTGGCGCTGACGGCGGACAACCAACAGGGGATGATCAGCAGTCACTCGCAATTCGCGCTCGCTGTCGCCGTAAAAGCGGATTTTGTAAACCTGACCGTGATAAGGCCGCTTCTGGGTGTGATAGACCTTGCGCCAGCGGCCCAGGTGGGTCAGCACTTCATCGCCCACCGAGACCTGCTCAATGGCTTTTTCACCGTTGCGGGTGCGGACTTTCGCTCCCTCGAGGAAACACCCCTCGACGTAATGCACCTGCGCACCTTCGTCAACAATAATCAAAGAGCGCTCGAATTGGCCGACATTGGCGATATTCAGGCGGAAATAGGCCTGCAAGGGCAGGTCCACCTTGACGCCCTTTGGCACGTACACGAACGATCCGCCCGACCAGACGGCGCTGTTGAGAGCTGCCAGGGCATTGTCTTCGATGGGAATAACCGTGCCGAAGTACTCCCGGAACAAGTCCGGGTGCTGGCGCAGGCCGTCTTCGATGGACAGGAAGATCACACCCTGTTTTTCGAGGTGTTCCTGGATCGAGTGGTAGACCATCTCAGACTCATACTGAGCCCCAACCCCCGCCAGGAATTTCTGCTCGGCCTCGGGAATACCCAGTTTGTCGAACGTGTTTTTAATGGTGTCCGGCACGTCGTCCCAGGATTTGCCCTGGCCCTCAGTCGGTTTGACGTAGTAGTAAATATCTTCCAGGTTCAGGCCAGACAGATCCGCCCCCCAGGCGGGCATCGGGCGGCTCCTGAAATGTTCGTAAGCCTTCAGGCGGAAATCCAGCATCCACTGTGGCTCGCCTTTCATGGCAGAAATCTGTTCCACGACCTCGCGGCTCAGCCCCTTTTGAGCTTTGAACACGTAATTTTCCGGGTCGTGGAACCCGTATTTGTATTGTCCAATACCTTCAAGGATTTTTTCGTCTTCACTCATCATAAACTCCTTAGAGAACAGAGAATAGAGAGCGGAGAGTAGTCACCCATAAACTACTCCCTAGTCATCCAATCTCTAAGCAACTGTTTCATCGTACTTTTCACGCACCCAATCGTAACCCTGTTCTTCCAGGTGCAGGGCCAGTTCCGGGCCGCCCGATTCGACGATCCGCCCGCCGAGCATAATGTGAACGTAGTCGGGCTTGATGTAGTTCAAGAGGCGCTGGTAGTGCGTGATGACCAGCACGCCCAGGTCACTGCCGGTCAGGGCATTGACGCCGTCTGCCACAATACGCAAGGCGTCGATGTCCAGGCCCGAGTCGGTCTCATCGAGGATGGCGATCTCCGGTTTGAGGGTCGCCATTTGTAGAATCTCGGCCCGCTTCTTTTCGCCGCCAGAGAAGCCGTCGTTCAGGTAGCGCCCGGCAAAGTTATGGTCCATCTTGAGCAGGTCCATCTTTTCCTTGAGCAATTTGCGGAACTCCGGGATTGAAATGCCTTTGTCGTCGGGATTTTCGGCCCGGCGGCGGGAATTGATGGCGGTACGCAGGAAATTGGCGACGGTGACGCCGGGGATGGCGACCGGATACTGGAAAGCCAGGAACAAGCCCAGGCGGGACCGTTCGTCTGCTTCCAGCTCGAGGACGTTTTCGCCCTTGAACCAGACCTCCCCTTCCGTAACCTCGTAAGACGGGTGTCCCATCAAGGTATAAGCCAGGGTGGACTTCCCCGTCCCGTTGGGTCCCATGATGGCGTGAATCTTGCCCTGCTCGACCGTCAAATCGAGGCCTTTCAGGATCTCTTTCCCGTCAATGCTGACGTGCAGGTTTTTGATGACCAACTCTGACATGAATGGATGCTCCTTGCAAAAAAATCGCCGCCGTGTGGCGGAAGCTGTCACACACGGGATTATAGCAAATCGGAGAGAATATGTCAATATTTATCATATTTTTCTAGTATATTAATTTACTGCAAAAACCTTTTCCTGTCTCCTTCGACCCGGTGCGGGGGTGATGCAACATTAACCCCTCGCGGGTTAAAGAAATCACCCATCCCTCTAATAACCTTTATCGGCTCCGGACGACAGGTAGAAAGTAATCCGCAAAACAGATAGTGGAAGTCCGAATTCGATTCCTTTTCATTCAGGCGAGGCATGGCTATGGGCCGGTCTTACATTTGGATCACGAACAACGTTCAACCCCGGTTTGTCGGAGGGGATGTTCCGCCTTCGGGCAAATCAAGCGGGCCGAGAAACAAGGCCCACCAGAGTGATGCCAGGCGAGGTGTCGCTTTTTTATTTAACCGTGCAGGAAAATGGCCTTATTGGCATTCGTTCCAGACAACCTTGATACAAAAGGCAAACCAACAAAGGAGAGAAAAATGATTGGAAAATCAAGCACGAAATGGTTTCATGTCCTTATTTTCGCCAGCCTGCTGTTTTCGCTGGCGGCCCCGGCGTCTTTCGCAGGCGCCACGGGATTGACCGCCCAAAGGCCGGACGGGGCCTCCAATCTCTTGCAATTTACCTCGCAGGGGCACGTCCTGGGGTTTGCTGCGGACGGATACTATGCCATCAGCGGCACCCACGCCTTGCGGGTGGAGTTTGCCGGGGCCAACCCGGTCCAACCCGCCAGCCTGGGCGCGGCCTCTCGCGGCAGCCAGGCCGCCCCACTGACACGGGTCACGTATGCGGACCTGTGGGACGGTATCTCCCTGGCCTTCGACGCGCCCTCGGGCGGGATCCTTCAGACCACCTACACGCTCCAGCCGGGAGCCGATCCGGCCCGGATCCGGCTGGGCTACAACGCCCTGCTGGAGATCAGCGCCGACGGGAAGCTCGTCGCCCGCTACCGGAACGGCCAAATCACCGAGAGCGCGCCGGTCGCCTGGCAGCAGATTGACGGCCAGCGCGTGGACGTGGCGGTCCGCTTCGAAACGCGCGGCAGGCGCGAGGTCGGTTTCGCTCTGGGGGCTTATGATCCGGCTTACACCCTGATGATTGATCCGATCACCATCTGGAACACCTTCCTCGGCGGCAGCGGCGGCGAAGCCGGCAATGACATCGCCCTGGATGCGAGCGGCAACATCTATGTTGTCGGTGACAGCGACGCCGACTGGGGCGGCACGCCGGTGCGGGCCTACACCGCGGCCGGCTACGATGCCTTCGTCGCCAAGCTCGACCCGAGCGGCGCTTTGCTCTGGCACACCTTCTTGGGCGGCAGCCTGGATGATTACGGCAACGGCATCGCCCTCGACGGCTCCGGGAATATCTACGTAACCGGCTGGAGCGACGCCAATGTCAGCGGAGCCTGGTCCTGCCCGGTGGACTGCACCGTGACCAGCCTGAACGACGTGGATGCCTTCGTGGCAAAACTGGACAACGACGGCAACCTGCTCTGGAACACCTTCACAGGCGGGACCGGCAACGAGATCGGCACCGATATCGCCGTGGACGCGAGTGGGAACTCCTTCGTTACCGGCTACAGCGACGGTACCTGGGGCGCGCCCCTGATCGCTTTTACGGCCAGCGTCAACGACGCTTACGCCGCCAGATTCAACGCCAGCGGCACCCGCATCTGGAATACCTTCATCGGCGGTTCCGGCGACGACCAGGGCAACGGCATCGCCCTGGACAGCAATGGCGACGTATTCGTGACCGGCCTCAGCAGCACCAGTTGGGGGATTTCTCCCAGGCGGGTTTATACCGCCCTCGATGACGGCTTCTATGCCAAACTCAGCCCGGCCAACGGCGCTCGCGCCTGGCACGGCTTCCTGGGCGGGAGCGGGAACGATTCAGGCGCAGCCGTCACCGCCGACAGCAGCGGCAACCTTTACGTGGCCGGCACCAGCTCCGCCGCCTGGGGCACCCCGGTGGACGCCTACACCGGAGGCGACGACGGCTTCGCGGCTCAGATCGACATCGCCGCCGGGACCCTGAACTGGAACACCTTCCAGGGCAGCGCCACACTCGACAGCAACGCCAGCATCGTCGAAGACGGGCTGGGGAATGTGTTCGTCATGGGCACCAGCGACGCCCAATGGGGCACACCTGTCCAGGGGCATTCCGGCGGGACAGACACCTTCCTTGCCAGGCTGGACCTGAGCGGTAACCGCGCAATGCACGCCTTCCTGGGCGGCGCAGGCAACGATACCGGCGGCGCCATCGCCGCAGTTTCGTCCGGTGACGTATTCATGCTGGGCGACAGCGGTGTCGAATGGGGGACGCCCATCCGGCCGCACAACAATTCCGGCAACAATGTTGATGCGTTCGTCGCCGAAGTGGACATCGTTTCGCCGAGCGCACTTTCGTTCGCCCTCCAGAACCCGGCCAGCAGCCTCACCAACGCCGACTCGCTCACCTTCCGGGTCACTTTCAACGAGGACGTGCTGGGCGTCAACTCCGCCGACTTCCTCAAAAACAGCGCCTCGACCGCCTCGGTCACCGGCGCGGTCTCGGTCGGCGGCAGCGCCCGCGTCTACGACGTGACCCTCTCCGGCGGCAACCTGGCAACATTCAACGGGACGGTCGGGCTGAACCTGAACCCGGCCTCGGACATCACCGACATTCACGGGAATGCCCTGGTCATCGCCGAACCCGCCACCGACGAAATTTACACTTTGGATAACGTGGTCCCAACCGTCACCGTCAACCAGGCCGGCGGTCAGGCCGACCCGACCAACGACACGGCGATCAACTTTACCGCAGTCTTCAGTGAAGCGATCAACCCCGCCTCCTTTACCGCCGGGGATGTCACCTTGGGCGGCACGATCGGGGGGACGTCTGCCACCGTGACCGAAATCGCCCCGTTCGACGGCACCACCTTCGACATCACCGTCAGCGGGATGAGCGGAGCCGGGAGCGTGACTGCTTCCCTCGGCTCCGGCGTAGTCCAGGACCCGGCCGGGAACGGCAACACTGCCAGCACCAGCGGCGACAACGAGGTCACTTACGACGGCATTGCGCCCACGATCGCCTCCTTCGTGCGCCAATCCCCGGCTGCCAACCCGACCAACGCCGACGCGCTCACCTTCCGGGCCACCTTCAGCGAAGACGTGACCGGCGTGGACGCGGCTGATTTCGCCGCCAACGGCTCGACCGCCATCGTCTCTGCGGTCACTCCGGTCAGCGCCAGCGTCTACGACGTGACCCTCTCCGGCGGCGACCTGGCCGGGTTCGACGGTCCCGTCGGCCTGGACTCCGCCGCCAGCCCGGCGCTCACCGACCTGGTCGGGAACGCTTTCATCAGCGCCGAACCGGCCACCGATGAAACCTTTACGGTGGACAACACCGCCCCGACCGCGACCGCCTTCAGCCTTCAGACCCCGGCCACTTCCCCCACCAACGCCGACACGCTCGTCTTCCGGGCTGCTTTCGACGAGGACGTCACCGGTGTGGATGCGGCTGACTTCGGCGTCAACGGCACCACGACCGCCACCGTCTCGGCCGTCACGCCGGTCAGCGCCAGCCTGTACGACGTAACCGTCTCCGGCGGCGACCTGGCCGGTTTCAACGGCGTGGTGGGCCTCGATTTCGTCGGCCCGACCATCACCGACCTGGCCGGCAACGTTTTCGCCGGGGCCGAACCCGCCACCGACGAGACTTACACGCTGGATAACACCGCCCCCGACGCCAGCATCGATCCGCCCACGCCGCCCGATCCCTCCGCGAGCGCCGACGCCACCTTCAACTTCTCCAGCACCGACGGCACGGCCACCTTCGAGTGTGACATGGACGGCCTCGGCTTCGCCGCCTGCACCAGCCCATGGGCGTATCTGGGGCTGGGTGACGGGACCCATACCTTCTCCGTCCGGGCCATCGACGCGGTGGGCAACGTGGGAACCCCGGCCAGCTTTACCTGGCTGGTGGACACCGCCTCGCCAGCCGTCGTCTCCAGCCTGCGCCTGGACGCCAACCCGACCAGCAAGCGGTTCGTCAACTTCACCGTCACCTTCACCGAACCCGTCTCCGGCGTGGACGCGACCGACTTCAGCTTCACCAAGACCGGCGCCATCACCGGCTACGCCGTCACGAACGTCACCAACGCCGGCGCGGTGTACACCGTCACCGTCAACACCGGCACCGGCAACGGCAGCCTCCGCCTGGATGTGCTCAACGACGGCACCATCCTGGACGCAGCCAACAACCCGCTCACGGCCGGCTTTACCACCGGGGAGGCGTACACGGTCCAAAAGGTCCTGACCCTGAAATCGGCCGGGGCCTCCGACGGCTGGGTACTCGAATCGTCCGAGACCAGCAACGCCGGCGGCACGTTCAACGCCGGTGCCGGCACCTTCCGCCTGGGCGACGACGCGGCCCGGAAGCAGTACCGCAGCCTTCTCTCGTTCGTGACCTCGGGCCTGCCGGATAACGCGGTCATCACCAAAGTGACCCTCAGGATCAAGAAGCAGGGCATCACCGGCGGCGGGAATCCCTTCACGCTCTTCCAGGGCCTGTTCGTGGACGTGCGCAAAGGATTCTTCGGGACGGGTGCCGGACTGGCCGCCCAAGATTTCCAGGCCCCCCGCAACAAGACGGTCGGCCCCTCCACCCCGGCCCCGGCCGCCAACTGGTATAGCCTCGACCTGACCAGCGCCAAGGGCTTCATCAATAAGCTGACCTCGGCCTCCGGCGTGACCCAGTTCCGCCTGCGCTTCAAGCTGGACGACAACAACAACGCCCTGGCGAACTACATCAGCTTCTACAGTGGCAACGCCCCGGCCGCCTCCCGCCCGCAGCTCATCATCGAATACTACGTCCCGTAAGAATTTCTCAGCCTGCAAGCTGACAGCCTCGACAAGACGCCCGGCAGAATTGCCGGGCGTCTTCTCTATTCAAATATTTATGATATTTATCTACTTTATTGACAAACCCAAACGGGACTGTTATACTCCAATTATTGTCGTCTCCCATTTGCACAAGTGAGCCATGAAAAGCACGCGCGAACGCCTCCTGCAAACCCTGTCCAAGAGTCCCGGCTCGACCATTACCGACCTGGCCGAAGCCGTCGGGATCAATCCAATTTCCGTCCGCCACCACCTGACGAACCTGCAAATCGAGGGGTTGATCGCCGCCGAGGAGAAACGTCACGGCGTGGGACGCCCGCGCCTGGTCTACTCGTTGACCGAGGAGGGGCTGGAGCGTTTCCCGACCCGTTACCTGCGCCTGACCTCGCGCCTGCTCAATCAGTTAAAATCCTCCTTGCCCCAGGCGATGATCAGCAAGATCTTCACCGAAATGGCCGCCAGCCTGGCCGAGGATTATTCCGAGCAAATGCAAGGCTTGAGCATGGAAGAACGGCTGGAGATCGTCCGCGAGTTGCTGACCGAAGAAGGTTTCACCGTTGAATGGGAAAAATCCGGCAGCGACTACCGCATCCACGAGATTACCTGCCCTTACATCCAGATCGGGCAGGACCACCCCGAAGTCTGCACCGTGGACCAGACCATCATCTCCCGGATGCTGGCCGTCCCCGCCGAAAAAATCCAGTGTATCTTAAGCGGCGATGCCCACTGCACTTATGTGGTCCAGCCGCTGAATTCGGAGCAAACCGCATGAGTGAAACTGAAACCAATCAAATCAAATGGACCCTGCACGAGACCCACCCGGAGATGGTCCAGCCCCTGCGCGCTTCCCTGTCGGAAGTGGTTGACCCGGAGATCGGGATGAACATCATCCAGTTAGGCCTGATCCGGGACGCAAATTTCGAAGACGGCGTCTTGAAGCTGCGCATGATCCTGACCACCCCGTTCTGCCCCTACGGCCCGGCGATGGTTGACATGACCCGCGCCAAAGCCCAGGAGGGCGTCGGCGGGAAACCCGTCACCATCGAAATGGGCATGGATGTCTGGGATTTTTCGATGATGGAAGACCCGAGCGCGCTGGATTGGGGCATGTACGCGTGAGAATGTAGCCTGTTGCGTGATCCGTAGCGCGTGTTCTGTATAGCGAAAAAAGAGAGGCTGGCCGTCTCTCTTTTTGATTCCCGGCCTCGTCCTTGCAATCGGAACGGCTCCGATTGCCTGTCACGACCGCTTCGACAGGGGTTCAGAAGGGTTGAAACCACAAACAAATCAGCAACAGCAATTTTGAGTCTACTGCAAAAAGGTCTTTATCCACAAAGGACACGAAGTACACCAAGGAATTCTGAAAGGTGAAATTCAAAATCTTGAAATTCGGCGCAAGATGATTTCAAAAAAATTCGTGACCTTCGTGTCCTTAGTGGTTAGAAAAGGTTTTTGCAGCGGAGTCAATTTTCCCCAAGAGCATTCGCGTCATGCGCTATTTAGCGCAATTCGCGTGAAAAGCCCTCGAATCACACCACCGCGTCCACCATCAGGGCCAGGAAGATGAAGGCCAGATACATGCTCGACCAGCGGAACATGCGCCAGGCGACCTTGTTGCCGGGGACTTTCCAGACCTTCCAGGCGGCGTAGATCAGCCAAATCCCCAGCAAGATTGCGGAAACCAGGTAAACCGTGCCGGTCTCGCGCGTCAACGGCAGCAGCAGCGTGACCGCGACCAGCGCCAGGGTATAGAACAAGATCTGGCGGCGGGTCTCGGTCTCGCCGCGTACCACCGGCAGCATGGGCACGCCTGCCCTGGCATAATCCTTCTGGCGGACGATGGCCAGCGCCCAGAAGTGCGGCGGCGTCCACAGGAAGACGATGGCGAACAGCAGCCAGGCCGCCAGGGACAGGCTTCCCGTAGCCGCGGCCCAGCCGACCATGGGCGGGATGGCCCCCGCCCCGCCGCCGATGACGATGTTTTGCACGGTCTTCTTCTTCAGCCACACACTGTAAAAAATGACGTAATAGAAAATCCCGGCCAGAGATAATAATGCCGCCAGGAAATTGACGAAGCCGGCCATCACGTAATAGCTGGCCAGGCACAGCGCCAGTCCGTAAGACAGCCCCTCGGCCGCAGTCATCCGCCCGGCAGCCAGGGGGCGTTTGGAAGTGCGCTGCATGGCCTTGTCGAGGTCGCGGTCAATGTACTGATTCAAGGCCGAGGCCCCCGCCGCCGCCAGCGTCCCGCCGAGCATGGTCCAGCCGAAGAGCGGCCACGACGGCCAGCCTTTCAGCCCGGCCACCAGCCCGCCGAAGGTCGTCAGTAGCAGCAGCAGCACGATCAGCGGCTTGGACAGGATGAAAAAGTCCTTCAAGTATTGACGGAAACCGATTGGCGCGGCTTCCCCGCCGTCCTTCGCCAACAGCCCCGAAGCGTACACCAGCGCCGCCAGCGCGACCCATAGCGAAACCGAGGTGAGCGAATGCAAGACGACCAGGTGCCCCGGCATATTGCGGATCACCTGGATCGCCCCCACGAAAACCTGCCCGAAGAACAGCACCGTCGTCACGGTTGTAAGCGGCAGCAGGATGCGCTCGTGGCGCTGCTCACGCCAGGCCTTGACGAACAAGGACAGCATCAGCAGCGAGGCCAGCCCCACCAGCCCGATATGGAAGACCTTCAGCCAGCCCACGTCGCTGGTCGGGAGGCACAGCGGCCAACCCTGGCACACGAAGGCCGCCCCGGTCAGGGTCACAGCCCGGCCCAGCACGGTCAACAGGAACGTGACCCCGAACAGGGCCAGGGTCAAGCGGGCAAACGAAGACGAGAGAGAGTATTTCATAGCTTCATCATCTGCTTGCGAAGGTAAAAAGGATACCCGGCGACCAAAATTGTGGCAAAGGCGAACCACTGCAAAGCATACCCGAAATGCGGGCCTTCGGTCAACTCGATTTCGGGCTGGAACGGGATTGGCGACTCGGTATCCGCCGGGTCGGGGTCGGGCTGGATGTAAACCGGCAGGATCGGGTACGGGATTTGCGCCGCGATCCGCTCCAGGTTGGCAACGTACCAGAAATCGAGGCGGGTCTGCCCGGGGGCCAGGGTCGGGTCGGGGATGCCGCCGATCTGCGCCCGGGCCTGTCCTAACCGGATCACGCCCCGGACCTCGGCCTGGCCGCCGTTATCGTAACGGGACCAGCCCGAGGGCGAGTCGTTGCCTTCCGCCGGGACCCAGCCCCGGTCCACCAGCACCGCAAACCCACCTGCACTGAGCCGCTGTGCTGAGCTTGCCGAAGCAGAGCCTGTCGAAGCAGAAGTCGAAGTGTCGTCCAGGACGAGCGGAGTGAGCAGGTGGTAGCCGTAGGCGTCTCCGTAGAACTGGTTCCGCAGGGCCACCTGGTTCTCGAAGTCATAAGTCCCCGAAACGACCACCGCCCGGTACTCCATCCCCGTCAGGCCTTCGGGGACCCCGGTGTTCAGGTCCAGTGGGGCTTCGCTCTGCATGGCTTCGACGTGGGCGTTGAAAGCCCGGCGCTGGTCGAGACGCTCCAACTGCCAGATGCCCAGCCGGACGCAGACCGCCCCACCCGCCAGGACGAGCAAAGTCGTCAGCAGCCACTTGCGCGAAAAAGCGGCGCGCAGGATCATGCTTTTTGCCCTTTTTTCTTGATGACCAGGATGCTGTAAACCGCGAACAAGGCTCCCATCGGCAAGCCGCCAAAAAAGATGCCGGTCAACCGCGTGCCGAGCGTGACCGGCTCGCGCACGTTCAGGCCCAGGTACTTCGTCGGCTGGAAGGAACATTCCATGACGTAATTCTCCTCGGTGTCCAGGTTGAGGCTGGCCGAGGCCCCCGCCGGGATCCACAGCGGGCCAAGTTGGTGGTCCACGCTGTCCTGGTTGACCACCACCAGGGTGTCGCCGACGACGAAAAGCATGTCCTCCGGGATGGCCGGCGGGACTTCGCCGCGCTTCACCCGTTCAGCCGTGCCAGACGGGATGATGAGTTCGATGGTCGTCGGCTCGCGGTTCTCGCTCTTGAGCACCTGGTAGGCGATCTCGCTCATCAGGGCCGCCAGCGCAATGCCGAGCAGCATCGAGAAGATGATGGCTTTGAGGGTGGGTGAGATTTTCATAACACAGGTCACTCTTCCAGCAAAAGCCGCAAATCGTGAGTAATGTCTTCCGGCAGGGTGCCGAAAGCAAAGGACAGTCGCAGGTCGCCAGAGGGGTCCACCAGGTAGACCCGTGCGGTATGGGAGACGAGATACCCGCCGGCAGACTGGCTTTCTTCGACGGCGCGGATGATGCCGTAGGCGTCCCAGATTTTTTGCAGTTCGTCCAGCGAGCCGCTCAAGCCGATGAAACTCTGGTCGAAATGCTCAGCGTACTGCTGGATGCGTTCCGGCGTATCCCGGTCGGGGTCCACCGCCACGAGCACCACCTGGACCCGGTCGGCCAGCGCGTTGGTGAGCGCGTCCCGCGCCTGACGCAGTTCCGCCATCGTCGCCGGGCAGACGTCGGGGCAGGAGGTGTAGCCAAAATACAGCAGGACGATTTCACCCCGATAGGCGCTCAGGCGGAATTGGGTTCCGTCGGCCCGCGTCAGGCTGAAATCCGGGGCGGGGAGCGGCGGGTCGAGCACGGCCCCGTTCAATTTTTCCGGTTGTCGAAATACCACTGCCAGGAGGCCGACCACCCCGATCAGAAGCAACAGTCCCAGCCCCAGCTTGAGCGTACGCTTATCCATCTCCATCTCTCGCGCGAGGGGCAGACATTCCTGTCCGCCCCTCGCATTTCAAAACCTATAAGGCTAGGCCACGCTACCGATCAGGTAAAGCGCCGGGTAGAAGAAGATCCAGACCACGTCCACGAAATGCCAGTAAACCGTGGCGGCTTCGACGCCCCAGTGCTTTTCAGCAGAGTAAACGTCCTTGCGGGCATTGCGGTAAACGATCCACAGGAAGAGCACGCCGGTGAGCACATGGAAGGCGTGCATCCCGGTCATCATGTAGAAGATACCGCCGTCCACCATCGAGCTGGCCCGGATGCCCTCCGCGGCAGCCAACTGCCATTCCACACCGACCACGCCGATGACGAACCCCGCGCCCAGCAGGATAGTGACCAGGGTGTTGCCCAGGAAACCTTTTTTGTTCCCGTGCGCCATCTGCGTCTCGGCCCGGTTCATGAAAAACGAGGAGACGAGCAGGACGACGGTCACGACCAGGCCCAGGACCTGACTCAGGTGCGGACGGGTGAAGCCGAGCAGGTTGAAGCGGCTGACCAGCAGCCCGCCGAAGACGAACGAGTCGGACAGCAGGAAGAGCCACAGTCCCAGGCGGTTGGTGCCGGTCTTGTACTCGTAGGAGTCGTGCCCGCCGCCGGACTCCTGCTGGAGTTTGTAGATGTGCATGTAGTAGTACATGACCAGCCCGGCTTTGACCAGGGCAACCACGACCAGCAGCGGGATCGAGTTCAGCGCCAGGGCAACGACGAATTCCAGCGCCGTCAGGAGCGCCAGGAAAATGAAGATGGTGATGCCCAAACGGAGGGCTTCAGATTGATTTGTGTGCGCCATGAAATTAGCTCCTCTTCCGCTTACGGTTTCGGTTTGGCAAATTCGACGAACTTCGAGCCGGGCAGGCCGTAATCATACGGTTCACCCACGACTTCGAAGGGTTGGGCATAATTGTGGGCCGGTATCGGCGAATCCACCTGCCATTCGGGTGAGCGCGAGTTCCAGAGGTTGCCGGTGGCGATTTCGCCTTTCTTCATGCTCCTGAACAGGTTGTAGACGAAGACGAGCACCGAAGTGAAGATGAGGAAGCCCGCAACCGTCAGAACCAGGTGGGTCGTATCGAAGCCGAGGGCCGCGTCATAGTCCGAGATGCGGCGGCGCATGCCCAACAGGCCGATGCGCATCATGCCGAGAGTCAGCACCAGGAAGGAGGGCGTCATCAGCCAGAAATGGACTTTGCCGAGGAACTCGTTCATCCGGCGGCCGGTGGCCTTGGGGAACCAGTAGTAAAGCGCGGCGAAGAACGGGAAGACGAATCCGCCGAACATCGTATCGTGGAAGTGGCCGACGATGAAATAGGTGTCGTGCAGGTGCAGGTCGGTCGAAACGGTGGCGTTCGGGGGGCCGCTGAGACCGCCCAACAGGAAGACGACGACCCCGCCCAGGACGAAGAGCATCGGCGTCGGGGTCTCGATCTTGCCTCCCCAGATCGTCGCCACCCAGGAGAAGAACTTGACCCCGGTCGGGACGGCCACCAGCAGGGTGCTGTACATGAACGGCACCCGCAGGTATTCGTTCATGCCGGAGGTGAACATGTGGTGCGCCCAGACCAGAAAGCCGACCAGGGCGATCCCCAGCGAAGACATGGCGACCCAGCGGTAGCCAAAGAGCGGCTTGCGGACGAAGACCGGCAGCAGCTCCGAGATGATCCCCAGGCCCGGCAAGATGAAGACATAGACCGCCGGGTGGGAGTAGAACCAGAACAGGTGCTGGAACAGTACCGGGTTGCCGCCTTTGGCCGGGTCGAAGAATCCCATCCCGAACAGGCGCTGGAACATGACCATCTGGAAGGACAGGCCGATCAACTGGGTGGCGGTCAGCGAGATGAGCGAGGTGGCGATCGAGGCCCAGACGAAAATCGGCAGGCGGAAGGAAGTCATGCCTTTGGCGCGCATTCGGGCCACCGAGACCAACAGGTTGAGGCCGCCCAGGATGGACGACCAGCCGACGACAAACACGGCCAGGAAGAACATCTGCATGCCCACCGGGGCACGGGCCGAGAGCGGGGGGTAGCCCGTCCAGCCGGTGTCGAAACCGCCCAGGAACAGGCTCGAAACCAGCCAGATGGCAGCGGGGATAGTGATCCAGTAAGAGAAGGCGTTCAGGCGGGGGAAGGCCATATCCGCCGCGCCGATCAGCAACGGGACCAGGTAGTTCATCATCCCGGCGATGCCAAGCAAAATGGCAACAATCATCACGATCCCGTGCAGGCCCACCATCGTGTTGTATTGCGAGCCATTCAGAAACTGCAAACCCGATGCGGCCAGTTCGGTGCGGAAGATCAGCGCGAATGTTCCACCCAGGCCCAGCACGATGAGGGCGGTCAGGGTGTACTGGATGCCGATGACCTTGTGGTCGAGGGAGACGTTGATGAATTTCTCCCAGCCGGGCGGGTCTTCATGGTGGTCGTGGGTCGGGATGCCGCGCGCCCATTTGACCCAATCGCTGACGACGCCGCTCCCGCCCAGGAAGGTCAGCGTCCCGATCAGGCCGCCGAAGACCCAGGCCGGTTCGCTGAAGCCAAAGCGGCCGAGCGCTTCCAGGCCCATGACGGCGCGAATGCCAGTGACGAATCCACCGCCGACCAGGGTGCCGACCAACTGCCACAACAGGCCGCGTGCCAGGGCTGATTTGAAGAATTTTTTCATTGTTCCTCCACGTATTATTTCAACGTCATGATGTACGCGATGATGTCCGCCAGTTCCGCGTCGGTCAGGCCGGCATCGGTCCCGTTGAAGGTCATCGGTGAGAAGCCTTTCACCACCTGCGAGGCCGGATCCATGACGGATTGGATGATGTAGGCCTCGTCAACCAAGACGGTTGAGCCGTCTTCCAGCTCGACCTGCGAACCGAACAGTCCCAACCAGGAGGGGCCGCCGTTCGGGAGCAGGCTGCCGTCAACGGAGTGGCAACCGAAACAGCCATAGCTGGTGGCCAACAACTGGCCCCGTTCTTCTGGCGTTTGCGAGGCGGCCAGAGCCTCGGCCTGCTTCTCTTTCACCCAGTTATCGAACCGCTCCTGACTGACAATCTCGACGGAGGACCGCATCCCGGCATGGCCCCCGCCGCAGACTTCGGCGCAGCGGACCTTGTAGACGCCTTCCAGGATCGGGGTGATGCGGTATTCAGTGAACCGCCCAGGGACGATATCCTGCTTGACGCGGAACTCCGGCACCCAGAAGGAGTGGATCACGTCTCGGGAGGTCATTTTAAGGAGCAATTGTTTGTTCACCGGTGCATATAATTCTTTGGAAGTAAAGCCATAGTCCGGGTACTCGAAGCTAAAAGCGAACTGCTGAGCGGTGACATTGATGACCATCGCCTGCGGGTCCACCCGGCGGGTATCGCCCAGGGATTTGGCCCCCATGAAGGCAAAGACGATCACAACGAAAAGCGGGATGACCGTCCAGGTGATTTCGAGCGTGGTGTTCCCTTCGATGTGTTCCGCATCGGTCGTATCACCCTTTTTACGGCGGAAGACGATCAGGCTGTAAACGAGCGGGACCACGATGAGGGCAAACAGGAAAGATATTGCGATAACCTGGTAGTTGAACATCCAGTCAATCGGGATTGCCTGCGCGCTCGCCTGGACGGGCAACAGCCCGATGCCTGTCAATCCCAGGTAAGTCAGGATCGCCATGACAATGACCAGTATCCCCACGATGATGAAATGTAGCATAGCTCTCTCCTTGGTATTTGTTTGGGTGTGTTTCATTTCAGTTGAAACCGTCCCGAAGGTTATCGTAAAAGCGGTTAGCTCTCCCAGAAAACCTTCCCTTACAGGGCGCTTCGCAGCGGGACGTTCCTCCTTCAACTCATTTGAAATGCACCCTATTTGTTTTCATTCCGGCAAGAGGTCCTCGGGCCAGGGATCGTTGAGCCAATCTTCCGCCTGGGAAGAGGTCAATCGCTTGCGGTCGAAGACCACCACCTGGCCGGCCGCGTCCAGCGAAACCAGGACCACCTTCATCGGCGATTCGCCGATCACAAACCGGTTCAGGAATTCGTCCCGGATGATGGTCTTGTCGTCATAATCCACAATGACCAGGTCGGGTTGTTTAAGCTCCAGGGCTTCCAGGGCTTCCTCCATCGTCGCAGGCAGCCCGACTACTTCAGCCTTTTTGCCCCATCGCTGGATATAAAATTTATGCAAACCTTCGCGGAATAAAGGGTTTGCAGAAACTATCAGCACGCCGTAGGGGTGGTTGCGAGGCCGGTCATTCATCTTTCATAACCATCGTTCGGGTTTCAATAGTAGACTCTACCTTAACGCAAAGTCGCCACGATACAAAGGCGCAAAGAAAACCTGTTTTTGTTTCCAAAAACGCGCTTTTTCCGC
>DYLB01000015.1 GCA_020722305.1 Anaerolinea thermophila | reverse complement strand
TAAGACCCTAACCCGGACAAGCCGGAAGAGAAAAACCTTTAACCACGAAGGTCACGAAGGGCCACGAAGGGAAACTTTAATAGCTCTTCCTTTGTGTTACTTTGTGCCCTTTGTGTATTTCGTGTCCCTTCGACAAGCTTAGGGCATCGCCTTGGTGGTTAAAGACCTTTTCGCAGTAGACTCATCACTCATTTTTCTCACAGCGTCTTGATCAGCGCCACATGGCTGCTGCGCAACCGTCCGCTGATGATCTCGGCCACCCGGCGCATGACCACGAAACCGGCCTCCGGGAAGCGCTCCATGGCAGCCATCAGCTTCGGGCCGTCAACCACCAGCAGGCGGCAGTCGTCTTCGCAGATGGCGCTGGCCGTGTAATGGTGCGGAGCAACGACGCCCGACCAGCCAAAGGCCTGGTACGGCTGGTTGATGACCGAGACGGTCAGATAATCCGGCTTCGACGCCATCCGCACCCGGATGTTGACCTGCCCGCTCAGGAGCACATGCAGCTTGTCGGCCTTGTCTTCGATGTCGAAGATCAACTCCCCTTTCGGCGCGCTGATCTCCTGGCAAAAACCCCCGATCTCCTCCAGCAGCGGCTCGGGCAGGTCCCTGAACAATTCGATCAGAGACAGGGTATGAACGTCGGTCATGGTGTTCCTCCTTTGGGTGAATAATTCGTATTATCGCATATTCCGGGCCGAAACAGGGCAAATATCACTCGAAAGGATGACCCCAATCCTGTGATAGACTCGGCCCATGCTTCGAACTCTCGAAAACCTGAACGCTGGACGATGAAATTCGATGCCTGACCTGATCCTGAAACCCGGGCGTGAAAAATCCCTGCTGCGCCGTCACCCCTGGATTTTCTCAGGAGCGATCGCTCGCGTGGAGGGGGAACCGGAAATGGGGGAAACGGTGGACGTGCGCGACTCGAAAGGCGGATTCTTGGCCCGGGCCGCCTACTCGCCCCATTCGCAAATCCGCGCCCGGGCCTGGACCTTCGAGCCGGATGAGGCGGTGGACGCGGATTTCCTCCGCCGACGCGTGCGCGCCGCGTTAGTTTCACGTTCCACGCTTCAAATTCCAGGTTCCACGGACGCGCTGCGCCTGATCCACGCCGAATCGGACGGCTTGCCGGGCCTGATCGTGGACCGCTACGCCGACATGCTGGCGCTGCAATCCCTGTCGGCGGGTTCCGAGTTCTGGAAGGAAACCATCGCCGACATCCTGCTCGAAGAGACGGGAGCAGCCTGCATTTACGAACGCTCCGACGCCGACGTGCGCCAGTTGGAAGGATTGCCTGAAAAAATTGGCGTTATGCGAGAGCCGATAACTCGCAATTCGGACTCAACGAATAACGAAACCCGATTATCGAACATCGTCATCACTGAAAACAGCCTGAAATTCCTGGTCAACCTGCAATCCGGCCACAAGACCGGCTTCTACCTCGACCAGCGCGACAACCGCCTCAAAGTGCGCCAGATGGCCGAGGGGCGGGAGGTGCTGGATTGCTTCTGCTACACCGGCGGGTTCACGGTCAATGCCCTGGCGGGCGGGGCCAAATCCGTCGTTTCGGTGGAGGCGTCGGCCGAGGCGCTGGCCCTGGGACGAGAAAACGCCGAATTAAACGGGATGCCGGCCGAGAGGTCCGAATGGATCGAAGGGGATGTCTTCCAGGTGTTGAGAAAATTCCGGGATGCGGGCCGGGCTTTCGATATGATCATTCTCGATCCCCCAAAATTCGCGCCTACCGCAGCCCAGGCCGAGAAAGCCGCCCGCGGCTACAAGGACATCAACCTGCTGGCCTTCAAACTGCTGCGACCGGGCGGACTCTTGTTCACGTTTTCCTGCTCCGGCGGGGTGGAGGCGGCCCTGTTCCAGAAGATCGTGGCCGGCGCGGCCCTGGACGCGGGCGTGGAGGCTCGGATCGTGGGGAGTATGCAACAGGCCGCCGACCACCCGGTGGCGCTCAATTTCCCCGAAGGGGCGTATCTCAAAGGGCTGATCTGCCTGAAAGCCAGCGCCGGGCGATAAATCGCCCGGCTGCGATGACAAAGTCGGGTAAACCCGACTGCTTGGCAACCGGCTTCAGCCGGTTTAGCAGCGATTAGCCGGTGGATTTATCCACCGGCGAGGCAGGCTGAATAGATGCGTGGGTTGGATAAAAAAAGCGCAGGTGACTGCGCCCGGGGCTGGTTAGTCGTCGCCGAGTGAAGCGATGGCCCGCAGCAGGCCAAAGACCAGCACGCCGATCTTCAATCCTTCGCCGGTGGTGAGGGCAGTTTTGCGTTCATCCTTTTCGGCACGGCGGTTGAGCAGAGAAGCGGCCACCAGCCCGGTGACCGCGCCGACCAGCGCGCCGACAATCAGGGTTTTCTTCTGGTTTTCCATAAGCCAATAAGTCCTTTCTATTTCTTGCCGAACAAGGCTCTCAGGCTGGCAGCCAGACCGCCGCCGGCGATAATGGGTTTGACGGCGGCGTCCGCCACAGTGTGGATTTTGCCGGCAAGGCGGTTGACGTGGTACTGGGCCTTGCCCGAATAGGGCGGGATGATCTTGAGCAGGCGCGCCAATCCATAGATGAGCGCGGCCAGCACGACCAGGAAGACGAACGCGATCAGCATCACGGGGACGACCAGCCATATCGTGGCGATGGCGGCCCAGGTCCCCGCGCCGCTTTCCTCGCCGAAGGCGGAAATCCCGGTCAGCACCGCCACGGCCAGGATCAGGAGAACCGTCACGATCAGCGGGAAGGTGATCTGCCAGAAAGCCTGGCGTTTATGCGCCTTGATGGAGGGCGTCTCTTCGAGCATGGGGAGGTTTTCTTTCATCGCCCTAATTTTAGCATAATTAAATGCGCGGGGCGGTCTGACATGCCCGGCCCAGGCACGCTTCGACCGCCCCGGCAAGGGGGGATAACTGGACGCCGAAAATGGCTGTAAGTCGGGATTGATCCCGACCTACCATAACTTTCCTAGCGGCGGTTACGCAGGAAAGTGGGGATGTCCAGGTCTTCCTGATTGATGTTCTTCGGCTTGACTTCGGCCGGCTGCGGGCGCTGGGCTTCCGCGCCGACGCTGACGTTTTCCGCCGGGCGGTTGAAGTTCACCGGGCGCTCGTCGAACCGGGAAGTGGGGCGTTCGAGGGCGCGGCGCGGTACACCGCTGCGCTCAAAACCCGTGGCGATGACCGTGATGCGGATTTCCTCGCCCATGTTCGGATCAATGACCGCGCCGAAGATCATGTTGACGTCTGGGTGGGCAGTCTCGCGGATGATGGCCGCAGCCTGGTTGACCTCGAACAGGGTCATGTTCGGGCCGCCAGTGACGTTGAACAGGATGCCGCGCGCCCCGTCAATGGTGATGTCGAGCAGTTGGCTCGAGATGGCCTGTTCGGCCGCGTTGCGGGCGCGTTCGTCGCCGGAGGCCGAGCCGACCGCCATCAGCGCCGCGCCGCCCTCGCTCATGATAGCCTTGATGTCGGCGAAGTCCAGGTTGATCAGGCCGGGGATGGTAATCAACTCGGAGATGCCCTGGATGCCCTGGTGGAGCACCTCGTCGGCCATGCGGAAGGCATCGGACAGGCTGGAACGCTTGTCGGCCAGTTGCAGCAGACGGTCGTTAGGGATGGCGATGAGCGTGTCGGCGTGCTCTTTGAGTTTGCCGATGCCGCTCTCGGCGGCCTGCATCCGCTTGCCGCCTTCGAAGGTGAACGGGCGGGTGACGACCGCGATGGTCAGCGCGCCGCTCTCCTTGGCCACCTGGGCCACGATCGGGGCCGCGCCGGTGCCGGTGCCGCCGCCCATGCCGGCTGTGATGAAAACCATGTCACTGCCTTTGAGCACGTTGTACAGTTCCTCGGCGGATTCTTCGGCGGCTTTGCGTCCGACCTCGGGGTTGCCGCCTGCGCCCAGGCCGCGGGTCAGTTTATCGCCGAGGCGCACGCGGGTGTTTGCCTTCGAGAGCAGCAGGGCCTGAGCATCGGTGTTGACCGCGATGAACTCCACGCCCTGGATGCCCTCTGCGATCATGCGGTTGACGGCGTTCGATCCGCCGCCGCCCACGCCGATCACCTTGATGCGGGCAAACGATTCGGGTTGAATATTTTTTGCGTCCATGTTACTCCTCCTGAAAATGAGTACCTGTGAATGGATGGATGATTTTTTTGATCGCGGCGGATTGGAGACCCGCCACGGGCCGGTCAGTGCGTTTCGTCATTGCGAGGGGCGATCTTCCCCGAAGCAATCCCCTGGTCATTGGAGATTGCTTCGACGAGAGATAACCGTCTCGCAATGACACTGTCACCTATTAAGGCAAGAGCCGTTTGAAGAAATTTTTGATGGCATCAAGGTTCATGTTGCTCTCTCCTTTCATGCGGCGTCGCCTCGGGGGCGCCAGATCCTGGGCGCTCATGGATAAAGCCCAGTGCAGCAGGCCGACGCTGGTGGAATAAGCCGGGGAGTCCAGTCGGTCTACCAGGCCGACCAGGTTCTCCGGTTTGGCGGTGCGGACGGGCATGCCCATCACTTTGCTCGCCAGTTTGCGGATGCCGGGCAGGGCGCTCGTCCCGCCGGTCAGGATCATGCCCGCCGGCAACAGGCCGTCGTACCCGGAGCGCTTGATCTCTTGCAGCGTCAGGCTGAAAATTTCCTCGACCCGGGCTTCGATGATATGGGCCAGTTCCTGGCGGTTGATCTGCACCGGCTCATCCTCACCAAAAGGACGGATGGTGAAATATTCTTCCAGGCCCACTTCGGCGCGGATGGCGTGCCCGTATTGTTTCTTGATCTCTTCGGCCTGGGCTATCGGCAGGCGCAGGCCATGCGCAATATCCGTGGTGACGTGGTTGCCGCCCACAGCCAGGACCATCGTGTGCCAGACGTCCCCGTCCACATAGATCGCCAGGTCGGTCGTCCCGCCACCGATGTCGCAGACGACACAGCCCATCTGCCGGTCGGTCTCGGTCAACACCACCTCCGCCGAGGCCAGCGGGTTGAGCACGAACTGGGCCACCTCCACCCCGGCGGAGGCCACGCTCTGGCGCAGGTTCTCGACCGAAGCGGCCAGGGCGGTGATAATGTGGGCCTCCACTTCCAGCCGGTAGCCGTGCATCCCGATCGGGGCGCGCACCCCGTCCTGCCCGTCCACCACGAAGCCGCGCTGGATGACGTGGATCAGCTCCCGGTCGCCGGGGATGGCAATCGTGCGGGCGTCTTCCAGGGCGCGGATCACGTCGTAATCGTCCACGATCCCGCCGCTAACCCCGACCTTGCCGCGGCTGTTGACCGAAGCCACGTTGGCGCTTGCCAGGCTGACCAGGGCCGAAGTGATCTCGACCCCGGAGGTGTGTTCGGCGCGTTCGACCGAGTTGGCAATCGCCTGCGCCGCAGCCCCCAGGTCCACGATAGCGCCTTTCTTGATCCCCTCAGACGGCTCGATGCCCACGCCGATGATGCGGATGGAATTGTCTTCCTCCACCCGCCCCACCAGGGTGCATACCTTCGTCGTGCCGACGTCTATGCCAACAACAATCTCGTCCATAAGCTAGTCCGTGCGATAAAAAGGATGATACGGGAATTCCACGCTCACCATCGTGGCGGGGATGCCGTTGCGGGCCAGGTAATCACTCAGGCCCTGGTAAACCGTCAGCTTCAAAGCCATGTCAGCAGTCGTTTTACCGAAGTAAACGATCCAGCCGCGGCTGTCATTCCAGCCGAAGCCATAGCTCGGATCGTAGAAAATCGAGGTGTCCTGCGGGACGTAAGGCGCCAGCAGCCGCAGGGTTTGGATCATCTCGGTGGACAGATAGGGTGGCGCGGCCGACAGCCCGTCCACCGTCACCTCGCCCTGGACCTGGGGCGGGCTTCCGTTTGCGACGACCGGGATCAAGCCCTCGGCCTGTCCGCGCACCGGGAAGGCGAATCCCTGGGCGTCAATCCAGAGCGTCTCGCCACCTTGCTGCCAGGCAATGACCGGCTGGCGTTCCGCCACGACTACGGTCACGTAATTCGGCAGGTCCACGCTGACCGAAATGCTTTCCAGGTCCGGGTAGCTTTCGCGCAGGGTGTTCTCGATGACGGCCGGTTCAGCCCAAAAGATGGACAGGCCGGTCAGGTTGAGGGTGCGGTTGATCTCATCGGTGCCGATGCGCTGGTTGCCGAGCACCTCGGCCTGCAGGATATAGAAGTTGTTCGAGTTCCACATCATGTAAAGGACGAAAGCCATCGCAACCGTCAACGTCAGGGAGGCCCAGCGCCAGCCCATCTCGATGATCGGCAGGGCCGGGATGCTGACGCGGGAGCCGCGCGCCCCCAAGGCCACGTTGTACTGGCGCTTACGCGGCCGGGTCATGCTCCGTTTGGTGGCCGGCCTGGCCACCATATCGGGGTGCAGGTTGCGCACCAGCACCGCAGCCCGGGTGGTCTTCTTGTACTGGCGCTTGGCGCTTTCCGAGGCGCGCCGCTTGCGGACCGCTTCAGCGCGGGATTGGGGGGCTTTGCCGGGTCTCATGTGTCACTCCTGAAGCGGCGTTCGGTGCGGTCGCGCTCGGCTTTGCGTTCCAGGGCCAGCTCGATCAGGCGGTCCACCAGGGCTGCGTAGGGCAGCCCGCTGGCCTCCCACAGCTTCGGGTACATGCTGATGGAGGTAAAACCGGGGATGGTGTTGACCTCGTTCAGGTAAACATCGCCGCTGTCCTTGTCGAGTAAAAAGTCCACGCGGGCCATCCCGGCGCAGTCAATGGCTTTGAAGGCCTTCACCGCCAGCTCGCGGATCAGGCTGGCCGTCTCGTCCGGCAGCGGGGCGGGGATCAGCAGGCCAGAGGTCCCGTCCACGTATTTCGACTCGTAGGAGTAGAACTCGCGGCTCGGCACGATCTCGCCGGGAATGGAGGCCTGCGGGGCGTCGTTGCCCAGCACGCTGACCTCGATCTCGCGCGGGTTTTTGACGCCGCGCTCGACCAGCACCCGCCGGTCGTAGGCCGCAGCTTCCAGCAGGCCTTCCTGCAAGTCGGAGCGGTTGTTGCACTTGCTCACCCCGACCGAGGAACCCAGGTTGGCGGGTTTGACGAAAACCGGGTAGCCCAACGCCTCAGATTTTTGGATGACCGCTTCCAGGTCCCGCTCGATTTCGGAGCGCAGGACCAGCGCCGCTTCGACGACCGGGATGCCGTTGGCGCGCATCACGTCCTTGAACACGCCCTTGTCCATCCCGACCGAGGCCCCCGTCACCCCCGCGCCGACGTAAGCCACATCCGCCAGTTCGAGTAATCCCTGCATCGTGCCGTCCTCGCCAAAAGTGCCGTGCAAGACCGGAAGGACGACGTCAATGTCGGTGATTTTTACAACTTGTGTATTGCGTATGGCGTAAAGGCCCGGCTTGGAAGGGTCGGGCAGGATAGTGCAGGCGGTCAATCCGCCGGTCTGCCCGTCGGTGAAGGCCCGGTGGGCATTTTCTCCGGTCAGCCAGGCGCCTTCGTGGGTGATGCCCACTTCGAAGACCTGGTAGCGAGCCGGGTCTAGCACGCCCAGCACCGAGCGCGCCGAACTGAGCGAGACTTCATGCTCGCCAGAACGCCCGCCGAAGAGGACGACGAGACGGAGTTTTGGGGAGGGTTGTGAAACGGTCATTGTTTGTTTACCACTCTCCAACCAGCTCGATCTCCAACTCAAGCTGGATGCCAAATCTCTCCTGGACTGTTGCCTGTGCCAGGTCAATCAGGGCTTTGACGTCGGCGGCAGACGTTTCACCGTTGCTGACGAAAAAATTGGCGTGGACCGGGCTGATCACGGCGTTGCCGATGTGGGCGCCTTTCAGACCGGCTTCCTCCAGCAGCTTCCCGGCAAATCCGCCTTCGGGATTCTTGAACATCGAACCCATGCTGGCTCCCGGCGGCTGGGTGGATTTGCGCCGCTCGGTGAACTCGCGCATTTTGACCAGCACGGCTTCTTTTTCGCCGAAATCGAGGCGCAGCTCTGCCGCCAGGACCACGCCCTTGAGCTCGCCGCGTTTCATCACGCTGGTGCGGTACCCATAGCCCATCTCCTGGGCCTTGAACTGTTTCCGTCCGTCGCGGGTCAGGATTTCGGCCGCGCGCAGGCTGCCGGCCATATCGCCGCCGAAAGCCCCGGCATTGCCATAGACCGCCCCGCCGACCGTGCCGGGGACGGTGGCCGCCCATTCCAGGCCGGTGTAGCCTTTGGCCGCTACCCGGTTGGCCAGGTTGCTGAAGGTCACGCCCGATTCGGCCCACACCGACGGGATTTCTTCGAAGAAAGTTACGGCCCTGGCCCGGTTGAGCACCACCACGCCGCGCACGCCCGCGTCGCTGACCAGCACGTTCGAGCCGCCGCCCAGCAAAGTGAAGGGGACGCCCATCTCCCACAGGCGGGAGATGGTCTTCGCCAGTTCTTCCGAGGTGTGGGCGGTGATCAAGGCCTCCGCCGGGCCGCCAATACGCGCCGAGGTGTACGGGGCGAGCGGCACGTTCGTTTGCAGCCGTTCACCAAAGACGGCCTGCAGGGCGTTGAGGGGCAGGGTAGTAGTCATTTGGATCGAGTGCCTTTTGAATGGTCGAGCAGCCGGCGGCTTCCCGGCTTATCCAGACCAGCGTTATAGTTTCGCATCCTTCAAGTGATTGATCAGCTTCTGGACCGCGGATTCCATCTTCCGGTCCATTTTGGAGCCGGGGCGGGCGGATTGGCTCACATCCGGGTCGGGCACGTCGCCCAGGACCATCTTCAACGGAGGCAGGGCCATCACGTCCGATTCGTAGGTGCGGGTGGACTTCTTCTTTTCAGCCATAAGTTCCTCGCTTTCTAACTACTTGAGACCGGCCAGCACTTCGGCGCTGACCCGGTCGGCGTCTCCGGCGGAGAGCACCAGCAGTACGTCGCCGGAGCGGAGGTGTTGGATCAAAAATTCGCTGACGTCCGATAATTGCGGAATGAAACGGGCCGAGCCGTGCGGCATGACCTCGACGATCTGGCCCGCCGAGAAAGCCTGTTCCGGCCCTTCGCGGGCGGCGTAAATCTCGGTCACGATCACCTCGTCGGCATCGGTGAAGGCGTCGAGGAAGGCGTCGAACAGGGCCCGGGTGCGGGAGTAGGTGTGCGGCTGCCAGACAGCCCAGATGCGCTGTTTCGGGTAACGGGCGCGGGCGGCGGCCAGCGTGGCCCGGATCTCGGTGGGGTGGTGGGCGTAATCGTCGAAGACGCGCACGCCCCGGGCCTCGCCGCGCTTCTCGAAACGCCGCCCGGTCCCGCTGAACTCCTCCAGAGCTGCGGCGGTCTTCTCCAGTGACAGCCTGAGCACCCCGGCCACCGCCATCACCGCCAGCGCGTTCTGGACGTTGTGCCTGCCAGGTACCTGCAAAGCGACAGGCTGGCCCTTCAGGTTACGCAGGTCGAGGTTGGAATAGGTCTCGAACGAGAAACCGCCCTGCTCATTGGTCCGCAGGTTGCGGGCCATCACCCAGCGCGGGCTGGCGACGGTGATCTCGCTCATCACGCTGTAAGACACTACCTGCCGCCCGTTCCGCAGCGCCCGCTGGGCCAGGCCCATCGTCCCAGGGTCGTCGGCGCAGACCACCAGCGTACCGTTGGCGGGCAGCAGGTCCACAAAACTCTCGAAGGCGCTTTCCATATCGGCAAAGGTCGGGTAGCAGTCGGGATGGTCGTGTTCCAGGTTGGTAATCACCTCGATGCGCGGCCTGAGGCCCAGGAACATGCGGTCGTACTCGTCCGCTTCGATGACGAAGGCCTGGCCTTTCCCGGCGTGGGCGTTGACGCCCAGGTTGCCGGACACGCCGCCGATCAGGAACGACGGGTCCTGCTTCAAACGGGTCAGCACCCAGGCCAGCATGGCGGTCGTGGTGGTCTTGCCATGCGTCCCGGCGACGGCGATGCCGGTCTTGCGCTCCATCAGTTGACCGAGGAAATCGGCCCGTTTGTAGACCGGAATTTTGGCCGCAAGCGCAGCCCGGACCTCGGGGTTGTCATCCGCTATGGCGGAGGATCGCACCACCCAGTCCGCGCCGGCGATTTGGGCCGGGCTGTGACCGATGAACACTTTCGCGCCCGCAGCTTGCACGCTCGCGGCGAACGGGGACATGACCCGGTCCGACCCGCTGACGATGTAACCGCTCTCCAGCAGGAGCCGGGCGATGGCGGAAAGTCCGCTGCCCCCGATGCCGATGAAATGGACGTGTGTCATAAATATCCTTAGATAAAAACGACCAGAACAAAAATAAAGGCGATGATGACCGCAAAATAGATGCCGGGATCGCCCAGCAGGTTGGGCGGCATGTAGAACATCATCCGGGTGACAACATCCACCGCGTCGCCGCTTGGGGCAGAGATGTTCGGCGCAAAGGGGTAGCCGGCCTGGGCCATGTCGAACCACAGGGTGCCCACGATCAGGTATCCGTTCAGCGCGCCGACCACGAAGCCCAGCAGCCAGTCCTGCAGCCGTTCGCGGGTGGCCTTGGAGGCGAAGCGCGGGATGTAGACGGTCTGGTAGCCGAAGAAGACCAGGGTGAGCAGGACGATGGCCCGGATCCAGAACAGGGACTCGCTGGCGGATTCCATGCTCTTGACCACAGGCACGTGATTTTCCAGCAGGCGGTTGAAAGCCAGGGACAGGATAACGCTAAAAGAAACCAATAATTCCTTCGACCAGCCGCGCATGGCGCCGATAACCGCAAAGAGGATGATGAAGAGCCAGAAAGCGAAAGTCAAACTCATCATACGATCAACCCTTCCCGGCCAGCTTCACGAGTTGGCCGGCGATCCCGGCTGCCGCTTGCGGGCGGGCGAGGGCGCGCATGGCCTGGCGCATCCGTTCCAGGCGGGAGGCATCGGCCATCAGGTTTTTGACCGCGCCGGCCAGGTCGCTTTTCAGGCTGGCGTCGTCCAGCACGAGGGCCGCGCCTTGCCCGGCCAGGTAGTCCGCATTGACCTTCTGGTAGCGCCAGGCGTGCGGGTACGGGACCAGGATGGCCGGCAGCCCCAGAAGCGGGAACTCGCCCAGGGTGGAGGCCCCGGCGCGGGCCACGACCAGGTCGGCGGCGGCCAGGGCGGCGCCCATGTCCTCATGCAGGTACGGGAAAGCATGGTAATTGGGAGCCAGGTCTTCGGGCAATCTCGCCCTGGCGGCTTCGACGGCCGGCCAGTCCAGGCTGCCGGTGATGTGCAGGACCTGCATCTCTTCCAGCAGGCCGGGTAGGCAGTCGAGCAGAGCCAGGTTGATCGAGCGGGCGCCTTTGCTGCCGCCGAAGACCAGCAGCACGGGCAGGTCGTCTTCGAGATCGAGCGACTGGCGGGCGATGTCCTGGTCCCATTGGGTGAGGCCGCGCCGGACGGGATAACCGGTCACAACCAGGTGGGCACCCCGGCGGAAGAACGGCCGCGACTCCTCGGCGGTGACGGTAATCGTATCGGCGAAGCGGGCGATTGTCTTCAACGCCAGCCCAGGCTCGATGTCCGGGACGTAGAGCAGAGTCGGGATGCGGCGTCCGGCCAGGGCCATCGGGAAGGCCACGTATCCGCCGGTGAAGAAGAGCACATCCGGTTCGAATTCGTCGAGAATGCGGCGCGAGGCGGAGATGCCGCGCAAGATGGCGGAAAGGTTGCCGGGCAGCCGGCCGAGACCCACGCCGTGCACGCCCGCGGCCGGGATGGCCCGGAAAGGGATGCCCTGGCGCTCGACCAGTTCCTTTTCCATGCCGCCTTCTCCGCCGACCCACAACAGTTCCAGGTTGGAAGGTTCGAAAGTTACAGGCTCGGATACGCCTTCGACCTGCAACCTTCCAACTTTCAACTGTTCAAGCACGGCCAGCGCGGGATACACTCCGCCGCCGGTTCCCCCGGCGCAGACCAACAGTCGCACCGAATTCTCTCCTTTCGTCAGGGTTTTGAGACGATTTTTTCCTGCTGTTGCCCTGGCGGGCAATGTTGAATAAAATGCCGACCGCAGCCAGCGAGGCGGTCAGGTTCGAGCCGCCAGCGCTGATGAAGGGCAGGGCGTTGCCCGCAAACGGAAGCAGGCCGACCATCACCGAAATGTTGACCACCGCCTCCAGTCCGATCCAGATCGTCAGCCCGGCCGCCAGGATGGTGCCCAGGAAATCCGGGGCTTGGGCGGCGATCTTCAGGCCGCGCCAGAGCAGCAATCCATACAGGCTGAGCGTGACCAGCGAGCCGAAAAAGCCCAGTTCCTCGGCGATGACCGCGAAGATGCTGTCGGTCGGCGGGACCGGCAGGCCGGTGTACTTCGTGTTGGCCTCTCCCAGCCCGACACCGAAGAAATTGCCCTTGACGATAGCTTCCAGCGAGCGGCGCACGTGGTACGAGGCCTGGGTCGGGTCAACGATGCCTAGCCAGAACTCGCGGATGCGCTGCAACCCGGTCGGGCTGAGCTGGATCACCACGTAACCGACGATGACGGTCAGGATGAGCAGGAAGGTGATCTGCCGGATGTCGCCGCCGGCCAGGAAGAAGAGCAGGCCGCCCAGGACGATTACCGTGGCGGTGGCCGACAGGTCGGGTTGCAGGAAGATCAGGCCGCCGATGATCCCCAGAATGGTGCCTAGCGGGATCAATCCCAGGTTGACGTCATAGAGGTGTTCGCGCTTGGCGTACAGCCAGGCCGCCAGGTAGATGATCGTGACCAGTTTTGCCAGCTCGGAGGGCTGGATCGAACCCTCGAAATAAGAGCGGACCGCGCCCAGGCGGTTGTCGTTGGTGAACAGCACCCCGATCAGGGCCGCAATGGTGATAAGCATGACCGGCACGACCAGCCGCCGCCAGTAGTGGTAATCGAAACGCGACAGGACGAACATTGCCAGCAGGCCCAGTCCCATCCAGATCACCTGACGGTTGAACATGTAGGTCGGCGAGTCATAGACCGCCAGCGAGAAATCCCAACTGGCAGAATAGACCATCACCAATCCCAGCACGGCCAACACGATCACGGTCATCAACAGGGGCAGATCGCCGAGGTTGGGGAGCGAAAACGGGGTCCTGGCGTCAGGCTGCTGCCTGCCCCGGTTTATGAGAGTTCCTGTACCCATGTTCTAAAACTTTCTCCGCGTGCGGCAAAATCCTTGAATTCGTCGAAACTGGTGCCGCCGGGGGATAACAAGACCACGTCGCCGGGTTCGACAATTCCGGCGGCCTCCTGGACGGCTTGGCGCAGCCCATCACAGCGAGTGATCGACTCCAGCCGCCCGCCGGTTCCGCCGAGAGCTTTCTCGATGAGGCCGGCGGCCTCGCCGAAGAGAATCACGTGATCCACGCGTTGGTGGACGAGGTCGGCCAGGTCACCCCAGGGCAGGTCCTTGTCCCGCCCGCCGAGCAGCAGCACCAACGGCGCCTCGAACGAACGGATGGCTGCGATAGTCCGCTCGGGAGCGGTGGCAATCGAGTCGTTGATCCATTTCGCGCCGCGCCATTCGCGCACCAGTTCGAGCCGGTGCGGCACGCCGTGGAAGCTGTCAATCGCTTCGAGCATGGCATCCAGCTTCAGCCCGGCGGCGTGACCGATGGCGACCGCAGCCAGGATATTCAGGCGATTGTGGTCGCCCGGCAGGTGGATGGCCCGGTTGATCGGCAGCAGCACATAGGCATTGCCGTCCCGCAGGTGGTACAGCCCGTCCTGCATGTACGTGCCGTCGGAGCCATCTGCCAGGCGGCTCAGGCCGAACGACAGCAGCCGACCCTTGACTTCCCCGCGCATCCCCCACGCACCGGGATCGTCGCGGCCCAGGATGGCAATATCGTCCGGGGTCTGAAACTCAAGGATGCGGCGTTTGGCGGCGGTGTAGGCTTCCATCGTAGCGTGCCGGTCGAGGTGGTTGGGGGTCACGTTCAGCACGGCGGCCACGTTCGGCGAAAGGGTCATCTGCTCCAGTTGGAAGGATGAGATTTCCAAGATTGCCAGGTCGTCCGGCGTCATCTCGTCCACGTAGTTGAGCAGCGGGTCGCCGATGTTGCCGCCGACGTAAACTGACCGGGGACGGGGGGCCGTGGACGAGGCAACCGTCTCTTGCGCCATGCGGCCAACCAGGGTGGTCGTGGTAGTCTTGCCCGCCGAGCCGGTGATGCCGACGGTCTTGCAAGGCACGGCTTCCATGAAGACCTGGGTGTCGTTGGTGAGCAGGATGCCGCGCTTTTGGGCCTCGACCACGATCGGGATGGTGACCGGTACGCCGCCGGAGAGGCACAGGACATCAGTCTCGTCCAGCAGTTCGAGCGGGTGCCCGCCGAGCGCCCAGCGGACCGGCAGGTCTGCCAGCGCGGCCCGGGCCTCGCTCAACGCCTCAGCCGCGCTGCGGTCCGACAGGGTCACGCGCGCCCCGTGGCGGACCAGGTAACGGGTCAGGGCCAGCCCCTGGCGGGCGGCGCCGAGGATGAGCACGCGGGTTCCGGTCCAATTCCTCATAAGCTACGCCAGGGCCAATCCGATGCCGAGCATGGCGGCGATCAGGCTGATCAGCCAGAAGCGCTGGACGACCTGGGTCTCGCTCCAGCCGAGCAGCTCGAAATGGTGGTGGATGGGGGCCATCTTGAAAAAGCGTTTGCCTTTGGTGGCCTTGAAATAAGAAACCTGGATGATGACGCTCAAGACTTCGCTGACCGGGACGATGGCGATCAGGAGCAAGAGCGGCCACTGGCCGGTCATCAGGGCAACCACGGCCAGGGTTGCGCCGAGGGACAGCGACCCGGTGTCGCCCATGATCAACTGCGCCGGGTGGACGTTGAACCACAGGAAGCCGAACAACGCGCCGACGACCGTGAAGCAGAAACGGGCCAGGTAATCTTGGCCTTGCATGGCGGCAATCCCGCCAAAGGCGGTGAAGGCTGTGGCAGTGATCAGCCCGGCCAGCCCGTCAAGGCCATCGGTAAAATTGACCGCGTTCGAGAAACCGGTGATGATGAAAGCCGCGAGCGGGATGTAGATCCAGCCCAGCTCGATCTCTACCGGGATGCCGGGCAGGAAGAGATCGGGAGTCCGCAGCAGGTATTTGATGGCCGCCGCAACGGTCAACGACAGCACCGCCTGGGCGATGAACTTGACCCTGGCGCTCATCCCCTGGCCGCGCCGCTTGCCGCGGATGCCTTCCCAATCGTCCACCGCGCCGAGGACAGCGTAAGCCACCAGCACCAGCACCGGCAGCAGGATGGAACTGCCCAAATAGCGGCGCTGGGTGATGCCCATGATCGAAACAAAATTGAGCAGCACGGTAATCAAAATCACCGGCAGGATGAACATCACCCCGCCCATGGTGGGCGTGCCCATCTTGGCGAAATGCCGCTCGGGACCTTCGACCCGGATCAGTTTGCCGATCTTGAGATGGCGCAGGATGCGGATCAGCGGCCCGCCCCAGATGACGGTCATAATGAAACTGAAGCCGGCCAGGCTCAACGCAAGGGAAGTTTCACTCATCGGTTCACCTCGAGGGCAGATACGATGCGGTCCATGCGCAGGCCGTGCGAGCCTTTGACCAGGACCACATCGTCCCTGGAGAGATTCTTGCGGAGCCAGTCCACCGCGCCGGCGATGTCATCGAATTCGAAAACGAACGGTTTCTGCATTCCGGCTTTGCGGGCGGCTTCGGCCATGATGTGTCCTAACTCGCCGACGGTGAGCAGCACCTGGGCCACTTCGCGGGCGCGGACGCCGACCATTTCGTGGCCCTGGCGTGCGTAAGGACCCAGCTCGAGCATGTCGCCCAGTACGGCGATCTTGCGCCCGTCCAGTTCGGCCAGCAGGTTGAGGGCGGCCATGGTCGATTCAGGCGAAGCATTGTAAGTGTCGTCGAGCACCAGCGCGCCGCTCTCGGTGCGGATGGCAACCAGGCGCAGCTGCGAATGTCCCTGGCGCAGGCCGCTGATGATTTCCTGCCAGCTCAAGCCTTCGACCAGGCCCACAGCGGCGGCGCGCAAGGCCGTGTGGACCGAGTGCCGCCCGATGAGCGGGAGGCGCACATGCAGGGCCTCACGCTGGTATTGCAACCGGAAGCGGATGCCCTCCAGGCCGAGGCCTTCGATCCGGTCGGCCCATAGGTCGGCACTGGCGTCGAGGCCGTAGTAGAAGACCCGGGCGCGGGTCTTTTCGGCCATTGGGCGGACCCACTCGTCGTCATAGTTGAGGATGGCGAAGCCTTCTGTCGGCAAGGCCTGGACCAGCTCGCTTTTGCCGCGGGCGATGGCTTCCTGTGACCCGGCCCGCTCGGCATGGACGGTGCCGACGTTGGTCACCACGCCGACCTGCGGCAGGGCGATGTCGCACAGGAACTGGATCTCGCCGGGGACGTAAAATCCCATTTCGAGCACGGCGTATTCGTGGCCGGGGCCGAGACGCAGCATGGTCAACGGCAGGCCGATCTCGTTGTTCAGGTTGCCGATATTCTTCAGGGTGCGGAAGCGCTGTCCAAGCACTTCGGCGATCATCTCTTTGGTGGTGGACTTGCCCACGCTGCCGGTGATGCCGATCACCCGCAGGTCGGGCAGTTTGCGCCGCCAGAAGCGGGCGATCTGTTGCAGTGCAGCCAAGCTGTCGTCCACGCGCAGGCAGAGAGGCGAATCAAGCTGAGGCAGCCGATCGAGCGATTTAAGGCCGCGCAGGTCGAGGGTCCGGTACGAGTCGCCCATATCCCGCTGAACCAGCGCAAAAGAGGCCCCGCGCTCGAAGGCCGCGCCAATGTAGTCGTGACCGTCGGCGCGCTCGCCGGGCAGGGCCACGAACAGACCGCCGGGGATGACCTGGCGCGAATCCACCGCCGCTTCGGTGATGACGGGGGTTCGACCCGCCGGGCGGAGGGTGGTCAGGGCTTCGAGGGTGTCAGCGAGAGTCAGCATGAGAATTCACTGTCCGGCCAGTGCCTGGCGGACGCTGTCGGGCGGGATGCCCATCAACACGACTAGTTTTTCGACCACCTGGGCGAAAACCGGGGCGGCGACTTCGGAACCCCAGATGGACGAGGTAGGCCGTTCGAGCCAGACGTAGACCACAAACCGAGGATCGTCCACCGGCCCCCAGCCGATGAAGGAGGTGTTGGTGATGCTGTTGGTGTAGTAGCCGGTCGGCAGCGGGATCTGGGCCGTGCCGGTCTTGCCGGCCAGCCGGTAACCGGTCACCAGCGCCTGGGACGATTCGTTTTCGAGCGAGTTGGCCAGCATTTCATTCATGGTGTGGGCGGTGGCTTCCGAAATGGGCGTGCCCAGGTAGCGCGGCGGGGAATTATACTGCCTCCCGTTCTGGACCATGCCGTAGAGCACATGCGGGGCCGCCATGCGCCCGTCGTTGGCGATGGCCGAGGCAGCCATGACCATCTGGATCGGGGTGACGGCGACGCCCTGCCCGAAGGCGTTGGTCCCCAGGTCAACCGGATACCAATCCGCATCGCCCGGGACCTTCAGCCGGCCGCCCGCTTCCCCGGCCAGGTCTATCCCGGTGGGATTCCCGATGCCGAAAGCGCGGGCATACGAATAGAATTTCTGCGGCCCAAGCTGCGAGGCGACCCAGGCCAGGCAGACGTTGAGCGAGTGCTGCATACAGCCGGTCATGTCCTGGTAGCCCCAGGCGGCGTCATCCCAGTTATAAACCGGCACCCCGCCGATCAGGAAAACGCCTGTATCGAGGAAAGGCGTGGAGGGCGTGACCGTGCCCGAATCCAGCGCGCCGGACATGGTGAGGATCTTGAAGACCGAACCCGGCTCGTAGGGCAGGCTGATGGCCCGGTTGAACTCGCTGGCGTTGTTAAAATGATCGTCATAAGTCCAGTATTGGTTGGGATCGAAGCGCGGCGCGGAGGCCATCGCCAGCACCTCGCCGGTCTTGGGGTCCATCACGACAATGGAACCGGCCTCCGCCCCGTGCTCGAGCAGCGACCGGTCGAGGATCTCTTCCACCGCAGCCTGGATGTCGCGGTCAATGGTCAGAATCAGGGTCGCGCCGTCGGGGATGCGGGGCAGGTCTTCGGCCCGGTTGGGATCGGTCGGCACCAGGGTAGTGACCGGGATGCCGGCCAGTTGTTCGTCATATTTGGCTTCGACGCCGAAATAACCGTGTCCATCGTGCATCACGAAGCCGAGGATATTGGATCCCAGGCTTTTTTCGGGGTAGCTGCGCTGGAAGTGCGGCCGGAAGACCAACCCCTCCAGGCTGGGGCGGTCGGCCGCGCGCCAGTCGGAAGGCTGGTTTTCCAATTCATCTTGTAATTGTTTGAGTTCTTCAACTTTACCCGGCGGGACGAAATCGTCAACCACCAGGTACAGCTGGCCCTCGGGGTTGGTCAGGGTGTTATAGATGTCGTTGTAGTCCAAGTCTAGGGTCACACTCAAGGTCAGGGCGACCGTATGCGGATTGGCGACCCGGCTGATATCCACACCGACCTCGTAGACGATCTCGTTCCCGGCCAGCAGGCGGCCGTTGCGGTCGTAGATCAGGCCGCGCGCCGGATAGAGCGTCCGCACTTCCCAGTTGTAATTGTTGGACTGGTCCAGGATTTTATCGGCCTCGGGGCTGTTTTGGATGCGCAGGATCTGGGCCGGGATGGCCAGCCCTACGATAGCGAAAACGCCGATGACCAGCTTCACACGCCATGAATATTCGTAATTCATTGGCCGCCTCCACCGGACAATCCTGAAGTGACCAGTTGCACCTCGAACCACTCCCACAGGGATTGGGTGTACGCATCCGGCAGGGTGTTCTTCTGGTCATTAGGACGGTCTTCCGACAGGTCTACCGGTTCGGCTGCGGCGTAACCGGGAATGGTCACGTATTCGATGTCTTCGGGAGCCGCCAGCGTGAAGCCCATAGCTTCAGCCCGGGCGGCCATACTCTGGTACGACAACAAGACCCCCAACTGATTGGTCAAATCGGCGTTGGCGCGCTTGGCCTCCGTGATCTGCGCTTCCAGGTCCTGGATCTCGCGTCCCAGCACGGCAGCGCGGGAGGTGACATTCAGGTAGATGCCGGCGATCATGGCCGCAAAGACCAGCACAACCAAAACGAACCCAAACAGTTGCTGTTGGGTTTTCCATGGAGTTTTTTGAGTGATGTTCCGAACGAAGTCCATGTTGATGACCTTTGTTGAGGGCCGTTTTAGGTCACTGATCACGGAGAAAAGAGGCGTTCAATTCACCTTTTCTGCTATCCGTAATTTCGCGCTGCGCGCCCTGGGGTTGGCCTGAATTTCGGCGTCATCGGGCACGATGGGTTTTCGGGTGATTTCTTTTAGCGTTGCGACATGCCCGCAGGTACAAACCGGCTGGCGGGGCGGGCAGATGCAGTCCCGGCTTTCGAGGCGGAAGTACTCCTTCACCAGCCGGTCTTCCAGCGAGTGGAAGGCGATCACCGCCAGCCGCCCGCCCGGAGCCAGGGCGTTCATGGCTTTGGGCAGGGCCTTGCGGATGGTCTCCACCTCGTCGTTGACCGCGATCCGCAGAGCCTGGAAAGTGCGGGTGGCGGGATGGATTCGATGGACGCGCCCGATGGGCTTTTTCACCGCCCTGGCGACGATCTCCGCCAGTTGGCGGGTGCCTGTCACGGGGCGTGCCTGGACGATGGCCTGGGCGATGCGTCGAGCGGCCGGTTCCTCCCCGTAGCGGAAGAGGATGTCAGCCAGGTCGCTCTCGGCCCAGCCGTTGACCAGGTCCGCGGCGCTGACCGGCAGGTCGGGGTCGAAGCGCATGTCGAGCGGACCGTCCTTGATGAACGAGAAGCCCCGTTCCGGCGTATCGAACTGCATGGACGAGGCGCCCAGGTCGAGCACAATCCCGTTCACCGGCGGCCAGCCGAGGCCCTCCAGGACAGAATCGAGCGACAAATAGGAGGCCTGGACCAGTCGGACGCGCTCTCCGTAAGGAGCCAAGAACTCACGGCAGAGCGCTAACGCATGTGGGTCCACATCGAGGCCCAGCAGGCGTCCCTCAGGTGCGCAGGCCTCCAGGATGCCGCGGGCGTGTCCGCCCGCACCGACAGTCCCGTCAACATAGAAGCCTGGGCTGGTGGGCTGCAACGCGTGTATAATCGCTTGGTAAAGAACAGGTTGGTGCGGCGCTTTTGAGTCCATTTTGGTCGCAGGGGCGGACCTCACGTTTGCCCGCCTGCCCACAGATTACGAGCTCAGGTCGAGCGTCGCAAAGCGCTGGTTGTTGGCCTCACTGTCGTCGAACTGATTCATCTGCTCTTCCCAGGAGGCCGGGGTCCATATCTCAAAGTAATCGCCCTGCCCGGCGACAACCGCCTCGCTGTCCAGGGCGATGAACTCACGCAGATTTTGCGGCAGCAGGATGCGCCCCGCTTTGTCGGCCGAGACCTCGAAAGCATTGGAAATAATAAGGCGGCGCAGCAAGCGGGCGCTGGGATCGGCCAGGTTCATCGCATTGATCCGCCGGTAGACTTCATCGAAGTAGGCGGGCGTCATCACCATCAGGCAACGGTCGAAACCCCGGGTGACGAAAGCACCCCCTTCCAGCAGCTCGCGGAAACGGGCTGGGATGGTCAGTCGGCCTTTCTCGTCTATGGAGTGCTGGTAGTTTCCGATGAACATTTGTTCTACTTGGCCTTTAATGCGGCGAACGCCGGACCTGGGCCGGCGTCCCACTTTTTACCACTTTCTCCCACAATTATACGGGTTTTAGGCCCGGATTGCAAGTAGTACTTTCGGATTCTTTTTGTCCGAATAGATTGCAGGATCATTGCGGCATCTTCTAGCACCGTCCCGAAGGTTAATCGCAAAAAT
>DYLB01000014.1 GCA_020722305.1 Anaerolinea thermophila | reverse complement strand
GCCAAAACGCCAGACAGCAAAATAATAATCGTTAATTCTTCAACGCGAATTTTTGGAATGGGCGAATTTCGCCAGGTTCCAATAAAATAGCCGCGCCATTTGCCCAGCCGTGCCATTTGCGTTAAATCCTTTACAGCGACAGGCCGCCTCGTTCGCTCAGCGTCTTGCGGATTTCGGCCTCGAGGCCCGCCGCCCGTTCGTCCAGCGCCTGCAATTCGAGCAGCATACTATCGCCGCCGTTCTTTTTTTGCAGGTCGAGCAGGTTGATGCGCACGTTGTATCCGGCGCTGACTAAGGCCGCCCGCGCCAGGGCCGCACCAGCCGCCGCGTCCGAGATGGCGTTCAGGTTGCCCAGTGCCGCGGCCTGGACGCACAGTTCCATCACCTTGAGGGCGCGGCGGGCGTTTTCGAGCGGCACTTCCGCCGCTTTGAGCGTGGCTTCTTCGATGGCCTCCATCCGGGCGGCTTCGTGTTCCGGGGTATCCTTGGGCAGCTTGAACGCCACCAGCACCCCCGCGAAGGCCGCCGCGTCTTCGTCCACCGCCCGAACCAGTGCCTCCCGCAAGCGGTTGGCTTCGTCCAGGATGGCCTTCATCTGCGGCTCGACTTCGGCATATTTCTTCCTGCCGATGGACAGCCCGGCCACCATGGCCGCCAGCGCCGCGCCCATCGCCCCGGCATAGGCCGCCGCGGACCCGCCGCCCGGCGCGGGCGTGGCAGCGGCCAGCTCGTCCACGAAATTGCCCCGACCCCCGGCCTGCGCGGCGAAGAGACGCGTTTCCAGCACCCGGTCCTTCTCGAACCCGTCGAGCTGCAAGTACCAGACGGCCGCATCGGTCAGCGCCTCCTGCGGGATCAGGCCGACCAGTTCGCTGTGATGGATGCCCACCCCGTAGCGTTCAGCCTCGCGGCGGATGGTCTCAACCACCCGGGCGATGGGCGTCTTGTGGAAATTGGTCAGGTTCATCGAGACCTGGGCCAACCCCTCCACCAGGAAGCCGTTGGCCTTGACGTAGCGATAACCGCCCGAAGACTGGCGGATGCCCCTGGCAATCTTCTTGGCGATTTCCACGTCGCCGGTGGTCAGGTAGACGTTGAAAGCTACCAGCGGGTCGCGCGCGCCGATGACGGTCGCGCCGGCCGGGCCGAGCTTCGTCGGGCCGTAATCGGGCTTCCGGTCCGGGTCGGTTGCGATCGCCGCTTTCAGGCCCTCGTACTGTCCCCGGCGGATGTTCTCCAGGTTGGCCCGCTCCGGGCGGGTAGCGGCGTATTCGTACAAATAGACCGGGATATCGAGTGCCGCGCCGACGCGCTGCCCCAGGCGCTGGGCCATCGCCACGCAATCGTCCATCGTCACGCCGGAGATCGGCACGAACGGGACGACGTCCGCCGCGCCGATGCGGGGATGCTCGCCGGTGTGTTGGTTCAAATCAATCAATTCGGAGGCAGTCTTGACAGCCCGGAAAGCGGCTTCCTCGACCGCCTCAGGCTGACCGGCGAAGGTCAACACCGTGCGGTTGTGATCCAGGTCAGACGAGCGGTCGAGCAGGCTGACGCCCGTCACAGATTGGATGGCCGCCACGATCTTGTCCACCACATCGGGGCGGCGCGCTTCTGAAAAGTTGGGAATACATTCGACAAGTTTGGTAGTCATTGGGTCTCTGGGTTGGATAGGCTAGATTTTGAACAGGGGCTATTATAGTATTACTCTTGGAAATCTACCGCAACCGCGAAGATTTTGCACGATGCTCATCGTACCGCCAGGCTCCGCCCAAGTGCCACGAAGTGGTATGGCAATGCCGACCGTAGGTCGGCGATACGTTTGGTTGCGGCATGAATGCCGCGTTACGGGGTAACTTGGACAATTACACAATTGCCCGGAAATTGCATCGCATGGAGCCGTAAATCCGTGCGATAATTGGCAAAATTTTTCGAGCGGAAAAGATATCCATGACCAAAGAAAAACTCGACTTCCCCGAACACATTGACATGGGCGAATTCATCTCGAAAGAAGCCCACGACCTGCGCTCGCCCTTCAACCGCATCCTGGGGTTCACCAAGATGATCCTGAAAGGCATGGACGGCCCGCTGACCGACATGCAGCGCGAAGACCTGGACACCGTGTTTGCGAACAGCAACCACGCCCTGATGCTGGTCAACAACCTGATTGACATGGCTCGTCTCGGCCGCGGGGAAAAGCCCTTTGCGCCAAAAGCCAGCGAGGCTCAGGCCCTGGTCAACCAGGCTGTGGCGAACTGGCAGAAAGCGGGTTCTGAGAAAACAGTAACCTTCGAAATCAAGGTTTCCCCGCCCGAACTCGGCCTGCCCGCCGATGAATCCCTGCTGCGCCAGGCCATCGAAGAATTCGTGTATTACCTGGTCGAATATTCCGAAAGTCCGGTCACGATCAGCATCCAGGCCGAAGCCCGGGGCGGCCGGGTGGAATTTTCCCTTACCGGTCAGGGGGCGAAGAACCGGGCGGCATCCGCCTGCGACATGACCATGTGGGCCTACGTGGGACGCAAGATCGTCGAACTGCACGGCGGGGAACTGCTCGAAAGCCAGGGCGACGAGAACAGCGCCAGCATCCGCTTCGCCGTGCCTGCGGCTTGACAATCATGCCTCCGAGGACGCCAACGTCTCCCGACGTTGGACCGAAATCTTGAGACTTTCGAGTCCGTTTCATCCCCAACCAAAAAGGAGCGTGAGATCAGGGGTAAAAAGCCATCGCCTCGATCAGCGCCTGCTCGGCCGCGGTCGGTTCTGCCGACATCCAGACCACCTTCTGCCCGGACTGGAAGAAAAAGTGCAGCTGCCCCCCGCCTTCCATCCCGTATACCTTGCGATTGCTGAATTCATAGACCCCGGTCGGGCTGAAAGGCGTCCCGCCCTGACCGATGACCGCCGCCATCTGGTCGAGCAGGCCCGTCGAGGCCTCCGGCGAACCGGCATCCGCCACCCAGAGCAGGATGTTCCCCGATCCATACGAAGATACGATTGCCTGGGTGATCTGGAAATCTTCCAGGTGCATACTCTGGATTTCGGCAACCGCCTCCGCCCCGCTGAGCAGCTCCAGCAGCGGGAAACCCGCCAGGGATTGAGGCACGTCGCCGGTCACGATGGGTGTCGCCGGTTGGGAGGCTTGCAGGCCGAACCAGACCGTGATCCCCACCAGGGCGATCCCAACCACCAATAAAATGTAAGGCAAATATTTTCTCATCGTAGGCCCTTCAATTTATATTTACTTTCCCAGTCGCAGACAGATGAGTAAAGTTACCCACGCGCCCGCTTCGACTGTGCCTAATTCGGTAGTGGTATCCAGCAAGTGATGTGGTGCGGAATGGCATTCCGCATACCCGTAATCTGGCGGGATTCCATCCCGCCCCACGAAACCATCACTTACACTGAACCACTACCCTAATTCTAACCGGGAAATCTGCTAGAATTGGGCAAAATCTCGGTCAACAAGGACTCTACCCAATGCAAAAACTCAAATGGTGGCAGACCGCCGTTTTCTATCAAATCTACCCACGCTCCTTCGCCGATGGAAACGGCGACGGCATCGGCGACTTTCAAGGCATCACTGCCAAACTGGATTACCTGGCCGACCTCGGCGTGAACGCCATCTGGCTCTCGCCCCACTTCCCCTCCCCCAACTGGGACTGCGGCTACGACATTTCGGATTATTACGGCGTCGCCCCGGAATACGGCACCCTCGGGGACTTCGAAACCTTCCTGCGCGAAGCGCACGCACGCAAGCTCCGGGTCATCCTGGACCTGGTGCTGAATCACACCTCCGAGGAGCATCCCTGGTTCCTGGAATCCAAATCCAGCCGCGACAACCCCAAATCCGACTGGTACGTTTGGGCCGATACCCCGCCCAACAACTGGCAGTCCTGCTTCGACGGCGATGCCTGGACCTACGTCCCGGAGCGCGGCCAG
The DNA here is from genome assembly GCA_020722305.1 of Anaerolinea thermophila. Classification (GTDB taxonomy): domain Bacteria; phylum Chloroflexota; class Anaerolineae; order Anaerolineales; family Villigracilaceae; genus UBA5796. The sequence continues at coordinate 17,487 of DYLB01000014.1, read as the reverse complement.
TACTACTACCACTACTTCATGAAGCAGCAACCCGACCTGAACTGGAACAATCCCGCAGTCAAGCAAGCCATGTGGGATGTGGTCCGCTTCTGGCTCGACCTGGGCGTGGACGGGTTCCGCCTGGACGCCATCGGCACCATCTACGAAGACCCGGCCCTGACCCCGCACACGGTCCCGATGAACCTGGCCGAACTGCGCCGTTTCTCCGAGACCGCCAAAACGCCGGAAGAGATCGAACTCAAAAACAAATACTGGCACGATATGTTCTGCCACCAGTGGGACGGTCCCGGCCTGCACGACCTGATGAAAGAACTGCGCACCATCCTCGACGAATACGACGGCGACCGGATGCTGGTCGGCGAGGACGACAACATCGCCTACATGGGCAACGGCGGTGATGAGCTGCACATGGTCTTCAACTTCCCGCTGATGCGCGTGGAGCGGATCACCCCGGACCACATCCGGCGCAACCAGAAAACGCGTCTGTCCGCGCTCGGCAGGCTGCCCGTCGAAGGCTGGCCCTGCAACACGCTCGGCAACCACGATTCGTCCCGCCTCTACACCCGTTACGGTGATGGCGTCCACGACGCGGAACTCGCCCGCCTGAACGCGGCGCTCGTCTTGACTCTGCGCGGCACGCCTTTCCTGTACAACGGCGAGGAGATCGGCATGACCGACCTGATTATCACCGACCCCTCCCAACTGCGGGATACGATGGCGTCGTGGTATTACGAGCAACTGGTCAACGAACTCAAGATTGCCCCCTCCGAAGCGGCCCTGCGCGCCGGCGAAACGACCCGCGACAAGAACCGCACCCCGATGCAATGGGAGAACAGCCCCAACGGCGGGTTTTCCCCGGCCAAGGCCGAGACCTGGCTGCCGGTCAACCCCAATTACGCCGCCGGGATCAACGTCCGCGATCAGCAGGATGCGCCCAACTCGATGTTGAACTTCTACCGCAATTTACTGCGCGTCCGCAAGGCCTCGCCCGCACTGATCGGAGGCGAATACAAACCGCTGCACCCCAAAGCCGGCAGCTATTTCGCCTTCCTTCGCCAAACGGATGACCAGACCGTGATCGTCATCTTGAATTACTCGCCAGACCGCCACGAACTGCGCTTCAGGCTGCCGCAAAAGACTGCCCACCTGCTCTTTTCGTCCGCCGGGCGTTCGCAAAAAGACGAAGCGACCTCCAGAATCTCGGTGGGCGCGTTCGAAGTGTACCTCGCCGAGCTGTTGTAATGCAAAATCAATTTCGGATGACCGATCCCTCTGATGAAAGAAACCCTCGCTTCACCCGAATCCGGCCTCGTATGTGGCCGCAAGATGACCATCCCGGCAGAAAATTATTACCAGGCCGAATACCGCGGGCAGGCGGTCTACTTTTGCACCGAGTTTTGCCTGGAACATTTCCTCCGTGACCCGGAGCGATTCTACAAGGCTCATCAACGCCCAAACCAAGAATGAGACAATTTTTGGTTCATTGGGAATTAGCGCGATGCACCTCCAGATGTAGGTCGCACTTGAAGCGTGACCTACGGGACGCCACCAGATATGGCAGTCATCACGGAGATTCCCAAAGATCCCAATTTTTACAGGTAAAGAGGAAAAAATGGACATTTCCATTCGCACAACTTACAACCGGTTCGAGTCCGGTCAATGGAAACAGATTGAAGCCGAAGCGCCGGTTGAAACCGACGTGGCCCTGACGGTCAACGGCGAGGTGTGGACGACGTTCATGTGTACGCCCATCCTGGTCGAAGAGATGATGATCGGGTTCCTGTTCAACGAGGGGATCATCCAGGGCATGGAGGATGTGGCCGATGTCCGCATCTGCGAGCACGGCGACAACGTGGACGTGTGGACCACTCAGAGCGTGGTGCAGCCGTCGAAATGGCGGCGCACGTCGGGGTGCGTCGGCGGAGTCACCGCGGTCGAGGCCGAGGCGTCGATAACGCCGCTGCCGGCCGACGGGTGGAGAGTGTCGTCCGCCCAGATCACCCGACTGGTGGAACTGCTCTTCGAGTCGCAGGAACTCTATCGCGAGACCGGCGGCATCCACACCTCCGTCCTGAGCGACGGGGATCAGGTCATCCTGTCGGCGGAAGACATTGGACGGCACAACACGCTCGATAAGATCGCCGGGGTGTGGCTGGCAAACAGGCTGGATTTGAAGCGCAAGATCCTGATCACCACCGGGCGGATCAGCTCCGAAATGCTCCAGAAAGCCGTCCGCATGGGAGCCGGGATCCTGATCTCCCGCACCGCGCCCAGTTCCCTCGCCATCCGGCTGGCAGAGCAATACGGTATCACCCTGATCGGTTATGCCCGACGGCACAGGTTCAACCTGTACACCCACCCGGAAAGAATTTCAAATTAACAGCAATGAAGATTTGATGGGTCTCTTTGCCGTCAAGGTGGAATTGGTCAAATAAGTTGTAGTTCGGCCAAAATATCAAGACAAGTGATGCAACCGCGATATTCTCGCGGCTGCATCACCCTTAAATCACCCTGATGGGCCACTGTTTTAACACCCAGCGGCAATGCAAATTAGATACTTTTAGTGGGATTTTTGGTACAATGCTTATAATAAATAATTCACACCTTTTCAGGCAAATAAGTTTATTATGAAAGATATTCGCCGCCAATTATTGATTCTCGCTTTATACCTGATCCTCACCTTCAACCTTGAGAGATTGGACCTCAACGGCCAGACCCTCATCAACTTCAGGCCTTATTTTTATGCGCTGGTGATTGCGGGGATACTGTCCATGCTCGTTTTCCCGATCCTGCAAAGGACGTCCATCTACATCTTGCTGGCTTTGTGGGGAACCGCCTACACCACCCTCTGGCTGGTCTATGCCCGCGAAAACGGTCTGACCCATAACCTGCAAATCGTCATTATCCAGTTCATTTTCCTCGAGGCCTCGATCTGGATGACCTACGAACTCACCAACAAGCTCAACCAGACCGAAAGTACGCTCAACTCGCTGATCACGAACATCTTCCCGAACCGGGTCATGGACATGTCCAGCGCGTCCAAATGGATCGACAACGAAATGACCCGTAGCCGCCGCCACAACCATCCCTTATCCGTGCTCATCATCAACCCCGACAGCCAGCAGTCCGATGAAAAGCACCCAATGTTCGAGAATCTCCAGCGGGAAATAATGCAGCATTTCGCCATCGCCCGGGCGGGGCAGATCCTGAGCGAATCGATCCGTCAGACCGACCTGATCATCCGGGACGAAAAGAACCAATTCATCATCATCATGCCAGAGACCGACGCGATGAGTTCGAAAGTGATCGCGGCCCGTATCCAGGACAAATTTGCGGATAAAATCGGCGCTTCGATGAACTGGGGCACGGCCTCATTCCCCGACGAAGCGCTCACCTTCGAGGATCTGGTATTGCGGGCGCAGACCGATCTTTTCTCTCAACTGGGCGTACAGCTTCCGGTCCAGCAGGCTGTTGCCAGACAATCCGACAATATTGACCGGCGCATATGAACTCCACCGTTGCAATGAACCCCCATTGGATCCAACACTTTGACCCTCACAAACGATTGTTGACGGGAAAAGCGTACCTGCTTACAAAACGCGCTTTCGACCTCTTCATCGTATGCGTGGCGGCCATCGGTTGGCTGCCCTTATTTTTATTACTGGCCTTGATCATCAAAATCACCTCTCCGGGTGCGCCGGCCATTTTTTCACAATACCGGACCGGCAAAGGAGGCCGCCGCTTCAAGATGTTCAAGTTCAGGACGATGGTCCCCAACGCCGAGGAACTCAAAGCCAAATATGCCCACCTGAACGAGCTTCAATGGCCGGATTTCAAAATTACGGACGATCCACGCGTGACGCCCATCGGGCGTTTCCTGCGGAAGACGAGCCTGGACGAGCTGCCGCAACTCATCAACGTCCTGATCGGTGACATGAGCCTGGTCGGCCCCCGCCCGACTTCCTTTGGGGCCGAAACCTATTCGCTCTGGCACACCGAAAGGCTGGACGTCCGCCCCGGGATCACGGGACTCTGGCAAATCGTCGGGCGCGCCCAGCTCGAATTCGACGAACGGCTCCGGCTGGATATCGCATACATTGAGCGCGCCAGCATCTGGCTGGACATCAACATCCTGTACCAAACCATCGCGGCTGTTTTCCAACAACGGGGCGCGCACTGATCTTTCGCAACAAACCGCCTTATTACCCGGTCTTCTCTGGGCTGTGAACATCTTCAAAAATGCCTGATTCTTATAAATCGTCTCAAGGAAAGGTATAAATCTCATGGAAATTCGACTTTACTTACAAATGCTCAAAAGAGGTTGGTGGATCATCCTGCTGGTTGCGTTGATAGCCATGTCCGCATCCCTGGCGCTTTCGTACCTGGCGGTCCCCAAATATCGAGCCACGGCCCGGTTTATCATCACCCCCGGCACCTCCATCACCGAGGGCAGGGATGTCATCAACAGCCTCGACACGCTAGACCGCCGCTCGGTGGTCGCCACCTATGCCGAGGTGATGAACAGTGAACGCATCCTGATCAATTCGGCTAATTTCCTGAACGTCGCCTCTACACAACTGGAGGATTACACCTTCCAGGCTGTTGTGCTGCCGGATGCCAACGTCCTCGAACTGACCGTTACCGGGCCAAGCCCGAAAGTGGCCGCAGAACTGGCGAACACGATCGGGTATCAGACGATTTTATTCACCAGCGGCTTGAACATGTCTTACGACATTAATTTCCTCGATACGGCTGCCGAGCCTGTCATCCCGTTCAGCCCGCAGCCCGCCCGTGACGCCGGCATCGCCCTCGTGTTGGGTGCGATCTTGGGGGCCGCTTTGGCCATTGTCAGCGAGCAGATCCGCATCCCTCTGGAGGCTTACCGCCAGCGCCTGCGCATCGACAGCACCACGGGGGTATACAACAAGCGTTTCTTCAGGCAGGTACTGGAAGACGAATTGACCAAAGACCCCGACGGCGTACTTTCGATAGGGGTGATCGAGTTGAGCGGACTCCAGGATTTGAAGGAGACCCTGCCTCCGTCTGGTTTGCAGTACCTGCTCAAAAAAGTCACCGGCATCTTGCGAAAGGAGTTGCGCGGCAACGACATCATCGGGCGCTGGAACGAAGTCAGTTTTGCGGTATTGCTGCCCACCACCCCCGGCGCGGCCGCCAAGCGCACCCTCGACCGCATTTACCAGGCCCTCTCGGAAAGCGTTACCTTGAGCGCATTCGACGCCACCATTGACCTGGAACCCATCATCGGCGGGGCGCTGTACAGCAGCAACATATCGGCTCAAGAGTTGATCGAAAAGGCCGAGAACTCGCTCGAGCAAGCCCGCTCCAGCGTTGACAGCCCGGTGCGCTTATGGGAGATGAACAACCCCTTCTGGGTCCAAAAAGAGGCCTAGCCGCCGAATCTACGGTAATTTGGATTAGGGGTAACCCGTTTTCGCAACGGGTTACCCGGCTTAAACGAATGTGCGCATTATGATCGAATCACTTTCCACACTCCCTGAAACCGAACAAAAGCCCGTCAAGTTCTGGAACGGGATCCTCCCGCTGGTCTTGATCGCGGTCGTGCTCGGACTTGGCGTAGCCCTGACCGTGAACGAGGTCGGGATACTGGCACTGGTCGCAATCCTCGGGCTTTTGCTGGCCCTCAGCACGCTCACCAACCCGGACCTGGGCCTGATGATGTTCATCATGGTGATCTACGTCAACCTGTCCTCGGTCCTGATCACCAATTACGGGCTGCCCTCCATTGCAAAGCCGCTGGTCGTGCTGATGGGCGTGCTGATCGTTATTCGCGGTGCGCTTTTCCGGGACGAATTCCATGGGTGGATCCTGCCTGCCATCCTGCTCGGGCTTTACAGTTTCCTGGGTTCGATTACCCTGGCTTACGCCTCGGATTTCGCCCTGGCCTTCAACACCCTGGTTGATTATCTCAAGGACGCGGTCATCGCCATTATCATCATCATGCTCATCCAGCGGCCGGGTTCCCTCCGCCGGGCTGTCTGGGCCTTGCTGCTGACCGGCCTGTTCATGGGGACGCTCTCGGTCTTCCAACAGCTTACCGGGAGTTTCGGGAACGATTTCTTCGGATTCGCCAGGGTGAGCAGCAGCTCGACCACCGGTACCCGGCTGGCGGGTCCGATCGGGGACCCGAACTTTTATGCCCAGATCATGGTCCTGATCATCCCCCTGTCCATAGACCGGGTCTGGAACGAAAAAAAACTTATCCTGAAAGCTCTGGCGGGCTGGGCATTTTTTGTCATCACCCTGACAGTCATCTTCACTTACTCCCGCGGCGCGTTCCTGGCGCTGATCGCCGCCCTGGTTTTTATGGCGGTCAAAAGACCACCCCGCTTGCCCGCTGCTCTGCTCGGACTGGCCGCAGGTCTGCTCATTTTCCAGTTCGTACCGGTCAATTATCGCGAACGGGTTTCAACGCTCTTCGACCTCCTGCCGGGCAGCGGGACCAACGGCTACGTGGACCCTTCTGTCCAAGGGCGAAAGAGTGAAAACATCGTCGCCTGGAACATGTTCCTGGATAACCCCATCCTGGGCGTTGGGCTGGGCAACTACAATGCCTATTACGAGCAATACTCGCGTAAATTAGGGATCGATCCGCGCCGTGAAGGCCGCTCTGCTCACAACCTTTACCTTGAGATCGCTGCCGAACGCGGCATCTTTGGTCTTCTCCTCTTTGCAAGCATCGTAACCCTGACGCTGGTGCAGGCGTTCAAAGCCGAAAAATTGTTCAAGGAACTGGGCCATAAATCCATGTCAGATCTTTCGGCATTGCTCGGAATCTCCATTTTGACCTACCTGATCACGGCTATTTTCCTCCACGACGCCTTCCCGCGCTTCCTCTGGGTGATCGTCGGCCTGGCCTGGTCCGCGCCGCAATGCGCCAGGTACGCCTCCAGGGTAGCCCAATCGAAATTAGCAAAAACATGACCGAGTCGAACTCCTCCGTACCCAAGAATATATCGAAAGAGGCGGTTCGCGGCACATTCTGGAATTATCTTTCCTTCGCTTCCGGGAAGCTGCTGAATTTTGTCACGACGCTAATCCTGGCGCGCCTGTTGGTCCCGGAAGAATTTGGCGTGGTGGCTTATTGTACGATCGCCATCCAGTACGTGGACATTTTGAACTCCGCCGGGATAGACAGCGCGCTCATCTCACGCCGCGACAAGATCGAGGAAGCGGCCAATTCCGCATTCATCGCCAATATCATCCTGGGCATCGTTTCTTTCGGGACGGTCTGGGTTGCCGCGCCGGGGGTTGCAGCCTTCTTCAAAGAGCCGCAGGTGACGGGCTTGCTGCGGCTGCTGGCCTTGGCCCTGCCCATCAGCGGCCTCGGACTCGTGCCCAGCGCGATGATCCTGCGGGGCCTGAAGTTCCGCACCAAACTGATCCCGGACGTGGCTCGCAGCTTTTCCAAGGGATTGGTCTCCATCGTCCTGGCGCTTTTGGGATACGGGGCCTGGAGCCTGATCTGGGGACAACTGGCCAGCGAACTGACCGGGGCGGTCCTGTCCTGGGTCCTGGCCGGCTGGCGGCCGACCTTGAAATTCGAGCGGGAGGCCACCCGCGACGTCGCCACCTTCGGCGGCCACATCATCCTGGTCGAGATCGCCGGGCAGTTACGCAATAACGTGGACTACATCATCGTCGGGCGCATCCTGGGCAAGACCATGCTGGGCATTTACACCCTGGCGTACCGCATCCCCGAACTGGCTATCCGCAGCTTCGACCGGGTGGTGGGACAGGTCTCCTTCCCCTTGCTGGCCCAGGTGCAATCCGAACGGGAAACCCTGAAAAATACCTATCTTGGCTACATCCGGTATACCTCCCTGTTCACCTTCTCGATCGGGGCGGGCATAGCCATTATTGCCTCACCTTTCGTGCATACGTTCCTTTCCAGCGAATGGCAGGAGACCGCCGTGCCAATGGCGCTGATCGCCATCGCCCTGGCGATCATGTCCGTAGGCCACATCCCCGGCATTTTCTACAAAGCCATCGGCCGGCCGGATATTTTGAATCGCCTGTCCATGATCAAGATCCCGGTCATCGTGGCCATCCTCTGGGTTGCGACGCGCTGGGGGATCGTGGGCGTGGCCGCCGGGCAGATCCTCTTTGCAGTAATATCCATGATCTTTGACAGTGTCATCGTCAGCCGCATCATCCATTTCGACCTCAGCGAAACCGTCAAGGCCTTGGTCCCGGCCAGCCTCTGCGCGGGGTCCATGGCCCTGGTGACGACCCTCGCCAAATTCCTGTTCGGGCTGGACGGGCTGTTCGGCTTCATCGCGATCCTGGTCATCGGTGGTCTCTCATTTCTTGCTGCCCTGTGGCTGGTGGACCGCAGCCTGACCGACAGGGTCATGCTCACCTTGAAGCGGAAACTGGTTCCGGTGAAGACCCTATGAAAGTAGCCCACCTGATCGATTCCCTGGGCTGGGGCGGCGCCCAAACCTTGCTGCTGACCTTCGCCAAAACCGCCCGGCAATTCGACGTCGAGACGGTGGTACTCGGCGTCAAACCCGATACCACTAACAGTCCGTTGCCAGAGATGTTGGAAAAAGCCGGTGCGCAGGTGGTCGTCTTTCCCTTCACTAAACTTTACGACCCGCGGGCCGTCCCGACCATCGCGGAATTCCTGATAAAAGAGCACGTTGACGTCATCCAGACCCACCTCTCGCACGCCAACATTTATGGCTGCATGGCCGGCCGGATCGCCAACATTCCCCGCATCGCGACCCTGCACAACACCCGTGCCCGCTCCAACGGGCGGACTGGCGTGCGTCAGTCGGTGGAGTATTTCTGCCTGCGCAACGGCGCGACCCGGGTGATTGCCGTGGGCCAGAACGTGGCGTCGGCTTTTTCCAACCTGATCGAACAGGAGCGGATTGACGTCATCCCCAACGCGGTGACCCCCAGCGTGGAGATCAGCCCGGAGGAGCGCGCCGCCATCCGCACCGGACTGGTGGCCGACCCCGAACGACCGCTGCTGATTGCCGTCGGCAGGTTGACCGGCCAAAAAGGCTACATTGACATGCTCGCCGCCTTCGTCAAGGTGATCCGAATCCGTCCCGAGGCCGCCCTGGTCATCGTCGGCACGGGCGAACTCGATTCCGAACTCAAGAAGCAGGCTGCCTCGATGGGCCTCAAAAACAACACGTTCTTCGCAGGTTCCCGTTCAGACGTGCCGCGCTTGCTGGCCGCCAGCGACATCTTCCTCAACTCTTCGCTCTGGGAGGGGCTTTCGATTGCCATGCTCGAAGCCATGGAAGCCGGGCTTCCGGTGGTGGCAACCAGGGTCGGGGACGCAGAAAAACTGCTTTCGAACGGTGGCGGGCTGCTCGTCGAGACACGCAACGTGACGGCTTTCGCAGACGCCGTCCTCCATCTGCTCGAAAACCCCGAACAACGGGCCGCTATGGGACAATCCGCCCGCCGGTTCGTGAACGAAAATTATTCGGCGCGGGCCTGGTTCGAGAAACTGCTGCAAACCTACGCCCACGCCCGGGAGCGCCTGTCATGAAAGGCGTGATGATGCTGGTCAATTACTTCCCGCCGCTGCCCACCGGCGGCGCGGAACGGCAAGCCGAACGCCTGGCGGTCTACCTGGCCGCCCAGAACGTTCCGACCGGCGTGCTCACCCGCCGGGTCGGGGACCTGCCGAAACGCGAACAGCGGGACGGGTTCGAGATCTATCGCCTGCCGCAGCTCGGCCCGGGCAAGATGAAAACCCTGACCTTCACGCTTTCGGCCATGCGGACCCTGTTGAGCCGCCAGCATACTTACGATATTTTGCACGCCCACCTGTCTTTTTCGCCCGCCATCGCCGCCGCACTGACCGGGAAACTGCTGGGCAAGCGCGTCATCGTCAAATTCGGCAACAGCGCCGCTTACGGCGACGTGCAGCGCTCGCGCCAATCCTGGCGGGGCCGGCTGCGGATGGCAATCCTGCGCCGCTGGGCCGACATCATCGTCACCCTCGACCCGGAAATGGAGAACGAGGCGATTACCGACGGATTCTCCCGTGAGCGGGTCCTGCGCATGGACAACGGCATCGCCGCCGAGGAATTCGTGCCCTGCCTCGACAAACCCCGCGCCCGCCAGGCTCTCGGCCTCGAAAACCGGACGACCGTTCTGTACACCGGGCGGCTGGCCGAGCAAAAGGCGCTGCCGGTGCTGCTGCTGGCGCTGCAACAGGCCCTGGACGCCTGCCCCGACCTGCAGCTTGTCCTGCTCGGTCACGGCGACGAAAAACCGAGGCTGGTCAACCAGACCCAGGCCCTCGGCCTCGGCTCGCAAGTCGTATTCCGTGACCCGGTCGGCGACGTGCGCCCCTACCTCGACGCGGCGGACATCTTCGTCCTGCCCTCGCTGGCGGAGGGCATCTCTAACAGCCTGCTCGAAGCTATGTCGGCCGGGTTGGCCTGCATCGCCACCCAGGTCGGCGGATCGCCCACCGTGCTGGAGGACGGCGAGTGCGGCCTGCTGGTCACGCCCGGCAGCGTGGACGAACTGGCCGAGGCCCTGGTCCGGCTCGCTGCCAACCCGATAGAACGCGCCCGGCTGGGCAGGCGTGCCCGCCAGCGCATTCAGAGCCGTTACGATTTCAAGGTCGTCGGGCGGCAATACCACGCCCTGTACGAACAGCTTTTGGAGAAGGCATGAGCCAAGCGGTGCGAGTGATGCAGATCATTGACGGCTTGAACTTCGGCGGGGCCGAGGTCTTGCTGCGCGACCTCACCTGCGGCTTGCTGGCTCGCGGCTACAAGGTCAGCGCCCGTTACAGCACGCCGGGGCCGATCGCCGAAGAGATCGGCCGCATGGGCGTGCCGGTCAAGCGCCTGCCGCGCCTGGGCCGGGTGGATCCGCTCCTCTTGCTGCGCATATGGCGCGAGATCCGCCGCGAACGCCCGGACGTGGTCCACACCCACCTGTTCAAGAGCGATTTCCACGGGCGGCTGGCGGCCAAACTGGCCGGCGTGCCGGTGGTCGTCTCGACCCTGCACAACTGTCACAACTGGGCCCGCAACCCCCTCCTGGGCCGCACCTACGGGCTGACCGCCCGCTTCGCCGACGAGATCATCGCCGTTTCGGAAGAAGTCCGTGAGCACGCCGTCCGCTACGCCCACCTGGACGAAAAGAAAGTGACCACCATCCCCAACGCCATCCCGATCGAGCGTTTCGAGAATGCCAAAAGCCTCGGCCCGGGCATCCGCAAGGAACTCGGCATCCCGTTGGAGGCAACGGTCCTGGGGATTGTGGCCCGCCTGACCGAACAAAAGGACCATGCCAATTTCCTGCGGGCCGCGGCGATCATCGCCCAAGCAGCGCCCGGGACCCGTTTCCTGGTCGCCGGTGAAGGGCCGCTGCGCGGCTCCCTGGCCGATCTGGCCGCCTCGCTCGAACTGGCGGAGGTGGTCACCTTTACCGGAGCGCGCAAGGACATCCCCGCCATCTACGGCGCGATGGACATGCTGGTCTTCTCCTCTCGCTGGGAGGGGCTGCCGGTGGCTCTGCTGGAAGGCATGGCCTCCGGCCTGCCGGTGGTCGCCACCCGCGTCGGCGGAATCCCCGAGGTGCTGGAGCACGGCGTGAGCGGGATCCTCGTCCCTCCTTCCGACCCGGCGGCGCTGGCGGCCGCCTGCCTGAAGCTGATCAACAACCCCGTCCTCGGACAGCAAATGGGCGCGGCCGGCTTCGCCCACGTGAAGGCCCATTACAGCCTCGACGCCATGGTGGAGGCCACCTCCCGGCTGTACCAATCCCTGCTGCGGAAAGCGAAGGCCGCATGATGGCCGGGCTGCGCGTCTTGCAAGTCTCCAAATCTACCGGCGGCGTGGGCCAGTACCTGCGCTGGCTGGTGAACGGCCTGGACAAGGAGCGCTTCGAGGTGACTGCGGTCTGCCTGTCGGAGGGCGGCGAAAAGCTGGCGGACGAACTCTCCCAGGTGGACGGCGTGCGCGCCCTCAGCCTGCAAATGGACCGCTACAAGATCAACCCGCTGACGGACGCCAGGGTCTGGTGGAAGCTGCGCCGGTTGATCCGGCAGGGAGGTTTCGACCTGATCCATGCCCACACCTCCAAACCGGGATTCCTGGTCCGCACGGCGGCCATCGGCAGTGGCATCCCGGCCATCTACCGCCCGGCTGGCTTCGCCTTCCATAACGGGGCCTCCCGCTGGAAAGCCCGGCTCTACGCCAGCGTGGAACGCTTTGCGGCCCGCTTCTTGACCCAACGGATCATCACGGTTTGCGACGAGGAACGGGAACTGGCCCGGCGTTACCGGGTCGGTTCGGACGAGCAGTTGGTCACGATCCACACCGGGATAGACCTGCGCCGGTTCGACGGCGAATTCGACCGGCGCGCAACCCGCCAATCGCTGGGCGTGCCAGAGCAAGCCTTCCTGTTCGGGACGGTCGGGCGCTTGAGCCGCCAAAAGGCCCCGGCAGACTTCGTCCGGGCGGCGGCGATGGTCCACGGAAAATACCCGCAGGCGCATTTCGTCTGGGCCGGGGACGGCGAGTTGCAGGCCGAGGCCGAAGCGCTCGTCCGCTCGCTGGGATTGCAGGAGGTCTTCCATTTTGCCGGGCTGCGGAGGGACATCCCGGCCGTCTTGCACGCCATGGATTGCTTCGTGCTGGCTTCGCACTGGGAAGGTTTCTCGCTCTCGGTGCTGGAGGCGATGGCCGCCCGACTGCCGGTGGTCATGAACCGGGTCTCGGGTGCGGCGGAAGCCGTCCTGAACGGCGAGACAGGCCTGATTGTCCCGATCGGGGACGTGCAGGCATTGGCCGGGGCGTTGGAAAAAATCATATCAGACACGGAACACGCCCGGGAGCTGGGCCAGGCCGGACGTCACCGGCTGGAACAGCATTTTACGCAGGCGCGCATGATCGCCAACATCCAGGAACTTTACGAACAGGTTTATGCCGCTTCTGCAAAGGAACAGGAATAAGCTGATGAGTCCTGCAAGGTCTGATACGCGAGTGCTGGTGAGCATGAAAGGGGATCTGCGCAAGGATTCGATGATCCAGGTCAAATACGGCCAGTTGGTGCGTTCATTGCACCAACACCTGACCCTGGCGGGCGTCTACGATGCCGACCTGCGCGGCTTGAGCCAGGTCTCGACTGCCCTCAGGTCCATTGCCCCGGTGCGGCAGGTGTGGCGGGAGCGTTACACGAAGCACCCGGCAGCCTTCAAGATGCGCTCGATCAGGGCCTCGCGCTGGATCGTCCGCCAGGAAGTGGATGCGGTCTTGCAGTTGGGCGCGATGTTCGACTCCCGATACCACCAGGGCATCGTGCCGAACGTGATCTACACCGATTACACTTCCCGGCTGTCGGCCCGTCACCGGGAAGGCAACCGGTCGCCATACCAAGACGTGAAACTAGACGAATGGCTGACCCTGGAACAACAGGCTTATGTCAATGCCTCCCACGTCTGCGTACGCTCTGAAACCGTGCGCCAATCCCTGGTGGAGGATTACGGGATCGAACCCGAAAAGGTCAGCGTGGTCGGCGGCGGGGCCAACCTGGGCGTGCTGCCAGACGCCGTGACCCGGCCTATCGGCGGCCCGCCGCGCCTGCTGTTCATCGGGATGGATTTCTACCGCAAAGGCGGCGACCTGGTGCTCAAGGCCTTTGGCCAGGCCCGCAAATCCCTGCCGTTGAGCCGCCTGATCATGGTCACCCGGATGCCTCGCAACCACGGCCTGCCGATGGGCAACGTGGAGGTGATCGAGTCCGGCTTCGACCGGGAGATCATCCGCAGCCAGTTCCCCCTGGCAGACGCCTTCGTGCTGCCCTCCCGGCTGGAAACCTGGGGAGACGTGATCCTGGAAGCGATGGCCTACGGGATCGCCTGCATCGGCGTGACCGGCCAGCCGATGGAAGAGATCATCGAGAACGGCAAAACCGGCCTGCTGGTCGAACCCGAAAACCCGGAAGCGCTCAGCCAGGCCATGGTGCAACTGCTTTCCGACCGCACCTATTGCCGCATGATGGGCGTTACCGGCCGCACCCATCTCGAAAGAAATTTCACCTGGCCGATCGTGGCCCAAAGGCTGAGCAAGGTGATCGAAACGGTGGTCGCAGGATAAAGGATAAATTGTGAACGAACAAGACGCGAAAGTCTTCAAAGCCATCGCCGGCACGCTGGCAGAATCCATCCCCGGATGGCTGGGGACGGGGACGCGTTTCGACGCGGCCCAAACGCCGGAAGTGCGCGCCTTCGCCCATTCGTTTATCGCCCGTTTCACGCTCGAACAAAACCAGCAACCCGCCCACCTGCTGGTGAAGATCCCGCACAGGCCCAACCGCTTGGGTTTGCAGGCCGCCCTGGCCGACGAATCCCTGCGCCAGCCGGCCCGGGACGTGTACGAAGACCTGCGGGCCACCTGGCAGACCTTCGAACGCCTGAACAACCCGGACTACACCGCCATCCGTCCGCTCGGGTTCCTGGAGGCCTGGCATGCGGTCGTCATGCTCGAAGTCGAAGGCCTGCCCCTGCGCAGCCTGCTGGTCAAGCCCCAGTTTGGGTTCAGCCAGCCCGCCGCCACGGAACAGTTTACCGGATACCTGCGCCAGGCCGGCCGCTGGCTGCGGCATTACCACGAAGAGATTGGCGGCCTGCGGGTCGGGCCGGTCTCGAAAGACCTGATGGCTGCCCGGCTCGACAAGGTTGCGGGCGACGCCGCCGCCTATCTCGGCGGCCGCACCCGCCCCCGCGAAAGCCTGTCCACCCTGCGGAAGCGGATCGGGGAGGCCTCCGGCCCGGAGCCGGTGGCCCGCCTGCACGGCGACTTCCACGCCTCGAACATCCTCGTCACCCCGCAGGGACAGGTCTGCGTGCTGGACCCCCGGAGCGATCCCGGCCCCCGGTCCGTGTACGACGACCTGGCCACGCTGCTGATCGACCTGTACCTCAAACCGATCCCGATCTTGACCGGCGGCGTCTTCACCCGCAAGTTCCTCGAGCAAAGCCGCCGGGCGGTGGTGGAGAGCTATTTCGAACCGGGAGAGTTCCAGCCCGCCCTGCTCGACTTCTACTGCGCCTGCGAAGCGATCTTCAAATGGAGCATGGACGAAAGGGACTTCACCCGGCGCAAGAAAATGCGCATGGTCGCACCCCTGGCCAGGCCGTTCCTGACCAGTTACATGCATGGTCTCATTCGCCGTTATTTATAGGCACAGAGATTTTCACTCATCTGTAAAATCGGTAACCAACTTATCGGAGGACGAAATGACTAAAAGAATACCATCCATCATCATTGCGCTGGCGTTGTTGTTCACGCTGCTGGCGGCAAGTTTCAACCCGGCCCAAGCCCAGGCCCCGCTCGAAGACGGGGTCATCACCCTGGGCCAGCTCGAAGGGAGCGAGATCCTCTTGCTCGGACCCTACGACTCGCAGACGGTCTTCTTTGGGCTGCCGGCCGACTGGTCGATGACCGGCGACGCCCAATTGGACATGAACGTCACCGCCTCGTTCAATGCGGCAGCCGTCGGGAATGTGCCGGCGGTCTACGGCGGCCTGCTCACGGTGCGCTTCAACCGCAACACGGTCGCCATCCTGCCGATCAGCAACCTCGGCACCTTCGACCTGCACGTGACCATCCCCCAAGCGCTGCTGGTCTCGCCCCGTTCCGATGGCCGCATGGAACTCCGCTTCGATCTGGACAGCGGTATCTCCTGCCAGGCCAACCAGCACATGAACGTGGTGATTAACACCGGCACCCGGTTGAGCTTCGCCTACGAAAACGTGCAGCCCAGCACCGACCTGATTGCCTTCCCGCGCCCGATCTTCCAGGATACGATCTTCCCGGACTTCGCCACCATCGTCATCCCCGACCAGCCCAGCGCGGCGGAACTCCAGGGGGCGCTGACCCTGGCAGCCGGGCTCGGCAACCTGACCTCCAGCCAGTTGGGCCTGGGGCTGACCACCGCCAGCCAGCTCAGCGAGGCGCAGCAGGCCAGCGATCACATCATCTTTGTCGGCAAAGCCGGCTCCATCCCACAGTTGGCGCAACTGGCCCTGTCGCTCCCGGCAGACGCCAACCAGGATGACGGCCTGATCCAGATGGTCAACTCGCCCTGGAACGTCAGCAAGATGGTCCTGGTCGTCAGCGGCAACAGCGACGCGGGTGTGGTCAAGGCCGCCCAGGCGCTCAGTACGGGCGTCCTGCAATCCGGCAGCCAGCCCAACCTGGCGGTCATCGAAGGGGTGCGGGAGATGCCGGTCTCCAGCCCGCTCGTCTCGGATCAGACCTTCGCCGACCTGGGCTACGCACGCGACTTGCTCACCAACCGCGGCGTCAGCTCAACCGGGTACAACTTCTACGTCCCAACCGGCAGCACCGTCTCGCCGGACGCCTACCTGGAACTAGCTTACGGCCATTCGGCGCTGATGGACTACAACCTGTCGGGGGTGGTGGTGCTGCTCAACAACCAGCCGATTGGCAGCATCAAGTTCACCGCCGAATCGGCCGCAGAGGCCGTCAACACGGCCCGCTTCTCTCTGCCCCAATCGCTGGTGCTGCCCGGCAATAACCGGATCGACGTCCGGGTCAGCCTGGAGCCGCTCGATAACTGCACCGATCCGTCCCTGGAAGGCCTGTTCGCGGTCATCTGGCCCGAATCGCGCCTGTTCCTGCCGTTCACCAGCGTCCAGATGAACACGGCCGGGATGGTAGACCTGGGCAACTATCCCTCCCCGCTGTCCTACGATTCGACCCTGGGCAGCCTGGCCTTCCTGCTCAAGAACAATGACCCTGGGGCCTGGCAGGGGGCGCTCCAGATCGCCAAATACCTGGGCGACCGCAGCAACGGACCGATCGCCACCCTGAAAGTCTTCTTCGACGGTGAAGCGGCCTCCGAGGAACTGGCAAACTACAACCTGGTCGTGATCGGGCGCCCGAGCGAGATGTCGGTCATGGGTGAACTGAACCCGGCCCTGCCGGTCCCGTTCGCCGACGGCAGCGACCAGGTCACCAACGATTACTCACAGGTCGCCTACCGCATCCCGCCCGACGTGCCGCAAGGTTACGTGCAACTGCTGACCTCCCCCTGGAACAGCGAACGGGTGGTCTTCGCCGCCCTGGGCAACACGGCTGACGGGATCGCCTGGGCCACTTCCTCCCTGGCGGAATCGCCGCTGCGCGGCCAACTGGCCGGAAACTTCGCCGTGATCAACCGCACCCAGGTGCGCACGGCGGATACACGCCTCGGTCAGCCGCTGAAGGAGACCGCCGAACAGCCTCCGGTCGAACTGCCCGTCGCCCCCGGCCCGGTGGACATTGACCTGACTCCTCCGCCCCCCAACCAGCCCGCCTGGATCCTGCCCACCCTGGGCGTTGCGGTCGGCGTGGTCTTCCTGATCCTGCTGGTAGTGCTGATCAACAACGCCCGCTCGAGGAGGATCTAGGTCAAAGCCGCACAGACACCGGGACGCGGAGTTTGATA
>DYLB01000013.1:1896-21462 GCA_020722305.1 Anaerolinea thermophila | reverse complement strand
CATGGGTTTGGGCGACCACGAGGGTTTGGGCGACCGCGAGGGTTCGGGCGACCGCATGGGTTCGGGCGACCGCAAGGGTTCGGGCGACCGTGAGGTTTCGGGCGACCGCAAGGGTTCGGGCGACCGTGAGGTTTCGGGCGACCGCGAGGGTTCGGGCGACCGCGAGGGTTCGGGCGACCGCGAGGGTTCGCCCCTACATGGTGAATATTATAAATTGGCTACCCGCAACGCCAATTTCCTGCTGACAGCCCTGCGGCCTGAGGGACGGTTGCGCCGCGCCTGGCGGGACGGCAAGGCCTCCGGCGAGGTCTTCCTCGAAGATTACGCCGCCCTGATCCTCGGCCTGCTCGAACTCTACCAGACCGACTTCGACGTGCGCTGGTTTGCCGCCGCCCAAGAACTGGCTGAGGAGATGATTCAGCGATTCAGCGATTCGAGCGCTTCAGGGGGAGGATTTTTCGATACGCCGGTAGATGGTGAAAAACTGTTGGTCCGCCCGAAGGATTTGCAGGACAACGCCACCCCGTCCGGCAACGCCCTGGCGGCCGAGGCCCTGCTCAAGCTGGCCGCCTACACCGAAAACGGCGACTTCCGCGACCGGGCCGAGCGATCCCTGAGGATGGTCGTCGAAGCCGTCACCCGCTACCCGACCGCTTTCTCGCGCTGGCTCTGGGCTGCGGACTTCGCCAACGCCCGCGTGGACCAGGTTGCGATCAGCGGCGGCCTGTCGGAGACCGGAACACAACTTCTGCTGGCCGAAGTCCGCAAAGGTTACCGGCCCAGACAGGTGGTCGCCGCCGCCCCGTTCCCGCCTCCGGAGGGTTCCCCCGCCCTACTGCACGACCGCCCCATGCTCAACGACGCCCCCACCGCCTACGTCTGCCGCGGCTTCGTCTGCCAGTACCCGGTCACCACACCGGGGGAATTGCAAAAGCAGTTAATGGGCGGGTATTGAGCAAACTCAAAAGAAGATATCCATCAGGCGCTGACGTATTCACATGGTGCGTGAAGCGTGAGGAGCGTTCGTTGCGACAAAGCAATCTCCCCCAGCGCGGAAGACTGCTTCCCCCACGCTCCGCTCGCAGTGACACACTTTCTGTGTCATCCAGCAGGTTTTTGATGGTCAGGGGTTGCGGCTGAGAGTGCGGCACACATGTTTCACCCCAGGAACCCCAGCAGTTCGCGGTTGAACTCTTCGTAACACTCCGCGCTAACGGCGTGACCGGCACCGGGGATGATGACCTGTCTCGCGGCGGGGAGGCTTTCGGCCAGGAGGCGCTGGTTCCGCAGCGGGACGGTGGTATCGTTTTCGCCGGTGACGACCAGGGTGGGAGCTTTCAGTTGGCTCAGGCGCGGGCGGGAGTCGAAGCGGATCAGGGCGTGCATGGCGGCCCGGTAGGCGCGTGGGTCGGCCTGTTCCACTTGCCGCATGAACTGTTCTCGCAATTCGGCCTGTTCGGGGCGCGGGAAGACCCGCAGGGCCACGATGCGGGCCTGTTTGGTCATGCCCAGGGTGCGGATGGCGGTCATGCGCACGAGCAGGTAGAGCCAACTGCTGAGCGATGTGGGCTTCATCACCGCAAAGGTGTTGACCAGCACGAGTTTCTTCGTCAGGTGGGGGTGGTCGAGGGCGAACTGTTGGGCGATGACGCCGCCCATCGAGATACCGGCCACGTGCGCCGAGGGGATGTCCAGCCTGTCGAGCAGGGCGGCGTGGCCGGCCGCGACCCGCTCGATCGTCCAGCCGCGGCCGTCGTAACAGGACTCGCCGAAGCCGGGCGCGTCGACGGCCAGGGGACGGAATCCGGCCTCGATAAGAGGAGCAAGCTGCAAAGTCCAGGAAGCTGCGTTGGCGCCCAGCCCGTGCAGGAGCAGGACTGCCGGGTGTCCGGCCGGGTTCGGGTCGAGATAAAATAAGTCCATAACCATCCCCAAAAAGTGTCTCTTCCATCCTTCGACTTCCGCTTCGACTACGCTCAGCGTCCGCTCAGGAAGGCTCGTAATGACATCAAGAAGTTTAAAAAACAGGCCCTCTGCCGCACGGCAAAGAGCCTGTTGTGGTTGTTGCCGCGGCCTTATTCTTTGGGTGCGTCTTCTTTTTTCTCTTCTTCTTTTTCCTTGCCGCCCAACCCTTCGCGGAAGGATTTGATGCTGCTGCCGAGTTCACCGGCGATCTTGGCGATCCGGCCGGGGCCAAACAGAAGCAAGATCACGACAAGCACGATGATTAGCTCAGTTATACCGGGTTTCCACATATCATCCTCCAAGAAATAAATCGTTTTTACTTTACCACAAAGGGTCTGATTTGGCTATGTTTAGACTTCGCGGCCCCAAATGATGCCTTCGATCAAACGCCACAGGCGGCGCAGGATCGAGCGGATACGAGCGCGGTACTTGTAGCGTTCAGGATGGACGATCTTCTCGGCCGGGAGCGGCCCGGTCCATTCGGCGGCCAGCGCACCCCAGGTAAGCCCTCCCCCGAAACCGACCATGACCAGCTTGTCGCCGGGCGTGATCTGGCCTTTTTCGACCGCCTCGACCAGCGCCAGCGGGATGGAGGCGGTGGAGGTGTTGCCGTAGCGGTCCACGTTGACCACGAACTGCTCCATGGGCAGTTTCAGGCCCCTGGCCGCAGCCTGGATGATGCGCAGGTTGGCTTGGTGCGGCACGATCCAGCGCACCTCCTCCATTTTCAGCCCGGCCCCTTCGACGACCTCACGGGTGGCCTGGGCCATGACCCGGGTGGCGAAACGGAAGACTTCGTTCCCGTCCATGTGAATGTAGTGCTGGCCGCGCTTGACGGTTTCCTCGGTGGCGGGCATGTGGCTGCCGCCCGCCGGGAGGGTCAACAGGTCGCTGCCAGACCCATCGGAGCGCATCACCGCCGAGAGCACGCCACCCGGCTGGGGGCTGGCCTGGAGCACGAGCGCGCCGGCCCCGTCGCCGAACAGGATGCAGGTCTTACGGTCGTTCCAGTCCACGAAGCGGGAGAGGGTCTCCGAGCCGATCACCAGCGCGCTGCGGATCGAACCGGAGCGGATGGCCTGGGCCGCCATGTTGACGGCGTAGATGAAGCCCGTACAGGCCGCCAGCAGATCGAAGGCCCCGGCTTTGGTCGCACCGAGCTTGTCCTGGATCAGGCAGGCGGTGGCCGGGAAAAGGTATTCGGGGGTCGAGGTCGAGCAGATGATCAGGTCGAGGTCGGTGGGGGCCAGGTTGGCAACCTGCAAGGCCTTGACGGAAGCCTCCACCGCCATGGACGAGACCGAGTCGTCTTCCGAGGCGATGCGGCGCTCGGCGATGCCGGTGCGTTCGCGGATCCATTGGTCGTTGGTCTCGACGATCTTACTCAGGTCGTCATTGGTCAATATTCGTTCAGGGACAGCCGTGCCCCAACCGGTAATATGGGCGTATGGCATGGTTCACTCCTCGTAACGGCTTATGATGAGCGAGACATTGTGCCCGCCGAAGCCAAATGAATTGGACATGATGTGATTGGGGCTGGCCATCCGGGGGGCGTTGGGGACGTAGTCGAGGTCACATTTGGGGTCCGGGAATTCATAATTGATGGTCGCGGGCAAGATCCCCGCCTGCAAGACCTGGACGCAGATGGCCGCTTCGACCGCGCCGGTCGCGCCGAGCAGGTGGCCGGTCATGGATTTGGTGGAGGAGACCGGGATGCTGTAAGCCGTCTCGCCGAAGACGGTCTTGATAGCGGCGGTCTCGCTCTTGTCGTTCAGCAGGGTGGAGGTGCCGTGGGCGTTGATGTAGCCGATGTCTGCGGGTTGCAGCCCGGCGTTTTGGATAGCCAGTTTCATGCACAGGGCCGCGCCGGCGCCGTTCTCCGCCGGGGCAGAGATGTGATAGGCGTCGTCGGAGGTGCCATAGCCGGTGATCTCGGCCAGGATGGCCGCGCCGCGAGCCTGGGCGTGTTCGAGCGATTCGAGCACCAGCACGGCCGCGCCCTCGCCCATCAGGAAGCCGTCACGGGTGCGGTCGAAGGGGCGCGAGGCCCGGAGCGGGTCGTCGTTGCGGGTCGAGAGGGCGCCCATCACGTTCATCCCGGCCATGGCGATCGGGACGATGGCCGCTTCCGAGCCGCCCGCCAGGATCGCGTCAGCCGCGCCGCGCCGGATCATTTCGGTCGCTTCGCCGATAGCGTTGCCCCCGGTGGCGCAGGCGGTGACGATGGCCATGTTCGGGCCGCGCAGTCCCAACTGGATGGCGACCATGCCGGGGCCGGTGTCGGCCAGCATCATCGGGACGAGAAACGGGCTGACCCGGTCGGGGCCGCGTTCGCGCATCACGTTGAACTGCTCGGCCAGGGTGCCGATCCCGCCGATGGCCGAGCCGATTATGATCCCGATCCGGTCGCGGTTGGCGTCGGTGATCTCCAGCCGGGAGTGTTCCACGGCCTGGATCGAGGCCGCCAGGGCCAGTTGGGTGAAGCGGTCCATGCGGCGGGCTTCCCGGCTGCCGAACAGGGCCACCGGATCGAAGCCCTTCACCTCGGCCGCGAATCTGGTCTTGTGTTCACTGGCATCGAACAGGGTGATCGGCCCCGCGCCGGACTTCCCGGCGAGCAGGGCCTCCCAGGTTTCGGGCATCGAGTTGGCGAGCGGGCTGAGGCAGCCCAGGCCAGTGACAACGACACGGTTGCGCATAAAGCAGTCTCCTGTAAAAAGTTGCTCTCTAAAAAATAAGTTGGTGCACCAAAGCGCTGGGACAGAAATCCGCTAATCTTCGCAAATCATCGCGAATGTAAGACGGATTAGCGGGAATTCGCGGAGATTAGCGGACTCTTGGAGATGGCGGTAAAGCGCGTCCCATCGGTTTGGCGCGCTAATAAAAATAACGTCTAGGGGGCATTCTGGACGTTATAACACGACCTGCAAAAGATGGATGCGCGTCAGACGATCTCGGCGGCCGCGGCGATGGTGGTCAGCACCTGGCGCATGTGGCTGCGGTCGTGCTCGGCCACGAAGCCCATCAGTTCCAGCAGCGTGGAGGGGCCGAAGATGGTGTGGCGGGCCGGCCTCAGCCAGGATTCGGCGTCGATAGCGGCGAGCAGGCCCAACGTCTCAGTGCGGGCCGTGGTGAACTCCGCCAGGGCCAGCGGGCCGTCCTGCTGGGCGTACTCCCGTTCCTCGATCCAACGGTCGGTCACCTCGCCGGCGATGAAGGGGTTTTCCTCGGCCAGGATTTTCTTGACGCGCGGCAGGTTGACGTCGTTTTCCACGTCTCGCAAGTGGCAGATGAGCTGCACCAGGCACCACTCGCCGGGTTCGGGCTTGCAGCGCCAGGCAGTTTCGGACAGGCCGCTGGTCAACTGGGACAGGGCGGCCGGGATGGCCCGCAGGACGGGGAGCAGCGCCTCGGGCCGGGACAGGTCGGGCTGGCAGGCCGTTAAATCGAGGGATTCGATCCAGGCGCGCACCCCGTCAATCCGCCCCCGCCCAGTGACGGTCAGTCCTTCGGGGAGGCTGACGCCGAGGTTCTCGACCCAGAAGACAGGGATGCCCAGAGTCGAGACTGGCCTGACGTCGTTTTCGAGGTCATCGCCGACCATTACGACCGGGTCGTCGGGCCAGCCGAGTTGGGCCATTACTTCAGCGTAAAAGGCTGGGGAGGGCTTGGTGAAATGAAAGGTTTCGTAAGACGCGACCAGCGCAAAGGGGTATTTTTCAGGGGGCAGGCCAGCCCAGCGCATCCGGTGATGGATGGCCTTGAGCGGGAAAAGCGGGTTAGTAGCAATAACGACCCGGTAGCCCTGCTCGAAGGCCCACTCGACGAGTTCGACCGCGCCGGGGCGCGGCCGGGTGAGATGGCCCAGGCTGGGAAAAACGTTATCGTAAAAGGTTTCGATCCTGGATTGAAGGCAATCCCGATCGAGGCCCAGAGCGGGGAAGAAGACCGAATCGAAGACCTGGCGCAGGGTTTTGGCCGGGTTTTCGTTGGCCATCATGCGCCGGGTCCCGTCCATCAGGGCGGTCAGCATGGTCCGCGGGTCCACCTCATCGGCCAGCGCGGCAGACAGGGCCTGGAAATAGGCCGGGATGAAGGCGTCCATGTGGGTGTCGAGCAGGGTATCGTCGAGGTCGAGCAGCAGGGTCAGGGTCATTTTTTCACTTCGAAGACGGGCGGGAAGGGGTGGCATTCGCCGCAGCCGACGTGTGGCTCCTTAACGGGACGGTTGCTCTTGCGGCAGAAGGCCGTCACCTGCACCCGGCGCTGGAAGGCCGCGCTGAACGGCCGGGCGACGTGACCGGTGAGGACCATGTGCTCACAGGCGTTGGCGCGGGCGATGCCCGGCACGGGGCAGGTGGCGCACAGATTACGGGTCCATTTTTCGGGCGGATTGGCCGCCAGCAGCAGCCGGCATTCTTCGTGGTTGCGGCCGCGATAATAATCCCCATAGAAATAAGGACATTCACTTCCGGCGGGTGTTCGCATCAACGATCCTCCGACTTTAGGAGTCCCCTGAAATATAAAATCTTACCTGCCCATAGAAGCGAGACCTGACTTCTGCCAGGTCTCGGAAGGTTTACGCCCGGGTGACGTAGGCCCCGGTACGCGTGTCAATGCGGATGACCGTGCCTACGTCCACGAAATTGGGCACCTGCACTTCCAGGCCGGTGGAGACTTTGACTTTCTTGGTCACACCGGTGGCGGTATCGCCGCGCACCGACACCTCGGCCTCGACGACTTCCAGGTCAACCGTCAGGGGCAGTTCGATGTCGAGCGGCTTGCCCTGGTAGAAGGTCAGTTTGACCTCCATGCCTTCGGTCAGATAGCCGGCGTCGTCGCCAATCAGGCTGGATTCGACCGCCGGCTGCTCGAAGGTCTCGTTGTCCATGAAATAGTACAGGTCGCCGTCGGTGTACAGGTATTGGACGTTGTGGAAATCGAGGCGCACGTCCTGCACGCTCTGGCCGGAGTTGAAGGTGCGCTCTATATTTGCGCCGGTGCGCAGGTTGCGGGCCTTGATACGGATGGAAGCGTTGCCGCGCCCAGTTTTGTTGTGGCTGTAATCCAGCACTTTGTAAAGGTTACCGTCCAGCTCGAAGGTAACGCCCTTACGGAGTTCATTTACATCAATCATAATCTTTCCTCTTTCATAGGATTGCAAACGGCGGGATTATAGCGCAGAACCCCGAAAGCCGCCAAGCGCCTAATGATGCGCTTCGGCCTGCGGGTCTTCCCGGAGCAGTTCGATGGCGTGGGCCAGGACAGGCAGGACGACCTTCAGGTTTTCCACCGCGCCTTTGGGGCTGCCGGGCAAATTAATGATCAGCGTGCGGCCGCGGATGCCCGCCACAGCCCGGGAAAGCATCGCGTGGGGCGTTTTGGCAAGGCTATCGGCGCGCATGGCCTCGGCCAGGCCGGGAGCCTGCCTTTCGATTACGGACAGGGTGGCTTCGGGGGTGACGTCACGGGGCGAGAAACCCGTCCCGCCGGTGGTCAGGATCACGTCCAGGGCGCTTTCGTCGGCCCACTCACTCAGGGCCTGGCGCAGCTCCCGCAGGTCATCCGGCAAGACCATTTGGCGCGTCACCTGCCAGCCCTGCGACTCGATCGCTTCTACCAGCGCCGGGCCGGAAACGTCAGGGCGTTCGCCGCGGGCTGAACGGTCGGAGGCGGTCAGGATGCCAAAGCGCAGGAGGGTCAACTCAAATCCTTTCCAAAAGTTTCGACGAAATCCATCCGCTGCCAGCCGCGTTTTTCGTAGAACGGCACGGCGTCGGGATTGTCCTTCGTCACCATCAAATAACAGCGGATGCAGCCTTTTTGCCGCAAACGCTGTTCGACTTCGTCCATCAGGGCCTGGCCAAGCCCGCGCCGGCGGTAGCCGGGAGCTACTGCCAGGTGGTAGATCATCCCCCGGCGGCCGTCGAAGCCGCCAACGACCGAGCCGACGATCAGGCCCTCGGCCTCGGCGACCAGGAACAAGTCGGGGTCGCGGGCGAGTTTCTTCTCCAGTTCCTGCGGCTCGTCCGAGCGGCGGAGGTTGATCCCTGGCCCGGCCCCTTCCCACAAGGCACGCACGGCCGGGTAATCTTCGGGGAAGCGGAATTGGCGGATGATGGGGACAGTGTGCGGTCCGACGCTCATATAACGACGCGGCGCAGAGCCGAAATCAGGTCATCCGGCATGTAGGGCTTGAGCAGGAATTCGTTGGCCCCGTTGTCCAGACATTCGATGCGCAGGTTCATGCCCGAAGTCATCACCACATAGGTGTTCTTCAGTTTCTCGTCGTTGCGGATGGCCCGCAGCACGTCGAGGCCGTTCTCGTTCGGCAAGTGGACGTCCAGGATCAGTGCATCCGGCTTCTCGCGGTCGAGGGCGTGCAGCACGGGTTCCTGGAAATTCACCAGGCTGGCGACCTCGAAGCCTTCCATGCGCAGCAGGGTCGTCAACAGGCGGACCATGGTCGTATCGTCTTCAGCCAGCAGCACTTTTGGCATCAGCGCCCCCTTTCGTCTCGGCCCCATCCGGCGATTCTTTGCGGCGCGGCGCTTTCACCAGCGCGGCCTCCAGCACTTCGTCCACGCTCTCGACGAAGATGAATTTCATGGATTTCTTGATCTCTTCTGGGACGTCTTCCAGGTCGGCCTCGTTGTGCCTGGGCAGGATGATCGTTTTCAGGCCGTTGCGGTGCGCGGCCAGGACCTTTTCCTTGACCCCGCCGATTGGCAGGACCTGTCCCCGGAGGGTGATCTCGCCCGTCATCCCCACCCCGGTGCGGACCTTGCGCCCGGAGATGAGCGACACGAGCGAGGTCGCCATGGTGACGCCCGCCGAAGGCCCATCCTTGGGCTGGGAGCCGGCCGGGATGTGCATGTGAATGTCGGAATTCTCGAAGAATTTAGGTTCCAGCCCCAGTTCGCCGGCCCGCGAACGGACGTAGGAGAGCGCGGCCCGGGCCGATTCCTGCATCACGTTGCCGATCGAGCCGGTCACCTGGAAGCCCTTGCTGCCCGGCATACGGGTGGATTCGATGTAAAGCACGTCCCCGCCGAACGGCGTCCAGGCCAGGCCAGGCACGACGCCCGGCATCGAGGTGCGGACGTTCAGTTCCTCGGTTCCGTAGAATATGGGCCGGTCGAGAAACTCCGCCACCGTCTCGGGCTTGACGACCACTTTCTCGACCTGACCCTCGGCGATGCGCGTGCCCACCTTGCGGCAGATGGCCCCGATCTCGCGCTCCAGGTTGCGGACGCCCGCCTCACGCGTGTATCTGCGGATGATCGTCCGCAGGCCGGCATCTGTGAAGCGGATTTCCTTGTTGCGCAGCCCGTTCTCGCGGATCTGGCGCGGGATCAGGTAGCCTTTGGCGATTTCCACCTTTTCGCGGTCAGTGTAGCCCGACAGGCGGATGATCTCCATCCGGTCGCGCAGCGGCCCGGGCACGGTTTCGAGGGTGTTGGCCGTGGTGATGAACATCACCTGGGATAAGTCGTAGGCGACTTCGAGGTAATGGTCACGGAATTCCGAGTTCTGTTCGGGGTCGAGCACTTCGAGCAGGGCCGAAGCCGGGTCGCCGTGGAAGTCGAAGACCAGCTTGTCCACTTCGTCGAGCATGAAGACCGGGTTACGGGTTTCGGCCCGCCGCAAGGCCTGGAGGATGCGTCCCGGCATGGCCCCGATGTAGGTCCGGCGATGGCCGCGGATCTCGGCTTCGTCCCGCATGCCGCCAAGCGAGACGCGCACGAACTTGCGCCCCATGGCCCGGGCGATGGACTGTCCCAGCGAGGTCTTGCCCACGCCGGGCGGCCCGACAAAGCACAGGATCACGCCCTCGCGTTCGCGGCGGATCTTGTCGCCGCTGGCTTTCTTTAATTCTTCGCTGCGCTCGATGCGCAGTTTGCGGATGGCTAAAAATTCCAGGATGCGTTCCTTGACGTCTTCCAGCCCGTAATGGTCCGCATCCAGGATCGTGCGGGCGTGGGCAATATCCAGGTTGTCCACTGTGGAGGCAGACCAGGGCAGCGAGACCAGCCAGTCGAGGTAGGTGCGGATCACGCCGTATTCGGCGGCGGCGGTTGGCAGGCGCGCCATCCGGTCGAGTTCGCGCCGGGACTGTTTGGCAGCCTCTTCGGGCATCCCGGCTTCTTCGATCTTCTTGCGGAACTCCTCGACATCGACCGCCTGCTCGTCCTTTTCGCCCAGTTCTTTCTGAATGGCCTTCAACTGCTCGCGCAGGAAGTATTCGCGCTGGACCTTTTCGATCTCCGAGCGGGCTTCGTTCTGGATCTTCTGCCCCAGTTGAAGCACCTCGGCCTCGCGCACCAGCAGGCCGATCAGGCTGCGCAATTTCTCGAGGGTCGAATCCAGTTCGAGGATGCGCTGGGCATCTCCCAACTCGATCCGCTGGAAATTGGCAATCGTGTAAACGGTTTGGAGCGGGTCTTCCAGCGAGGTGATCGAACCGGCCAGCTCCTCCGGGAAGGAGGGGATCATGGCCGCGATCTCGCTGAACTGGTCGCGGGCGTTGCGGGCCAGGGCGTCGGTCTCGATCCCGGCTTCGACCGTTTCGGGGATGTACGTCACCTGGGCTTTCAGGTACGGCTCCATGCTGGTGAACGAATCCAGCTTGAAGCGATCCAAGCCCTGCACCAGCAGGCGGATGGTCCCATCGGGGGCGCGCAGCAGCCGGTGGACGGTGGCGATCGTCCCGACGGTGTACAGGTCGCCGGGTCCGGGCGTTTCGAGTTCGGGATTTCGGCTTGCCACCAGCCCGACGAACCGGTCCCCGGCGACGACGTCATCCACCAGCTTGATTGAGCGCGCCTGCCCGATGGTCAACGGCACGGCCGTCTGGGGGTAGACCACCAGCCCGCGCAACGGCAGAATCGGCAGTTCGCGCGGGTACTTATCCTTTTCGATCACCTGTTCCTGCTCCACAGGCTCGGCTTTCTCGTTTTGCTTGGAAGCGAGACGCGAAAACAGGGCCGGGACGACCATCCCCAGCATGGGATCATCGTCGTCTTCGACCCAGTTCAACAAGTCCATCAAATCTGTTTGCCAGCGTGAAGCAGCCATTCGTAAATTAATTTTCCTCAATCGAAATCTTGGTCGGTCTCGCTTTAGGTAAGGTGATGGTCAGGAAACCGTCTTCGTAAAGCGCCTCGGTTTTTTCGGCATTCACCGGGCCGGGGAGCTGGACCGCCGTGTGGAATTCTCCGAAGCGGATCTCCATCTGGTGGTAGGCCCGGCGTTCGTGGACATCCGGTCGTGAGCCGGTGATGACCAGGTAATTGTTGTCCATGTTCACCTGGAAATCGGACTCGCGCATCCCGGCCACCTCCACACGGACCACGTAAGTGGTCTCAGTCTCGCAAACGTCGGTGGGCGGACTCCAGGCATAGGAACGCACCTGGACCTGCCAGCCGACCGTGTGTAGCACCGTCCGCCGCTTGTCACTCAGAACGGAATCAGACTTACGAATTACCGGCGGCATGGGAACACTCCTTTCACTTACAACCCGGAAAACCTAAGGTTTCATGGCGGCCCGGGCAGCCGCGAGCACAGTAAGCGAGTAAGGATCATGGCGCCCCCGGCGGGATTCGAACCCACAACCTCCTGCTTAGAAGGCAGTTGCTCTGTCCATTGAGCTACGGGGGCCTGGGATTACTCTACGCAAGGGCGCAGGCCGCGATAGACGCGCGGCCCGGCGATGGTCTTCAGGATGATGGCCGCAGGGCGCTGCAATTCGGCAGCCAGGTCGTTGGCCGACATGGGTGTGTTGCTGTTGGCCAGGAAGATGCGGAAGATCGCTTCCACCAGGGCGGTATGCTCGTCAATAAACCCGGGCTGGCGGGTGCAGTGGGCCATGAGAATGTGCTGGATGCCGTCCATCGGGCGGACTTCGGCAGTACGGGGATCGATCCAATCAATTTGCTGCTCATCGGCCATATCGGCAAAAAGCTTCTGGTGTTCGGCGCAGAGCAGGCTGCGCAGGTAAACGTGCCAGTTGCGGTCGTTGGACTGCCACCAGTCGAAATCAATATGGAAAGGGGTATCCAGGCCGGGTTTGACGAGGCTGAAGCGCGTCAATTCAGGCATCTTATCCGTCCTCTCCCGCAGAATCTTCCAGGCGGAAGTGCAGATCGCCAACGTGCTTGAAGCGTGGACTGGAGGCCAGCAGGGCCAGCAGCGGCGCAGGCGGGCAGCGTTTCAGGATGTTGAGGGCCGAATACAACTCCTGGGCGTGGACGTGTCCCTGGGGGTTGAGCTTGGTCAACTCACGCATGACCATCGCCACCAGTTTCTCGAAAGGCTGGCGGCTCTTGGATATCCGCTCCCAGACCTGATCCACGCTGTCCACATCCGGGACGGCGACGATCATCCGGTCGTTGAAATCGGCGCTGATCATTTGCTTGAGCAGGGCGAAGACCAGGCCGCCATCCGCGCCGACGAGCACGGTCCGCACCCATTCGCGGGTGGGGCGGCGGGTGTGGGCCGTCACTACGACCTCATCCGGTTTTTTGCTATGCGTGATGGTGATCAGGCTGCCGGGCAGGATGTCGTTCTTCTTGTACCATTCGCGCAGCCCGAAGACGTAACGCTTCTCGCGCACCACCCAGGCGGGCATCTTCTGGTTGGTGTTGCCGTCCACCAGGGTGAAGCGGATGCGGGGCGATTCGTAGGCGGTCGGGAAAAACTTGTTCACCCGTACGGAAACAGGCAGGGTCCCCGCGCGCCAGTGGGGATAGGTCAGGGTGACGACGACCTGATTGCCGTCGCTGGGTGTAATCGAGGCCTCGCTAAGTTCGTCATCCAATTCGGCTTCGAGAGCCAGCATATCCGGGGTCAGGATTGAACGGTCGTACTCGATGGGGGTGTAGCGCAAATACGGTGGGACTTCACGGACCTCCGCCGGTTCGAGGCGCTGCAAGCACCATAAGACCTGGCCAGCCGTGCCAACTTCGTCGAAGCGGCCATCCTCCTGCAAGGCATAGTTGAGGGAGAACTCGGCCAGCTTGGGATTGACGCCTTCGGGGAGTTCGACGTCTTGGAGCAGGTCGGCCGTGGGCAGCGGTTCACCGCCGGCCAAATCGAGGACGGCTTCGGCCAGGTTGAGATGGCCGACGTTCACGTCCACCAACAAGGCCCGCGGGAACCAGCGCCCGGCGATCCGGACCAGGCTGTCATCGGATTGGAGGCTGGCCTCCAGTTTCTTCTCGAGGCTGTCCCTGGAGGCTTCCAGCACAAAGGCGGCGGTCAACATGTCATCCTGCGAATCCACTTCGGGAGGGTTGTTGAGCGGGTGGTCTTGCAGCCCGGCTGCGAACAGACGGATGGCATCGTTTTCCATTTGGACTTCGATGACCTCGAACTCTCCGACTTCGGGGTTCACGCCCGGGCGGACGGCAAGGACCTTCCCTTTGGCCCAATCCAGTGCCGGAAAGACCAGCGACTCGCCTTCTTTGTAGTTTTCTTTGGGGAAATAGATTTTTCCGCTTGCTTGTTGCCGTTTGGAAAGGGAATCTCGTTCCACACGCAGACGTTCGTCAATAAAAACCGCTGCCAGTTCGGAAATGGTCATTGGCGTTTCGGTTTCGAAGAGATAATTCTGGATATATTCGATATCCTGGCGTGTGATTTCCAGAGATTCCCAATAAGTTGAGGGTAATGTCAGTGGAATGGTCGTCATACTCTGCCTGCTGTTGAAATGCATACCGCGCGGATATGTCCTGGAGGGCGGTCCATCAATTATACCCCACGTTTGAAATCCGCCAAAAGCGCCTCCCGCAAAAAGGTTTTACACGCCAGCGAACCACATTGGAGCGCTCCCCCGCAACCTGGATGGTTACGGAGTGATGAACTTGACCTGGTCGTCGAATACCTCGAAGGCGTGCTGGTCTTTATGCGACAGAGTGATCCCGCCTTCGAAGGTGCGCTGCAAGCCAAAATACACCACATAGGCGTAGGACCCTTTGCGAATATAGATGAACGAAACCGAGCAAACCGAAGCGGAATAATTTTCCCCGCCCGCGAACTGGACCCAGTAGCATCCCAGGGTCGAGCTGTTGATCAATTTCAACCGCACAAAATTGGGGCCATACTCGACCGCCGTGGCGGTCCAGACGGCCAATTCCTGGGTGGGCGTGGGAGTCTCCGAGGGGACGGCGGGAGCTTGCATGGTCGAGGTGGGGGTGGCCGAGGGTGGAAGCGGCGTCTCTGTCGGCGGGATGGGCGTGGCAGTCGGAATAGCCTGCAACGTCTGGGCGACGATGGTGCCAACCAGGGCCTCTGCCGTCAGCCGAGGATCGTCTGTGGGCTGGGCCGGAGTTGCCGGTCCGCAGGCAGATAAAGAAATCATTGCGGCGAGCGCAACAAAAATGACGCGTTTCATTGTGCCTCGGTCTAAGGATGGGATGGGTTCGGCTTACGAGCGGGGAGTATATCACGCGGACTGCGCTAACACAATCAAACTCAAAACCAGGCGGGACACGAGAGCTGCCGCCAGGGCGACGACCACGGTCAACCCGGAGATCCACAACATGCCCTTGTTGCCCAGTTCGCGGCGCAAGACCATCAACGTCGCCAGGCAGGGGACGTAGAACACGACGAAGACCGAATATGTGAACAACTGGACGGTGTTCAACACCGAACCGAAATCCATCGTGCCGAGGGCCTGGCCGAGCATGACCAGCGAGAGTTCCTTGCGGAGGATGCCGAAGATCAGCGGCAGGCCAACTTCGGCAGGCAGGCCCAAAATCCAGGTCAGCGGGCGGACGGCCAGGTCAATGTAACGGGCGGCGTTGACGAAGTTCAGCACGGCCAGCACAGCCGATCCGGCGATCAGGGCCGGCCAGGCTTCGACCACGAACTCCCGCACCCGGAACCAGGCCTTGTTGAACACGTTGCGGACGGTCGGGACGCGGTAGGGGGGGATTTCCAGAATCAAGCCAGGCGTATCTTCCGGCATCAGGCGGGTCAGTACGCGCCCGGTCAGGGCGATCACGAACAGGTTGAAGGCGTACAATCCCATCGCGGCGACCGGGCCAAGATAGAAGGCCACCAGCCCGAAGACGACCGACAGCCGCGCCGCGCACGGGACCAGGGTCGCCAGAGCCGCCGCCATGAAGCGGTCACGCGGCTCCTCGAGCGTGCGGGTGGACATCACCGCCGGGACGTTGCAGCCATAGCCGAGGATGAAGGGCACGATGGCTTTGCCGTGCAAGCCGATGCGGTGCATCATGGCGTCCATCAAGAAGGCGACCCGCGGCAGGTAGCCGATGTCTTCCAGCAGCCCCAGCCCCAGCAGGAACGGAAGCAGGTACGGCATGACGATGGCCACGCCGCCGGTCACGCCTTGCATGGTGCCGATCACCAGTTGCGACCAGAAGGTCCCTTCGCCAAATGGCGCGGCTACTTTTGCGGTGAGCGCTTCGAGCGCGGCCAGCAGCGGAGTTTCAAGGACACTGCCCAAGCCATAAACGGTCTGAAAGAAAATGTACAGGATCAGCAACAGGACGGCATATCCCCAGACCGGGTGCAGGAGCGCGTCGTCGAGGCGGTCGCGCCAGTTCAGGTGGCGCTCGCCCTGGCGGACGAATGCCTCCGCCAGTTCCGCCCCGGCCGCGTGGCGCTCGTGCGGGGTGCGCAGGTCGCGGCCGTAGCGGTGGTTGACAGGCTGTCCGTTTTTGGCGGCGTCGAGGGCGGCCACGAACAGGTTGCGCACTCCGCGTCCCTTGCTGGCGACCAGCGGCAGGACGGGCACGCCCAGCTTTTCCGCAAGCCCGGCCCCGTTGATGTGCAATCCCAGCCGGGCGGCTTCGTCGAGCATGTTCAGGGCCAGCACCACCGGCTTATCCATCTGGAGCAGTTCCAGGCCGAGTTCGAGGCTCTGGGACAGGTGGGAGGCGTCGAGCACGCCCACGATCACGTCCACAGGCTCCTGGTCCAGGTAACGCTGGGCTTCGCGCTCGGCCGGGCTGGCTCCCGAAAGGGTGTACGCGCCGGGCAGGTCCACCAGATCCAGCACGGTCCCCGTCACGCGCACCTTGCTGGCGGTAAATGTGACCGTGGTGCCGTGGAAGTTGCCCGTCTCGGCCTTGTAGCCAGCCACCTGGTTGAACAGGGTGCTCTTGCCGCAGTTGGGACGCCCGACCAGGGCGCATCTCATGGCAGGGACTCCACTTCGATCCTCTCGGCCACGCCGCGCCCAAGAGCCATCTCCCGGCCGGATACTTCGATCAGAAGCGGCCCACCGAGCGGGGCGCGGCGCAGGACGCGCACCCGGTCACCGATAAAGAATCCGTACTGGATCAGTTTTTCCTGCAAGCCCCGTCCCCCCTTGACCCCTGTGACCTGGACCCAGGTGTTTTGTTCAGTTTCGATTAATCGCATAGGAACCTCTTCAACATTGTAGACCGTTTATATCGCAAATTAATCAAGCTGAGTAGTGACAATCATCACACTTGCAATAGTCAGGCCATCTTACTTGAGAGAAGGTAAAATAAAGCTGTCAGATAAGCCATGAAAGGGAGCGGGTATGTCCCCCAAACGATCCATCACCAGCTTCATTTTTTCCCTATCTATCCTGCTGGCCGCCTGTAACCTGCCCCTAACGACCTCCGCCGCGCCGGCCACAATGGCTCCCGTGACGACCGTCCCACCGACAGGTACGCCCACCGCCACGCCCGAATCCCGTCCCTGTGGATTCCAGTGGGCCAGCCAGTCCCTGCCCGACCTGAGCGGCCAACTGGCCGAAGCCTTCCGGGATGCCGGGCTGGACGTCACCAGCGCCCGCGCCGAGGCTTACGGTGAAAACTGCGTTGACGAAAACGGGCAGGTGGTCTACTTCGCCGCCATGGAAACCGATTTCCGCATCACGATTGAAGTCGCCAGCCTTGACGACGAGGCTGAACTCGCCCGCCTGCTGGAATCCACCCTGGCCGTGCTCGACGGATTCCCCCCAGACGAGATACCCGGTCCGCAGCCGGGATACATCGGGATCACTTTCGAGGAGGCTTCAGGCGGTGTGCTCAACCTGTGGTTCCAGACCTCCCGGGCCGATGCGCTGCGCCAGCAGGGGTTGAGCGGTGTGGAGCTGCTGCACGCCTTGAGAAACCCATGAGATAGCGGACTCCAACGTCTCCCGGCGTTGGAGCGAAAATCGGGAGACTTTCGAGGTCGGTTTCATTTTTGACAACAGGAGAACCTTGTTATGCAAAAAACCATCTTTTGGCGCATCCTTCTCGCCGGGGCGATCTTCTTTGCCCTCCTGCCAGGGCCTGCCGCCCCCGCCGCAGCCCAGACAAAATTGGCTTCGCCGGCCAACATCGTCATCAACACCGGTCAGACCCTAACCGGTTTTACGGCGCTCCAGCGCGGCAGCAACACCCCGGCCTGGCTGGCCGACCGTTACAGCAACGCCACCTTCAAGGCCCGCACCAAAGTTTCGGGGGTGGGTGCGGTGCGCATTCCCGGCGGGAGCTGGAGCAACATGTACGGCTGGCTGAGCTGCGAGAACCGGGTTTACAAGCAGGGGAAGGCTTACCAGTGCGGCGGCGAGGGCGAAGACTGGAGCAGTTGGATCACCCGCCCGACGGATTTTATCAACTTCCTGAAAGCTACCGGCAAGTCGGGGATGTACGTGGTCAACGTCAACGCCACGGCCCAAGAATCGGCCGCAATCGTAGCCTTCTTCAACGCCAAAACGACCGACACCACCCTCATCGGCGTGGACCGCAACGGACAAGACTGGAAGACCGCCGGTCACTGGGCCAGGTTACGCGCCGCCCACGGCAACCCAGAACCGTTCTACATCAAATATTGGGAATTCGGCAACGAAGTCTACGGCGGGAAGCCCTCCACTGGCGGGAGCCAGTGCCAGCCCTGGGGTTGGGAAGAATCCTGGACCTGCGACGGGAGCGCTTACATCAACGGGAATGCCGGTCACGACGGGTACAAGGCCGTCCGCGCCGCGATGAAAGCTGTGGACCCGTCCATCCTGGTCGGGGTATCCGGCTTGGAATACCCGGCGGATTACAACAATTGGGGCAATGAACTCGTCCAGGCGGCGGGAAAATATATGGATTTTTACGCCATCCACCCCTACGCCTATTGGGATTTGCCTCCCAACACCGCCGCCGGATGGGCGCAGGCACTGGCAAAGCCGCGCCAGATCTGGCCGGCCAACAAGGCCCGCATCCGCAATGCCTTCAAAACTTATGCCGGCGGGCGGATCGTCCCCATTCTCGCCACCGAATACAACCTGGTCGGATCGCACGACCAGGATTTCGACAGGATGATGACCCGGGCCGGGAACATGCTTTTCATCGCCGAGAGCATCGGCCAGGCCGCCCGCAATGGTTACCGCAGCGCCAACCAATGGGACCTGTCGAACGGCTGCGCGCCGACGACCGGTTCGTGCTATGACCTGCTTCTGGCTGACAAGAATTTCGCCCGCTCGCCGCAGTATTTTGCCTTCGTACTCTGGGGGCGCTTCGGGAACAAAATGCTGGCCTCCACCTCCAGCGCAGCGACCTCGGTCTTGAGCGTCTACGCCGGGCGGACAATCAGCGGTCAGTTTTCCCTGCTGGCGATCAACAAGACCGGGAATCCCGTCAGCGCTAATATCCGCTTGAAAAACGGGAGCCTGATCAAATCCGCGCTGGTGGATGTCGCCCAATCCACCTCCCTGATTTCCACAGTCATAACCTTCAACGGTAAAACGACATTCAAGAACGACTTATCCGATGCCCCGCCCAAAAAGGTCACGGTCAACAAAGTGACGATGAGCTACACCTTTGCGCCGTACTCGGTCACGCTGCTGCGGCTGAGGCCGTAATCGTTGGTCGCTGGCGTGCAAAATCTTTGCGAAGCATCCTGGAAGGGCCTGATTTTGCCGCCAATACGCCCATTGACAGATAATTCATTTATGATATACTTCATTTAGTAAATACTAAACGAAGTATATTTTGATTAACCATGACCACAGACACCCAAATCCTGAAACAAGAATTCATCGAAGGACTGAGCAACATCAGCGCCTTTTGGGGCTTTCCCAAAGGGATGGGGGCGCTCTTCGCCGTACTCTACCTGTCCCCCAACCCGCTGTCGCTGGACGATCTGGTCGAGCAGTCCGGGCTGACGAAGGGGGCAGTCAGCACCAACGTGCGCGCCCTGGCCCGCCTCGGGCTGGTCCACCGCTCGACCCGGCTGGGCGACCGCAAGGATTACTACGAAGCCGAGACCGATTTCTACAAGTCGGTGCGCTCGATCCTAAAAGAACGCCAGAACACTGAGTTCGACCGGGCGGTCGCGTCGGTGAAGGAAACGCTGTCGAAGCTGGAGGCAGGCGCGGGGTCGTCCGATCCGGCGGAGCAAGCCTTCCTGCTGGAGCGCGTAAGGGCGCTGCAATCCTTTTTCGAGGCGCTGGATTCCCTGTTCAGCGCCATATCCCGCCTCGAAAGCCTGGGGTTCGGGACCGTCCAAACCATCCTGAACATTTTGAAATAGAGCGGGCGTGAAACCTGCCCCAACGGGTAAAGCCGGGGCGCTCGCCGCCGGTGTGTTTGATATTCCAAATCTTCACTATCCTTGCAAAGG
>DYLB01000013.1:0-1796 GCA_020722305.1 Anaerolinea thermophila | reverse complement strand
ATGAAAGTCGCAGTTACCGGTGCTTTTTCGTATTCGGGCAAATACATCGCCCGCCGCCTGCTGGCCCGGGGCGAGCAGGTCATCACCCTGACCGGACACCCTGACCGGCCCGATCCCTTCGACGGACAGGTGCAGGCTTTCCCGCTGGATTTCGGGGATGTGGATGGCCTGACCCGCAGCCTGTCCGGTGTGGACACGCTCTACAACACCTACTGGGTGCGCTTCGACCGTGGGCCTGTCACCCACCAAAAAGGCGTGGTCAACACCCGGACTTTGATCCGCGCCGCGGTGGAGGCGGGCGTGCGGCGCATCGTGCATGTCAGCATCACCAACCCGTCGGCGGACTCGCCCCTGCCATATTTCGCGGGCAAGGCGCTCAACGAGCAAGTCGTGATCGAGTCGGGGTTGTCTTATGCCATCCTGCGCCCGACGGTGTTGTTCGGGGTCGAGGATATTCTGATCAACAACATCGCCTGGCTGCTGCGGCATTTCCCGGTGTTTGCCCTGCCCGGTGACGGGAGTTACCGCCTGCAACCAGTTTTTGTGGATGACTTGGCCGAACTGGCAGTTAATACTGGCTATGCGCAGGAAGACGTTTTATGGGATGCAGTCGGGCCGGACATTTTCACCTTCGAGGCGCTGGTACGGCTGATTGGCTCGACCATCGGACGTGAGCGGATGCTGTTACCCGTCCCGCCCTGGCTGGCGCTGCTGGCCTCGCAGGTGGTCAGCGCCTTCGTGGGTGACGTGGTGCTGACGCAAGATGAAGTGGATGGCCTGATGGCCGGGCTGCTTGTCTCGTCCGAGCCGGCGCGGGGGAAGACGCGGTTAAGCGATTGGTTGGCCCAACATAAGGATTCGGTCGGGATGCGGTACGCGTCTGAAATAAAGAGGCACTATCAATGAGGCGCATTGCGTGATGCAGGAGGGGTTATTTCCCCGCGACCAAATCAAGGAGGCGGTCTTTGAGGCCCGCATTACAGGCCAAGCCTTCGTTGTGCAGGTGGCCTTCGCGCCCGTCCCAACTGCCGAAGTAGCCGCCAGCTTCCCTGAAAATGACCGGGAACGGGCCGCAGTCCCAGACGTTCATCACCGGATCGAGCATGGCTTCGACCCGGCCGGTGGCGGCGAGCAGGTAGCCGTAGGCGTCGCTCCAGCCGCGCACCTGGTAGAAGGCCTTCTGGATGCGTTCCCAAGAGTCTTTGCGGCCATACTTCTCGAAGTTGTGGCAGGTGGTGAAACAGGCACAGGCCCGCTCGAAAGATGACTCCTCCGAAACATGCGCCCGGCGGCTGTTCCACCAGCAGCCGAGGCCGTCCGCCGCGGCGAGCATTTCGTCGGTGCCGGGGTAGTAGGCCGCGCCGACGCGGACCACGCCTTCGATTTCGAGGCCGATTAGCACACCGTAGAGCGGCACGCCGCGCATGAAGGATTTGGTGCCGTCAATTGGGTCAATGATCCAGCGGTGGGTAACAGATGGGGCAGCAGAGGCGCCGAATTCTTCGCCAAGGATGGCGTGGGTCGGGTATTTTTTCTCGATCTCGCCCCGGATGAATTCTTCGGCGGCCCGGTCGGCGGCGGTGACGGGGGTATCGTCGGGTTTGTATTCGGGGCGGATACCGGCGTTGAAGTAGCCGAGGGTGATCCGCCCGGCGCGATAGGCCAGCTCGGTGGCAAATTGAAGGTAGTTGTCCAGTTCCATTGAGCCTCGATGCAGTTCAATCTTTGAGATAGGGATAATATTGACTCCACTGCAAAAACCTTTTCTAACCACTAAGGACACGAAGGTCACGAAT
>DYLB01000012.1 GCA_020722305.1 Anaerolinea thermophila | reverse complement strand
GGAGGAATATTGCTCCTGCCGCTTCTGATGAAAATAAGATGGGAAAATCTTCGAGAAAAGGTTCAGCGAAAAACGGTTTACGCGGCGCTGCTGGCGATGGCGGTTCTCTTGATTGCAATCGCGCTGGCGTGGATATCGAGCAGACCGTTCCTCACGGCCATGACAAAGATTCTCGCCGCGCGGCTTGCCGAAATCGCCACCGACCCGCGCATCGGCATGTACGAAAACGCCCTGGAGGCGATCAACCACAACCTGTTCCTGGGGTATGGCATTGGCAAGGAGATTGCCGACAGCCGAGGTCTGTTCTTTACCGTCCATAACGTGTTTCTCGCCTCCTGGGTGGAAACCGGACTGGTGGGCGCGATCTTATCCCTGGCCTGGTATGCCGCCATCCTGGTGGATTTCCTGAGGGCGTTCCTGGCCCATCACACCTGGAAACCCAGGGTGGCGCTCGAATGGGTGATTGCGTTGCCGGTATTGCCCCTGTTCAGGATCCTCGTGTCGGGAAGCGGGAAATTCACGTTGACGGAATGGCTGGCCCTTGCACTTTTCTATGGGATCATGCGGGGCACTCCAAAAAACTTGTTTACAAGCTTAGGTATTAAAAAACAGCCGGAGACATCAAAGTTGCCATGAAAACTTCCAAAGAAGATCGATTTTTTTCAGGAGAGGTGCTTTACGGTGACGATTTCACTTTACCTCAAATCGAAGAATGGTATCGTGATGAGCAGGAGGCTTTCACTAATCTATATGTGAGGCCGCAACAAGAGACATATCGTTACCCGTATCATGCCCTCGATATTTATCATGCCTATCGTCATCTCCCACCGAATATTCCCATTGGACACGCGTTGGGAATTGGTTCGGCCACCGGTGATGAATTTTTGCCCATCAGCAATCTATTACAACAGATTACTATTCTAGAGCCTTCCTCCTTGTACGAAACACAGCACAACATTGGTGGCATCCCTGCTCGCTGGGTTAAACCAGAGGTTTCCGGTGATATTCTTTTCCCGGATCAGACATTCGATTTGATCACCTGTTTCAGCGTTTTGCACCATATTCCTAATGTCAGTTTCGTAATAGAGGAATGCGAGCGGGTTTTGAAACCGGGCGGCTTCCTGCTTATTAGGGAACCAATAACATCAATGGGAGACTGGCGCTTTCCTCGTAAAGGAGTTACCAAGAGAGAGCGCGGAATCCCTCTCAAATATTTTCATGAGGTTTTGTCTAAAACTGGCCTAAGAATTGTATACACTCATCCGTGTAATTTCCCCTTAATCGAAGTTGGGGTGAGAAAATTTCTGGGTGCGTTGCCATATAGATCCATGTTTTGGACACGTTTGGACGCCATCCTCAGCAAAATATTTTTCTCAAATTATCATTACCATCGCACAAATCTAATACAAAAGCTGGCGCCTCGGACAATTTGCTTCGCTCTGTTGAAAACGCCATAAAATCGATAGGACGATCGGTTTTCCTTGTTTGCATTTTTCCTCCGCCTAATTATGTTACAATCTCAAAGATAAAAGGTTAACCCTAACTCGGACAAGCCGAAACCAAAGAGGTTTTTAACACGAATGCCACCAAGGCCTCGAAGGAAGACCTTTAAACCCTTTATGTGCTTTGTGTTAAAAAAAGTCCTTGCACAAAAAACAAAAGCCTCACTTGTAAGTTCCTAAACGAGGCTCTACCAAAATCGTCAACATAATTTTCTCTGGTTGGCGATTCGTCAATAAGTGTTTATTGCCCGCCAAGAGTTTTCTAGCGGGAGGCGCTTATAAATCCAATTTCAGGATGTGGCCCGTTGCTGGATGAACCTTTATGCGCGTTTGTATAATCACTTCTCTTTATCGCCCAAGCACTATTGCCGGTGGCGTTACATCAGTTGTTTCGGAACACGCGAACGAGCTGTCTCTTCGTGGCCACAGAACGACTATTCTGACCAGTAATATACTTTCGTTGCGGCCGCTTGAGTTTATAGACGAACTGAATGAGATGCAGGGTGACGTACAAATTCTTCGTTTTCCAGCCACGGTTTTGTATCCTCATTTTTCCCTTTTCTTTTCCCGCCCTATGTTACGGTGGCTGAAAGAGCACGCTCATAAATTTGATGTTTTTCACATTCATTACGGAAGGGAGTTATTTTCTCTTAGTGCAACGGACCTCTTGTTGCGTCTGGAAAGAAAGGCATTCATACAATCGCATGGAATGTTGAACCGACGCGATGGTATCAGAAAGGTTCTGGATAACCTTGTCATAAAGCGGCAACTGAAAAAAATACGAGGCGCATTTGTTTTACAATCTCATGAAGATTCAATCCTTAGGCAAATCTGCCCTAGCGTAAATACTTTGCTTCTTCCCAATGGTTTGCGCTTACAAGACTTGCCGTCTTGGCAATTTGCCCCTCAAAGGTCGGTAAAAAGTATCCTGTTTCTTGCGCGTCTACACCCGCGCAAGCGAGTCTCCCTTTTTTTAGACGCAGCCAGCGCTTTGCTTGCAAGTCGGACGAATGTGCAATTTATTATCGCCGGCCCAGATGGCGGAGAGGAGCATGTTGTACAAAAAAAGATAGATGGCGATTCCACGCTTTCCAAAAAGGTAAAAATCCTGGGTTCCGTGAATCACTCCGACGCCTTAGACATCTTGGCGCAATCTGATGTTTATGTTTTACCTTCCAAGGATGAGCCTTTTCCAATGGCCCTGTTGGAAGCACTTGCCGTTGGTTGCCCAAGCATCATTACATCTGGAGTTCATATAGCAGAAACACTAATGTTGCACGATGCTGTTGAAATTTGCACCCCTGATTCAGCCTCGTTAGCAGCGGGAGTTGAAAAATTGTTGTTAGATCCGAGGCTTTCGCAAGAGCGATCCCAAAAAGGAAAAAAAACAGTACAAGAATTGTTTACAATTGAGAAAGTTGTTCAAAAACTAGAAAACTACTATTTCTCATAACGTCGGAGTCCCACTAATATGAAAATTCTTATTACAGGAGGTTCTGGTTTTATCGGAACAAATCTGGTTCAATCGTTGACTGAAAAAGGAAACCTTGTCATCAATTACGATATCAATCCTCCCAGAAATCCCAGTCACGACTCATTGTGGGTAAAGGGTGATGTTCTGGACGCGAATGCTCTGGCCAGTGTGGTAAAAGATTTCAACCCGGAATATTTTATCCATTTGGCGGCCAGAACCGATTTGGGTGGTAAGGATATCCAAGAATATTCCGCCAATATTACAGGGGTTCAAAATGTGATTGATACGATCCAGGTTTGTCAATCCCTAGAAAGGGTACTTTTTGCATCCAGCCGACTGGTTTGCAGGATAGGATATACGCCCAAGACAGACGATGATTATTGCCCGACCACTTTTTATGGCAAGAGCAAAGTGATGGGCGAGAGAATCGTGAGAGAAAACGCACATAAAATCCCTTCCACTTGGGCAATTTTTCGTCCTACCTCTATTTGGGGGCCGTGGTTCGACACTCCTTATAAAGAATTTTTCCTTTCTATTCTCCACTCGAATTATATTCATCCCAAAGGTCATCAGATTTGGAAGTCATTTGGATATGTTGGTAATTCTGTATACATCATTGAAAAAATGCTTGTCTGCGACTCACCTTTGATCCATGGCAAGACATTTTACCTCGCGGATTATCCTCCCCTTGAAGTGAAGCAGTGGGCC
Source organism: Anaerolinea thermophila (assembly GCA_020722305.1). GTDB lineage: Bacteria > Chloroflexota > Anaerolineae > Anaerolineales > Villigracilaceae > UBA5796. The sequence continues at coordinate 18,133 of DYLB01000012.1, read as the reverse complement.
GACCTGATTGCTACTAAGAGCCATAACAAACATCCCCTGGAAGTTCCATTGATTTTCTTAAAACTGATCGCGATACTCGGGGACGGTTTGAAAGTGGTCGGATGGAAAAACCCCCCTTTGACCAGTTTTAGGTTGAGCAATCTCACCACTGAAATGATTTATAATACGTCGCTCGTTGAAGAAATCGGTGGCCGGTTGCCGTATTCTATCGAGGACGGCGTTGACCTGACGCTCGCATGGCTAAAGTTGCAAAACAAGATGGAGGCCGCATGACTGTAAAATACCAAGACCTTGCCAGGTTTAAAGTTCCACGCGGTTTTCGGGGAAGGCCCGCTTTCGTTGCCCAGTTATGGTGGCTGGTGCAATCCACCCTCTTTCGCATGAGCCCGCAATTTATGTTCGGCTGGCGCAGGTTTTTGCTACGCTGTTTTGGGGCAAAAATAGGAAAAGGCGTAAAGATTCGACCCTCTGCGAGAATCACGTATCCGTGGAAATTGGATATTGGCGATCATTCCTGGGTTGGTGACGATTGTAATCTATACACCCTGGGAAACATTTCCATCGGCCGAAACGTAGCTTTGGCTCACGATGTATATCTTTGTACCGGAACCCATGATTACACCGTTTTATCCTTTGACATTCTGGCAAAAGAAATCGTAATTGAAGATGAAGCCTGGATCACAAACGATGTCTTCGTAGGCCCTGGCGTAAAAATTGGCTCTGGGGCTGTTGTTGGCGCGCGCAGCACGGTGCTGCAAGACCTGCCGGAAGGAATGGTCTGCTATGGCAGCCCGGCCAAGCCGGTCAAACCGCGCTTGTCCCGGCAAAATTCTGCCTGATGGAGAAAAAGATGACCGTTAGCTGCACAGAAAAGATATTCCCGGAAACGCGCTTTGGCGGGTTTCATCCTGTGGATGGAGCCATGGCCTTTTACCTGCGCGTGAACGCCCTGCTCAAGCCGACCGACGCAATCCTGGATGTCGGTTGCGGGCGCGGCGAATACCAGGACGACCCGGTCGCGCTTCGCCGCAGCCTGCGAATTTTTCGGGGCAAGGTCCAGAAAGTGACCGGGCTGGATCTCGACCCGGACGCCTCGCAGAATCCCTTCCTGGATGAATTCCGCCTCCTGGAAAACCCCGACGCGCCCTGGCCCATCCCCGACCAATCTGCAGACCTGGTCGTGAGCGATTGGACGCTGGAGCACGTCGGCAACCCCGATGCCTTCTTCGGTGAAGTCCGTCGCGTCCTCAAAACGGGCGGGTATTTTTGCGCGCGCACAACGAACGCCTGGGGATACGTCGCTCTGGCGTCCAGGATCATCCCTGAACGGCATCACGTCAAAATCCTGAAGAATATGCAGAAGAAACGCGAGGAAAGGGATATCTTCCCCACGCTCTACGCCTGCAACAACATCCCGCTGCTGAAAAGAAAATTGAGCCAATTTGGCCTGGATGGGGTTGTGCTTGGCTTTTCGGGCCTGCCGGGGTATTTCCAATCTTCGTGCGCGCTGACCCGGCTGGCCTATCTCTACGAGCGTTTCATGCCTCCGTTCCTCAGGCATACTTTGATGGTTTTCGCCCGAAGAAAATGAAGTCCCTGCGGATTCTCATCGTCGGCATCAATTTCCATCCTGAGCCGATCAGCACTGGAAAATACACGGCGGAACTGGCTTCCCACCTTGCCGAAGAAGGGCTTGCCGTGCGGGTGGTGACCGCGCCTCCTTATTATCCCTGGTGGCGAGTCGTCCCTCCGTATTCGGGATGGCGCTACCAGCGGGAGAACTGGCGGAAGGTGGAAGTCTGGCGCTGCCCGTTATGGGTGCCGCGAAAGCCTTCGGGAGTCAGCCGCCTGGTCCACCTGTTTTCCTTTGCCTTGAGCAGCGCTCCTGCCCTCCTGATGCAACTGGGCTGGAAGCCGGAGGTTGTGCTGTGCATCGCTCCGGCGTTTTTGAACGCCCCTTTGGCCCTGCTGACCGCTCGACTGAGCGGCGCGCAGGCCTGGCTGCACGTGCAGGACTTCGAACTCGACGCCGCCGAGGGACTGGGGATGCTGGCGTCTCTGCGCCCGCTCCTTTCTGTCGCGCGAACGTTCGAGCGTTGGCTGCTGCAACGCTTCGACCGGGTTTCCACTATTTCCGGGCGTATGAGGGAAAAACTGCACGAGAAGGGGGTATCGCCCGAAAAAACGGCACTCCTCCCAAACTGGGTGGATACGGATTCCGTATATCCCCTTCCGGATGGGGGCGAAACGCTGCGCGCCGAATGGGGAATCAGCGATAACGATGTAGTCGTGTTGTATTCCGGGAATTTTGGACATAAGCAGGGGCTGGAATACCTGATCGAAGCCGCGCGTCTGTTACAATCAGAGCCGCCCATTCGTTTCGTTCTTTGCGGCGAAGGTCCCATGCGGGCCGAACTGGAACAGAAGGTCTCCTCCCTGTCCAATGTGAGTTTGCATCCCTTACAGCCAATGGAACGTTTGAACCTCCTGCTCAACAGTGCCGACATTCACGTTCTACCCCAGCGGGCCGACGCGGCGGACCTGGTGATGCCCTCCAAACTTTCGGGCATGCTGGCCAGTGGAAAAGCGGTCATCGCCACCGCTCGGGCGGGGACCGAGTTGTCCGAGGTGGTGGAGCAAACGGGCGTCGTCGTCCCGCCGGAAAACGCGGCGGCCCTGGCGCAGGCGATCCGCGACCTGGCGCGCAAGAAAGAATACAGGGAAATACTCGGACGAAAAGGGCGCGAATGGGTCGAGTCCCATTGGTCGAAGAAAAACCTGCTGCGAGATTTTATGCAGCACATCATTGGCGCATGAAGTATGCGAAAATATCACCTGCTTGTTAATTTCCTCCTGTTGTTGACCGATCTCCTGATCCTATACCTGTTGTTCAGGTTGGCAATCAACCTGCGCAACCTGTTCGTTGAGCCTGGCCATTTACGTTGGCTTATGATCAAACCCGTTGGCTATGCTGGCTTGTTGTTTGAAGTAATCATTTTTGCATTCTTTGGTCTTTACCCAGGGTATGGGTTGACCTCTGTGAAAGAGTTGGAAAAAGTATCCAAGGCCACTATTCTACTTTTCCTATTCCTGGCGGCTTTTTCATATCTGAACAGAGAGTTCCAGCTTTATTCGCGCGCGTTCATCCTGTTCAGCTTGATACCTGCCATTGTTTTATTACCCTTGGCGCGTTTTAGCCTACGGAATCTCATTTCCCGCTACAACTGGTATGGCATTCCCGTCCTGATCTATGGGAATGGGAAATTGGCGGACGAGATTGCGCGAAAGATGCGCCAGATCCGCCGCCTGGGATGGATTCCCGTCAAAGTTCTCCCCCTCTCCAGCATCGGCGGCGAAGTGAAAGAGAACTACGACCTGGCGGTGATTGCCAGCCCATCCGAAGAAGGGGTAGCGGCGCGGGCGCGCCTGCTTTCGGAGCGCTTCCGCCGCGTCATCCTGGTGGAACCGGAAAGTAAACTCGGGACGATGTGGGTCGAATCGCGCGACCTGGACGGGCAACTGGCGCTCGAATTCAACTACCACCTGTTGCATCCCGAGTCGCGGGCGATCAAAAATTTCATTGACTTGACGGCCTCGCTAGCCTTTCTTCTGCTTCTTTCACCCCTCCTGTTCGTTATCGCCTTTGCCATTGCTGTTGACTCGCCTGGCCCCATTCTCTTTCGCCAACGCCGCCTGGGCCGAAATTTTCGCGAATTCAACGTGCTCAAGTTCAGGACCATGGTGTCGAACGCGGAGGAACAACTGGAGGAGCATCTCGACAATGATCCCGAGGCTCGCGCCGAATACGAGCAGTTCCATAAACTGGAGGACGATCCGCGCGTGACGCGGGTGGGAAAGTGGCTGCGAAAATTCAGCGCGGATGAACTGCCCCAATTGATCAACGTGCTCAGGGGCGAGATGAGCCTGGTCGGGCCGCGTGCCTACATGCCGTCGGAATTGGATGATATGAAGGAATTTGCCCGCGTGATCCTGCGGGTGAAGCCGGGCATGACCGGCTGGTGGCAGGTCTCCGGGCGGCATCGCACCACTTTCCAGCGGCGGCTGGAACTGGACGATTATTACATCAGCAATTGGTCGTTGTGGATGGATATGTTCATCCTGCTGAAAACGGCCTGGGTTGTGGTCAAAGGGAAGGGAGCGTAAGAACACATGGCTGAAAAGAACGCGCCAAATTGTATCTGTAGGAACCCATGACTCAACGAATCAAAACCTTTGCAATCCTCACAGCGCCGGGAGGTCTCCTGGCGTTGTTTCTCTTGCTCCGCCGGCCTTCTGAGGCGGATTCGGCGATTTTCCTGGGGCTTTCGATTCAACGATTGGCGCTCGTTTTCGCCGCGCTGGTTCTCACGCTGGCCCTGCTTTTCCTCGCCTGGAAAGCCGAAAAGGTTTCAGCCTGGGTGGAGCGCCATTCCCGCAAACTTGACGCCCTTTTTGGACTTCTTTTTGGGATCGGATGGCTCGCCGTGTGGACGCCTTCGTACCAGTTGGGGGCTTTGAGCGGTTACTTCGAGCGGGCCTACCCGCTCCTCGCCTGGACCCTGTGGCTGGCTGCCGTTGCGATAGCCCTGCGCGTCGCTGAGAGGGGCCTGCAATGGGCCGCGCTCAAGGCTCAGTGGCGCGAGCATCCCGCGCTCTGGCGGGGGGCTGCCGTCACCCTGGGCGTTTTCCTCCTGCTCTGGGGTTGGATCGCCGTCACCGGTATCGGCTTGAAGCGGGATATAGACATGTGGAACGAGGCGGGTGTCCCGGTGTTGGGTTTGCAGGTGCTGTTTGGGCTGGGTTTGGCGGGGTTGGTCCTCTTTTGGGAGCGCCGGTTAAACGGCCAGCAGGCCCATCGTCGGTTCGATGCGGGGATTTTCGTCCTGATCTGGCTGACGGCGGCCATCGTCTGGCAGCAGGAACCCCTCCTGCGCAGCTACTTCCTGCCGCGTCCGACCCCCCCAAATTTCGAGTATTATCCCTTCTCGGATGCGGCACTCTATGATTTTGGCGGCCAGCAGGTCTTGCTTGGCAACGGCATTTTCAATGGGCTTTTCACGGATAAGCCCATGTACATGTTGCTGCTGGCACTTTTCCACGCAATTGCCGGGCAGAGTTATGAGAGGGTGATCCTGGTCCAGGTCCTCTTCATTGCTTTTTATCCGGCAATGCTCTTTTTGATCGGCAAGTGCCTCCACAGCCGGGCGGCGGGGGTGATGATGGCAATATTGGCGATTTTCAAAGAGAAGAATGCCATTGCCGCCGTGCTGGACATTCAGGTAACTCACTCGAAGTTGATGATGTCTGAAATGCCTACGGCTTTGATGTTGTCAGTTTTTACTTTGCTGGGGGTCCTTTGGTTCAAACGTAAGGGCAATTTTAGTCTCCCGCTCTGGGCCGGGGGACTGCTGGGAATTGCCACACTGGTCCGCCCGACACCGGCGTTGATTGCGCCGTTCATTATTGCCTTTGCCTTGTTTCTCTACGGTCGCAGCCAGATGAAATCATGGTTCTTTGCATCGGCTGTTTTTGGTTTGGGTTTGATGCTGGTTATGGGTCCCTGGTTTGGATTTACGCAATCGGCAACGGGCGAAAATTACCTGTTGGAAAAAATTCAGCGGGTTTTTGAACGGTTTAAGTTGACTTTACCTGAAAGCGAATCATATCTGGGGCCTCGTTACGATGCCTCAATGACGGTTGTGAAACCGGATTTGATGCCGTTGCCGCCCCAGCTTGAACCTGCCATTGCTGCCCAGAACGATAACCCTGGCATGGGATACCTTGTTTTGTCGCATTTCTGGCACAATGAGGTAACCAGCGTTATCATACTTCCCTCGACGTTCCGATTTCATAATTTGAAGTATATGGTTGCGCAACCTCCCTGGCAGTTGGGATGGGAGGGAGAAATTTCACCAGAAACCGGGTTCTTCGTTCTGCTCAACCTGTCGCTCTTGGCACTGGGAATTGGCGCAGCCTGGGCGCGTGCCCGTTGGGCGGGAATTTTGCCATTGTTGGTTCACTTTTCTTATAACCTTGCTAACGCTTTTGGGCGCACATCCGGCAGCCGCTACATCGTTGCTGTGGATTGGGTGCTTTTCATCTACTATTCACTGGGTGTTCTGCAATTGCTCTCGTGGGCGCGGATCGTCTTGGGAAGGCCATCTTTGTTTGATGAGGGAGGCCGCTTGGAGCTTGTGGAGTCTCGAACCGGTTCCAGGTCGTTTCTGGTTGCTTCGATGATCTTGTTGGCGATTGGGCTGAGCTTGCCGTTCAACAGTTGGGTCATTCCGCAGCGTTTCGAACAGCAGTCAACCAAAGAGATTCTCCGAGACCTCGAAGCGGATGGACTGGAAGAACTTTTGCGGGACAAAGGAGTGCGGCTTGCAAACGTTAAGAATCTGGTCAATAAGGACAAGCGCGCCATTTTTTTGCATGGGTTGGCTTTTTTCCCTCGTTACTATGGTGAGCAGGATGCCGGATGCGATAAATGCTTTATGATGGATTATGCCTATGTCAAAAAGGAGTTCCCGCGGCTCGCCTTTACGGTTATTGGAATGGATAACGGTTCGATATATATGCCTCTCTCGGATGCGCCAGCATATTTTCCCAACCCGGTGGAGGTGTTCGTATTCGGCTGTAAACGCGGCGCGAGAAAGACCCTAGACATTTCCATTGTCGAAGGCTTGTTTGTGATCGTAGTTGGAGAAAACGGGAACATCCTGTACTTGAAAGAGCCTTTGAAGTTGCCCCTGAATTGTAAGAAGTAGATGGCAGGGTGCTATCACCTTTTTGTGTGGATAGCGAAAATAGAGTCTACCGGAAATAAAAAAGGTTCATTGGGAATTGGCGTGGCGATCCGCCAGATGTAGGGCGGAATTAATTCCGCCTTACGGCGTGTTGCCAGATATGGGGACGCATCACGGAACATCCCAAAGAGCCATAAAAAATTGGATTTTAGCTGATAAACCCTTCTGCCTGCAAAATCCCCTCGAAGGCTTGCCGTCCGTCGGCTTCGGCTTTGGCGCGCCAGGCCGGGTCAGCCGGCAGGTACAGTTCGCGGTACTCCTCGTCTATCCAGGCTTGAGCGGCAGGATTGGCCCCGAAGAGATTGGCTTGGTTCTTCAGGATGGTGATGCGCAGGCTGCGGATTCCTGCTATCAGCGAATCGCCAAAGGTGCCGAATTCGAATGTCCCGGAGTAGATTTTCGTACTCGGGGACTTTTCCCTGACCAGGGCGTAGAGGTAATCGGTCATGTCGCCGTGGATGGTGTAGAACTCGTCTGGGTTGGCAGCCGCCACGCGCGGGACCCCAAACCTGCTCGCCGTTTCGACGGAGGTCATCCTCTCGCGCGGCGAGTTGACCAGGGTCATCTGGTGGCGCGGGCCGTAAGCGGTGTGCATGTCGAGGTGTGTGACTTGCGCATAGCCCGTGATGGCGTCTTGGAACAGGGATTGCATGACTTCCGTTTCCTCCTGCATCTCCACGCCGCCAAAGTAGATGCCTTCGGGGTGGCGGTACTGTCCCATCAAGGTCGCTTCGCGAATGCGTTTGACTCCAAACCGGCGGATGGTGCTGACGGTTTGCCAGGCGAACCTGGCCGTGCTGTAAACCACGCTCTTGAGCGGTCCGGATGGATTGAGGAAGTCGAAGAGCGGATCATAATCAGGGTTTATATTTTTCAATGCGGATGGGTCGCAGAAATTACGGTTCAGGTCCACATTGTAGGGATTATTGCGCCGCCAGTGTTTCATGCCCCAGGGGTTGACCGCATGGACGAGCAAGATGCCGCTCGCAGCAGGGTCGAAACGCGGCAGATAGTCGTTGACGAAAAGGTCGAGCATGGCCGCGCCGAGATAGCCCTCGATGCCGTGCAGGCCGGTGGTCAGGATGAAGAGCCGGTCTTTGCGTTCGATGGCCTCGGCAGAGCACCAGTCTATGGAGACGGAGGGGTCAAAGGCCAGGGGGTGGGCGTCGAAACGCGCCGCAGGCCACAGGTCCCGGATGCGCTCCGCATAGGACAGGAAGCGGGCGCGGGAGTCGTCGTAAGAGGCGGGAATGTTCAGCATCGGGAAAATCCAATCTTTATCAATGTCCTTCGACTACGCCGTCCCAAAAACGGACGGCTCCGCTCAGGACGGCAAATTTTACTGGTAATTGAACAGCACCGCCAGCCCCAAAAATGCGACCGTGACCAGGATGACCCAGAACCACAGTTTGATGACCCACCTGAACCACTTGGGATAGGTGATGACCGTCAGGCTGAGGGCGATGAGCAGGGCGGCGTTGGTGGGGTAAACCATGTTCGAGAAGCCGTCGCCGAAGACGTAGGCGCTGACCGCGATCTGGCGGTTGACGCCCAGCAGATCGGCCAGCGGCATGACGATCGGGATGAGCAGGAAGGCTTTGGCCGAGCCGGAGGGGATGAAGAGTTCGAGCACCAGGGTCAGCCCGTAGATGGCCAGCGCGGCCGCGAAGGGGTTGACGCCGGTGACGGCAGTGACGGTGTAGTTCAGGAGGGTGTCGAGGATGCCGCCGCTGGCGATGATGTGCCGGACGCTGGCGGCCATCATCAAGAGCGGGATGGCGGGGGAAATGCCCACGAACCCGTCCCAGGCAGCTCGCCAGGCGGCTTTGCCTGCTCCGGCGATCAGCCCGGCCCCAATCCCGCCGATGACGAAGAGCAGTCCGGTCAGCGGCAGGGCCAGGTCGGACAGGATTTCGACAAAAGGTGAGAGTACCAGCACGGTCAGGATCAGGGCGAAGAACACGCCCAGGAAGATGGCCGCCCGGCGCATCCGCGGGTCTTCGTCGAGGGCGTGGTTGAGTTCGAAGCTGCCGTGGCGGGCTTTTTCGGCTTTGTCTTCGGCGTAGACCGCCGAGGCTTCGGACTTCTTCTCGATCTTGCGGGCGTAGGTGGTCAGGAAGGCGGCCAGGATGCCGTAAACGATGAAGAACAACAGGAGGCGCGGCCCGGCTCCCGAAAAGAGCGGCAGGCCGGAGAGCTGGTGGGCGATGCCGATGGTGAAGGGGTTGAAGACCGCAGTCGAGAAGCCAACGTTGGTTGCCAGCACCGACATGCCCAGCCCGGTCAATGAATCCCAGCCGAGGGAATAAGCCAGGGCGACCATGATCGGCACGAGCGGGATGATTTCTTCGAAGATGCCGAAGAAGCCGCCCAGGGCCATGAAGAAGAAGGTCACCACCAGCAGCAGGGTGTATTTGCGCCCGCCGTAAGTTTTGACGATCTTCGAGATGACCGCTTGCAGGATGCCGCTGCGATCCATCACGCCGAAGGCGGTGCCGACCAGGAGAATGAAGACGATGATGCCGATGACGGTGAAGCTGTCTTGGGCGGCGAAGACCTCGAAGGGGGCGGTGAACCAGCGCCAGATGGGGTAATCCGGCCTTTCGGTCAAGCGGAAGGAATCGGGGGCGATGACTTGGCGGCCCTCGATCTCGAAACGGGAGTAGCTTCCGGCCGGGACGAGCCGCGTCAAAACCCCCGCGACGATCATCAACACGAAGAGGATGACAACGGCCTGGATGAAGGCTTTCTTGCTGATCTGAGCGCCGGACTTCTGTTCCATGTGAGGCTCCTGAGAGTGGGATGTGGATATCGTGGGATGGGGTTAGTGTACAGCAAATTGAGGGGAGAGTCAATTAATCGGGCTTCGTATCCCAGAATCAAAATGGGCGGCCGGTGGTTACCGGTCGCCCGTTTTGTGTCATTCTTTACGCTTCGCGCACTTCGCCGTCAATGACGTCGCCGTCGTCCCCTGGCGGGGTGGACGGGCCGCCGGGGGTTTCGGGCTGCGGCTGCCCCTGGGCGTAGAGCTGCTGACTGAGGGCGTGGAAGGCTTGCTGGACTTCCTCGCTCAGTTTCTTGATCCGGGCCGTATCGTCTGATTGAGCGGCCTGTTTGAGATCGTTGATCTTGGCTTCGATATTGCTGCGCTCGCCCGCCGGGACCTTGTCGCCCAAATCTCTCAGGGTTTTTTCAGTCTGGTAGGCCAGGCTGTCGGCATTGTTGCGGGCCTCGATCAGTTCACGGCGCTTCTTGTCTTCGGCCTCGTGCTGGCGGGCCTCTTGCACCTTGCGCTCGACCTCGTCCTTGCTCAGGTTGGTCGAAGCGGTGATAGTCACTTTCTGTTCCTTGCCGGTGGCCTTGTCTTTGGCGGTCACGTGCAGGATGCCGTTGGCGTCAATGTCGAAGGTCACTTCGATCTGCGGGATGCCGCGCGGCGCCGGGGGGATACCGTCCAGGCGGAAACGGCCCAGGCTCATGTTGTCGGCGGCCATCGGGCGTTCGCCTTGCAGCACGTGGATGTCCACTGCGGTCTGGTTGTCGGCGGCGGTCGAGTAGGTCTCGGTCTTGCGCACCGGGATGGTGGTGTTGCGTTCGATCATCACGGTCATCACGCTGCCCAGGGTTTCGACACCCAGCGAGAGCGGGGTCACGTCGAGCAACAGGATGTCTTTGACTTCGCCGCCCAGCACGCCGCCCTGGATGGCTGCCCCGACCGCGACCACCTCGTCGGGATTGACGCCCTTGTTGGGTTCCTTGCCCGTCAGCGAGCGGACCAAATCCTGGACCATGGGCATGCGCGTCGAGCCCCCGACCAGGACCACCTCGTTGAGGTTGCCTGCGTTGATCCCGGCGTCCTTGAGGGCCGATTCGAAGGGCACGCGGCAGCGGCGGAGCAGGTCTTCGGTCATCTGCTCGAATTTGGCGCGGGTCAGTTTCAACTGCATGTGTTTGGGGCCGCTGGCGTCGGCGGTGATGTAGGGCAGGTTGATCTCGGTCTCCATCATCGTCGAAAGTTCGATCTTGGCCTTTTCGGCGGCCTCGCGCAAACGCTGGAGCGCCTGGCGGTCGCTGCGCAGGTCAATGCCCTGCTCCCGCTTGAACTCGTCCGCGGCCCAGGTGACGATGCGCTGGTCCCAGTCGTCGCCGCCCAGGTGGGTATCGCCGTTGGTGGCCTTGACTTCGATCACGCCCTCGCCCACTTCCAGGACTGAGACGTCGAAGGTGCCGCCGCCCAGGTCGAAGACCAGGATGGTTTCGTTTTTCTTCTTGTCCAGCCCATAAGCCAGGGCCGAAGCGGTCGGTTCGTTGATGATGCGCATCACTTCGAGACCGGCGATCTTTCCGGCGTCTTTGGTTGCCTGGCGCTGGCTGTCGTTGAAATAAGCCGGGACGGTGATGACCGCCTGGGTCACGGTTTCGCCGAGGTAGGCTTCCGCGTCGGCTTTGAGTTTGGCCAGCACCATGGCGCTGATCTCCTGCGGGCTGTATTCGCGGTTGTTGACCGGCACCTTGATGCGCACGTCGTTCGAGGGGCCTTCCACGACGGTGAAAGGCACCATCTTGCGCTCGATTTCGGTTTCCTCGTAGCGGCGGCCGATGAAACGCTTGATGGAATACAGGGTATTCTCAGAATTGATCACGGCCTGGCGCTTGGCGGTCTGGCCGACCATGCGTTCACCGTTCTTGTTGAACGCCACCACCGACGGGCAAAGCCGCCCGCCTTCGGCGGTAGTGATCACAGTTGGCTGGCCGCCTTCTATAACGGCGACCACGCTGTTGGTCGTCCCGAGGTCAATACCGATGATTTTTCCCATAGTTAACTCTCCTGAAATGGATTTTAGTGATTATCAAATGGTGTCTTTGCGAGCCGCCGATGAAGCCTTCGAAATGTTCAGAAGCGATTTGCGGCGGCGTGGCAATCTCCTCCGGGCTGGATAATTCCGTGAAACGGGAGATTGCTTCGGGCTGGGTTTAGACCGCTATCCCTCGCAATGACGTATAAGCTAAAGCAATCTGCCATAGGATAACCGATGTGTGCAAGAATCACGTTAACAAGACGTCAAAAGAATACAAAAGGCCGCCTCGCCGGGCGGCCTTTTGTATGGACGTGCAGGATTATGGCTCGGAGATTTCCAGCCAATCGAATTCCACTTTGACAGAGGGAACGTTGAAGGAGGACACGGAGAGACCGATTTTACCGTCGCGCAGGCTGTATTTCTTTTCATTGATGGTCTTGGTGTCGAAGCCGTTGATGGTCAACGACAGGGTATTGCCTTTGCAGGAGACCGTATACTCGTTGACATCCTTACCCATCTTGATTTTGTTCGAGCCGCCGTTCGCAACCAGGTTATAGACTGGCGCTCCGCTTCCCTTGGGGTTGGGTGTCGCGGCATAGATCCAGTACAAACCGTTGTTGGCGATGTTGAACTCGTACCAGCCATTTTCTTCGGAGTAGCGGCAGAGCAAACTCACGTTATTGTTATTGGCGCCCCGGTTTTCGACTCTCACGGTCAGCTTGACATCTTCGTAAGTGAACTTGTCATAGATCAGATACGCGTACAGGTACATGGTCTCAATCGAGAAGGTCAGGAAACCGCCATCGGTGGATATCGCCAGCTTGCCTTCGTCAGTCTGGGCCGAGTCTTTGACGTTGAAGCCGCTCCAATCCTCGATCCCGCCGTCGAATTCGTTCCTGAAGAATTGAGAGGTTGGCTCTTCAGTGGGTAGCGGTTCTTGCGTCGGTTCTTCTGTCGGGGGCGGCTCGGTCGGCTGGGCAGGCGGTTCGGTCGGTTGTTGCGGCGCCGGCGACGGCTCCTGCTGCTGCTGCGGCTGCTGTGGAGCCTGGGTCGGCGTGACGCTTGGGCCACAGGCCAGGCCGACCAGAATTATCATCAGGACCAGGAACGCTAACGGTTTTGAAACTTTGATAATCATTCTCTTCTCCTCGGAGAGTTGGTATGCTGGCGCGCCGCGTTTGGGATTACGGCGCGCTGATTTGGATATTTTCTACAGCCAGGTTTATCGGATAGACCGCATAGGTCGTAGCAGATAAAACGACTTTGCCTTCTTCAAATCCGTATTTGGTTTCCTCGATGCGTCGAACCTCCTCTCCGTTGACGTATAGGATCAGGGTCTCGCCCTGGCACACAACCGATATTTCATTCCTTTGCCCTACGCGAATTGCGTTGGTTGCTCCGTTGAAAATGACGTAAGATTTTTTGATGAACTGGTCGCGGGCGGCGATGTTGTACTTGCCGTTCATGGCAACCGTGAAAGAATACCAGCCAACGGTCTCATCGTAACGGCACATCAGGGTAATATCCGACTTGTTGATGCCGAAATTTTCGACGTTGATGGTCACGCGCACGTCATCATACGTGTTTTTCGAGTACAGGAAGGTGTACAGGTCCGCATCTTGCAGGTCGAAGACCAGCTTGCCGTTCTGGGTTTCCACTTTGGCCTTGTCGTGCAGGCCGCCGCCGGTCAGGGAGAAGTCCCAGTTATCCAGGCCGTTGTCGAACTCGTCGGTGAAGAATTTTTCGGCAGCGGGTTCCTCGGTGGGAGGCGGGGTCTCCGTCTCTTCGGTTGGAGACAGTTCCGTTGGGAGCGCTGGCGGCTCCTCGGTCGGTTGTTGGGCGGGCGGTTGGGTTTCAACCGGCGGAGGCGGGGGCGCTTCGGTCGGCTGGCTGCCGCCTGAGCAGGCCATCCCCACGATCAATACAATGGCAACCACGAACAATATCGGACGCAATGTTTTGTGCATAACCTTCTCCTAAAAACGTGCTTTTCTGGGCCTTTACGATCTGCTCTCGGAAGGAATGGGCCTGGAGCGTTCGCGCTCGAAGCCGGTTATCCGCCCCGGAAAGTCCCAAGCGTTGCGTGTCTGAGACAAGTATAACAAAGAGAATTTGTTAATTCAACCGGTTTGCCCGATTGCTATGGAAATTCCATGAAATAACCCTGGACCAGGTCGGAGTAATCCGTGTTGGTGTGAGCGTCCAGAATTCGGAAGAAGTCGCTTTTGGCGGCGAGCCGGAAACTCATCTGGGCGGCGTAGTCTTTCAAGAAGGCCCGGAAGTCCTCGTCCCCGATCCGGGCGCGCAGGTCTTCGAGGAAGAGCGCCCCGCGCAGGTAGACCGCGTCCGTGTATGGGCGGAAGGCCCCGCCGTTGTAGATGGACGAATCCACCCAGCCGGTCGGGTTGAAATACTTGACCCGGAAATTCCACCACCAGTTGAGCGAATCGGGATAATTCGTCTCGAAGAAGATGCGCTCGGCGTAGACCGCCAGGGCCTCGTCGAGCCAGGGTTCGAGGGCCTGGTCGTTGCCGACCAGCGAGTACCACCACTGGTGGGCGATCTCGTGGACGCCGATGGCCGTCAGGTTGCCGCGCGGCGTACCGTTGTATTCGGCGTAGAAATCGTCGCTCATGAAGACCAGCCCGCTAAATTCCAACCCGTCGGGATAATCGGTCTCGACGATGCTCAGGCTGCCATACGGGTAGGGCGCAAACGTATCCCCATAAGTCGTCAAAGCCAGGGCGGCCTCGTCCAGGATGGCCCAGCCGCCGGACTGGTGCCGGGCGAAGTAGTAGCTGTTGACGTCCACGTCGCCCACCCGCAGGTTCGAGACGATGTAATCCGGGCTGGCCGAGAGGACGAAGTTGCGCACGCCGTAGGCCCGGTAGCGGGTCCATTCGCCGTTGGCTTCAGCCGGGGCGCTGGCCGCCACTACCGGGATATTCTCCGGGTCGCTGAACTTGAGATTGAGTTCCACGTCCACCGCGTCGTAGACCTGGTATTCGCCCACACCCGAGGGCGCGTGTTGCAGCCAGCCTTCGCCCGGCGAGTACGGCACGATGTACGGATACCAGTCCGTCAGGTTAATCTGGTAGCCGTTGTAACCGAAAACCGTGCTGACGGTCTTGTACGGCACGCACAGGCTGTACGCCATCGAAAAGACCAGCACCTCGCCGGGTTCCAGCGAGCGGGACAATTCGATGGTCAGGGTGTTGCCGCTTAGTTCGTAGGATTTGGCGTACTCGCTGTCAACCGAGAGGGACTGGAGATCGAAACAGTTTTCCCAGCGGTTGGGTTCGACCGCCAAGACGATCTCACCCATGGACCGGTCGGTCTGGTTCGGGTAGCGGACGGTTTGTCTCACCGATAGGCTTCGCCCATAGTAATCGAAGGTGACTTCGAGATAATAATTCGCCCGGCTCGAAGGTTCGAGGGTGGCGGTCGGGGTGAAGGTCAAGGTGGGGAGCGGCGTGTCGGTCGGGACGGGGGTCGGCGTGACGGTCGGCGAAGGGACGAGGCTGGGTGTGGCCGTCGGGGCCAGCGGGCGGAAGGGCGTCGGGGTGGCGGTCGCGTCCGGGTCACGGGTGACAACCACAAAGTCCGGGGAGGAAGCGGGAGAAGCGGCCGGGGGCAAGTTGCAGCCCGAGAGCAGGACGCCGGCCAGGAGGGCCAGCAGGGTCAGGCGTCTTATCAATGCGGATCCCTGAAATACGTGCGGATCAAATCCGAAATGTCGGCGTCGGTATGGCTTCGCAGGATGGCGAAGAAATCCTCCGCGGTGGCGATTTTCCCATCCATTTGGGCCGCGTAATCTTTCAGGAAGGCGTAAAAGGTCTCGTCGCCGATGCGGGCGTGCAGGTCCTGGAGGAAGTGCGCACCGTTGAGATAGACCGCGTCGGTGTAGGGACGGAAGCCGCCACCCTCGTAGACCGAAATGTCGAGCCAGCCCTGCGGCTTGTAGAAGTCCACCCGCACCGGCCACCACCAGTCCTTGAGCGAGTTGGGCGAGGTGTCGGCGTAGAATATCCGCTCGCTGTAGGTGGCGAAGGTCTCGTCGAGCCAGGGTTCGAGGGCCTGGTCGTTGCCGACCTTTTCGAACCACCACTGGTGGGCGGTTTCGTGGGCCGTGATCGTGACGAGGTAATTGTTGGGCGTGCCGTCGTACAGGTTGTAGAAATCCCGCGAGAGATAGAACAGCCCTGAATATTCCATGCCGTCGTTGAAATCGCCCTGCACTGCGCTCAAGCTGGCGTGCGGGTAAGGGCCAAAGCGTTCGCTGAAAACGTGCACGGCCTGGGCCGCTACCTGGGCGACGGCTTCGCCGGGGGCCTCAAAGAGGGGGAAGTAATAACTGGTGACTGTCACCCCGTCCGCCTCGGCTGTAGCAACCCGGAAGTCGGGGCTGAGCGAAAAGACGAAAGCCCGCCCGGCTTGCAGGGTGTAGCGGGTCCATTCGCCGTTCGGCTCGGCCATGCCGCTGGAGGCGACCACCAGGGCCGGGTCCGCTTTCAGGTTGACGGTGTAATCGGCGGCCTCGTAGACCAGGTGTTCGCCGTAGAACCAGGGATCGTGCAGCAGCCAGCCCTCCTGCGGGTCGCGCGGGACGATGAACGGATACCAGTTGGTCAGGTTGATCTGCCGGTCGGTGTAGCCGAAGATGCGCGGCCGTTCGGCGTTGGGATCGGCCTGGGCGGCGTAGGGCAGCGACAGGGTGTACCGGAGGTCCAGGAACAGTGTTGCGCCGGGAGCCAGGGGCTGCGGGAGCGGCACGTCCAGGCGCTGGCCGGTGAGGGTGTAGCTGCCGACGGCATACTCGCCGAGGGTCAGGCTTTCGAGGGTGAAACAGTCCGGCCACAGGTTGGGGACGACGGCCAGGGTCACGCCTGGCAGCGATTCGCCAGTCTGGTTCGGGTAGTTGATCGACTCTTCGACCGAGACGGTTTTGGCGGCGTAATCCAGCGCGACGTTCAGGCTGTATTCCGGCCTTTCGAGGGGAGCGGTCGTGGGCAGGACGAACGGTTCGGGTGTATTTGCCAATGGCAGGGAGGCTGTCTCGGTCGGTGGGGCGGGTGTGGAGGTCCCGATGGCGGCTGTCGAGGCCGGTTGTGGGGCTGGAGGGGCGTTGCAGGAGGCAAGGAAGAGGGCGAGTATGAAAAATGTGAGGCGTGCTGCGTGGCGCGTGTTGGATTTGGGTGAGGGGCGCATGGGGTCTATTTTAAGCGATAATCCCGCTGAATCTCATCGCAAAGGCGCTAAAGATTTAACGCGAATGGCGCGAATTGGTGAATTTCGCCGATCATATTTTTGTTTGCGCCATTCGCGTTGGTTCTTAATTCTTGAGAGTCACACGCTTGACGAAAAATACCGCGATGAAAATCGCCGTGGCGGTCAGCACAATAGCCGCGCCGGAGGCGATGCTCAGGTAATACGACAGGTATAGCCCAGCCACGCCGGAAAGCGAGGCGATCAGCGCCGCCAGCGCCATCATCACCGGCAGGCGGTGGGTGAGCAGGTAGGCCGTAGCGGCCGGCGTGACCAGCATGGCCACCATCAACGCCACGCCGACCGTTTGCAGCGAGACGGCAATCGTCACGGCGATGAGCGTCAGCAGGACGTTTTCGAGCAGGCCCACCGGCAGGCGCAGCGTCATTGCCAGGATGGGGTCGAAGGACAAAGTCAGGAATTCTTTGTAGAGCGCAAGGATGACCAGGAGGACGATCCCGCCGAAGATCAGGATCAGCCACAGGCTTTGGGGCGAGACGCCCAGCACGTCCCCGAACAGGAAGTGGCTCAAGTCCACAGCGTAACTGCGGACGGTGGAGATGAGCGCGATCCCCAGGGCGAACATGCCGGCGAAGATGACGCCGATGGCCGTATCTTCCTTGACCTGGGCCTGCTTGCTGATGGCCCCGATACCCAGCGCGGCGATGACGGCCGTGCCAAGCGCCCACCAGAAGAGCGAGTCGCGCGCGCCGCCGCCGACCAGGTAGCCGAGCGCCACGCCCGGCAGGATGGTGTGCGCCAGCGCGTCCCCGAAAAAGGCCATGCCGCGCAGCACGACGTAGGCGCCGACCACCGCGCAGACGACGCCGACCAGCACAGCAGCGATCAGTCCGCGCTGCATGAAGGCGTAGGAGAGGGGTTCGAGCAACCAATTAATGATGGACATGCTCCTCCCCTCCACTGCAACAGGAATCGTCCAACGCCAAAGATTCGCCGCTGGCTGTTTTGTGCAGCCGTCCGCCGTAAGCGCGGAGCAGTTTTTCGGGTTGCAGCACTTCATCTGGACCGCCAAAGCCGATCAATTGGCGGTTGAGCAGCATGATGCGGTCGAAATATTGCGCGGCCTGCTCCAGGTCGTGGGTGGCGACCATGACCGTCACCTTCTGGCGCTGCAATTCATCCAGTAAGGACAGGATGTCGGCCTGCGAGGGCGCGTCCAGGCCGGTGAGCGGCTCGTCCATCAGCATCAGTTCGGCTTCCTGCGCCAGGGCGCGCGCAATGAACATGCGCTGCTGCTGCCCG
>DYLB01000011.1:6715-22774 GCA_020722305.1 Anaerolinea thermophila | reverse complement strand
AGCCCCCTTCGGGGATGATAAGGGGCCGGGGGTGAGGGTGGGTAGGCAGTTACGAAAAGCAAGAAAATTGCAAAAATCTTGGCGGCTTTGCGCCTTTGCGTTGAAAATACCTTTTTGCAGTGGAGTCAAAATTCCCTGCCTGAAACTCTTGAACGATGGCCTTGAAGAGTCGCCCTTACAGAATTTACTTCTGACGAGTAAAAAAAATTCGCGCAATCCGCGTTATGGTTTCGGCCTTTGCCCGATGTGGATTGCCATACAAAAGGTATAATTCCGGCGATGGAAAAACTCGCCCGCGAAGCTCAGCAGCTCTTCGGCGTCCACCTGACCGGACGCCAAACCATTGCCTTGCTCACCTACGAGCGCGAACTTTTGGAATGGAACCAGAAATACAACCTGACTGCCATCCGCGACGAAGAGGGAATCCGCACCAAGCACTTTCTCGACTCGTTCTCCTGCGTCCAGGCCTGGAAGTCCAACCCACCCCTCCGGCTGGTGGACGTGGGCAGCGGGGCGGGATTCCCCGGCCTGCCGCTCAAGATCCTCTACCCCTCGGTGCAGGTGACGCTGGTCGAGTCGGTTGGCAAAAAAGTCACTTTTCTCCAACATATCGTCAAGACCCTCAACCTGGACGGCGTGGAAGTCGTCCAGGCCCGCGCCGAAGAGTTGGGCCAGATGACCGCCTACCGCGAGAAATACGATTGGGCCGTAGCCCGGGCCGTGGCCAACCTGCGGGTGTTGTCCGAGTACCTGCTGCCACTGGTGCGCGTCGGCGGGACGATGCTCTCGCAAAAGGGCGAAAGCGGCCCGGCAGAAGCCCACGCGGCCGAGAAAGCCATCAAGCTGCTCGGCGGGCGGGTGCGCCAGTTGCTGCCGGTCACCCTGCCGGGGGTCGTCGAGGAGCGCTATCTCGTGCTGGTGGATAAGGTGGCAGCCACGCCTCCGGCTTTCCCGCGCAAGCCCGGGGTCCCGACCAAGAACCCGTTGTGAGCGCCCTTTCGCGAAACGGATCCATCCTCATCCCTCAGGTAAATCCCCCATGTTCGATCTCGCCAACGCCCCTTTTGCCTTCCTCGACCTGAAAACCACCGGGCTTTCAGCCTGGTTCGGCGACCGCATCTGTGAAGTGGGGATCGTGCTTTGTGAGGGACGGCGTATCAAAGACACTTTCCAGACTCTGGTGAACCCGCAGCGTCCGCTCTCCCCGGCCGCGGCCCGGGCCAACCACTTTACCGACCAGGACCTGGGGCTGGCGCCCCGTTTCGAGGAGATTGCCGCCCGCCTCGAATCCTGGCTGGCCGAATCGGTCGTCGTCACCCACAACGCCCGCTTCGACCTGCAATTTCTCGACAGCGAGTTCCGCCGCCTGGGGCGCGAACTCCAGATACCCAACCTGATAGACACCCTGACCCTGGCGCGGGACCATTTCGACGCTCCCTCCTACAGCCTGGAGGCCCTGGCCAAGGGCCTGCAAATCCCCAAAATGGGCGACCGGCGGGCCTTCCCCGACGCGCTCAAACTGCGGGCGGTCTTCTTCGAATTGGCCTCGCAACTGACTTCGAACGGCAGCCGCCTCGAGGACTTCATCGGCATCTACAACTCCCCCGCCTGGCCCAGCGACGGCATCCACCTGCCCGCCGGCCTGGAAGAAGCCTTCAGCCGCGGCCAGCGCCTGCGCATCACCTACGTGGACGGCAGCGGCGAGCAGACCGTCCGCCAGGTGGACCCGCTCCAGGTGATCGGCCTCTCGGATTACCTCTACCTGCGGGCTTTCTGCCACCTGCGCGGCGAAGAGCGCACCTTCCGCCTCGACCGCATCCTGGACATCGAACCGGCGGCGGGATGATCCGCCTGACGCTGGGCTGGCGTGGAAGAACGTCCCGAAGGTTGTCGTTAAGCTCCTGGATCATTCGAAACAAACCTTCGGGACGGTATTTGTCTGACGAGTGATTACTGAACACTGATTACCGATCCTTCACCGCGTTGACGAAATCGGCCAGCAGCCCGTAGGCCGTCGTATGCGGACCCGGGTCCTTCTCCACGATGGACAGGTCGCCCAGCACGTCGGTTTTGAATTCGATTATGGAGGTCGAGCCTTCCACGCTGTACATTGGCGAGGACATCGGCACCAGCTCGGGGGCAACTTTCCCGCTGACGGTGTCGCCGGTCCGCTCGGCGGAACAGACCAGCTTGTAGCGTCGGCCCTCGGCTTTGGCCGCCGCAACCATCTCAGGCGTGATGCCGCGGATGCCGCTCCGCTCCACCTGCTGGGGCTTGAGCGGGACGCCCATCAGCACCGTGGCCAGCGCGGCGACCTTGATGGCCGCGTCCCAGCCGTCCACGTCGCCGGAGGGGTCGGTCTCGGCGATGCCGATCTGCTGGCAGTATTTGACGGCCTCGTCGAAAGGCTCGCCGGTTTCCATGCGGGTCAGGATGATGTTGGTGGTCGAGTTGAGCACGCCCTTGAAGGATTTCAACTGGGCCAGGGGGATGGCTTCGCGGAAGAGCGAGAAGATCGGCGCGCCGTCCATGACGGTGGATTCGTGCAGGAATTTCTTTCCTTTTGATTCGGCCAGTTCGGTCAGTTCGCGATAGGCGTGGACGACCGGTCCCTTGTTGGCAGTGGCGACGTGCATGCCCAGTTCCAGCGCCAGTTTGATGTGGTCAATCGCCGGCTGCCCGTCCGCATGGCTGACGGGGGTGTTCTCGAAGAGCACGTCGGCTTCGCACTTGCGGATGAAGTCGAACGAGTCCGAAACCAGGGTGGAGGTGATCAGGTTCAGGGGGTGCCCGGCTCTAAGCAGGTCGAGCGCGCCGGTCAGGTCCACGCCGACGGGTTTGACCAGCATCCCATGACGGGCGGTGGCGATCCCGGTGACGGAGAAGGTGATGCCATAGCGCTGGCGCAGTTCGTCGCGTTTACGCATCAACAACACGGCCAGGGCGCGGCCGACGTTGCCGAATCCGAGGAAGGCGAGTTTGTAGTGGGGCATGTGGACTCCTTGATTTAGATCGGTGGGTAAGGGTAAGCTCTTCTGTCTCTGGGCGGGTGCGGGAAAACCGGCTTCGCCAGCAGCTTTTCGGCGCGCTTTTGCAGGGCGGCGATCTCGCCGGGGCTGAGATAACGTCCCAGTTCGGCGCGCAGGCCCGAGGTCCCGGAGAGAGCCGGGGGCAGAGCGGCCAGGGCGGTGAGCAGATCCGCAGGGATGGCTTCCCCGGCAAAGTCCCAGATTACCGTCCGCAATTTGTCCTCTTCGTGGAAACAAACGCCGTGGTCGATCAACCAGATGTGTCCGGTCTCGTCCACAAGCACGTGGCTGCCTTTGCGGTCGGCGTTGTTGGCCAGCAGGTCGAACAGGGCAGTGGGACGCAGGCGCTGCCTGTCGGACTCGCTGAAATTGAAGTAGTGGTATTGCGGGTCGTATTCGATGTATTGTTGCAGCGAGCCGGGACCGAACGGCCCGTCGCGCAGGACGGTGAAGGGGACGAGGTCCCAGCCGAGCGCCCGGCTGACGAGGTAGGCGGCCACTTCGCGCCCGGCCAGGCTTTCTTCGGGGAAGTCCCAGAGCGGGCGTTCGCCGCGCTGGGGCTTGTAAACGGCCTGGATGGTTTGCCCGTTGTGGCGCACCTCCACCAGGAAGGTGTAGTTCGAGCCGAGCATGAACTGGCCTTTGAGTTCCAGTTCGCCGTGTAACAGGGCAAATTGAAGGGATTCGGGGTCGAGATGAATGGCCACTGAATTAGTGTGAGTGTCCGTTCTTCTTGGGGCAGAAGTGGCCTTCCGGCTCCATCGGCTGTCCGCATTGGGGACAGATGGGCCGCCCGCGGCTGGAGACCTCGGCCCCCCAGCGGGCCAGGGAATGGACCTGGTCGCGGCGGCACCAGAAGCGGATCACCCCGGCCTCTTCGGGGTCGGCCCCTTCCGTCACGATCTCGCGGGCCAGGATGACCACCAGGTCGCGCTCTTTGTCGTAGCCCAGCCCGAATTCTCCGGCGCGGAAGATCGGTTCGACCGGAGGGTTGATGTGCATGTTGTCTTCGGTGTAATTGCCGCTAGTGCCGCTCATAACCGGGTTCTGCTTGATGAGTTCGGCCAGGAACTGCTCGATGGCAATCGCCAGTGACTGCAACTGGAATTTTTCGATCACGATGGTGTAAGTGCGCTCGTTCTGCCAGGCCTGGATATAAAAGACCCGCTGACCGGGCTTGCCAATCGCGTCAGCGGTGATGTGAGAGACGGGATCGATATCGAGTTCAAAGCGAGGCATGGTGCTACTACCTTAAAAGGGAATTTTGAGGTAGTATACCAGAAACGCCTGACCCGTCGCTGTTGTAAACCGGGGTTGCGCTCACCCCTGCCCATGCCAAAGGAGCTTAGAATGTACGATCCGCAAAAACTGGACCAACTCAAACAATCTCTGGAGAAATGGGAAGAGACCAGCCTCCAGAAAACGCTCTCCAAATTCCCCGAAAGACAGGATGAGTTCATCACGACCTCGTCCGAACCGATCAACCGCCTCTATACCCCGCTGGATGTGGCCGGCCTCGACTACGAAAGCGACCTGGGACTTCCGGGCGAATACCCTTACACGCGCGGCATCCACCCGACACTGCACCGCGGCAAACTGTGGACGATGCGCATGTTCGCCGGTTTCGGCACCGCCGAGGAGACCAACGCCCGCTTCAAGTACCTGCTCAGCCAGGGACAGACCGGCCTGTCCATCGCCTTCGACCTGGCCACCCTGATGGGTTACGACACCGACCAGCCCGAAGCTCTGGGCGAGTTCGGCAAGTGCGGCGTGGCGGTCTCCTCGCTCAAGGACATGGAAATCCTGCTCGACGGCATCCCGCTCGAAAAAGTCTCCACCAGCATGACCATCAACTCCCCGGCGGCGATCATCTGGGCCATGTACATCGCCACCGCCGAAAACCGGGGCGTACGCCCGGACCAGTTGCGCGGCACGATCCAGAACGACATCCTCAAAGAGTTCATCGCCCAAAAGGAATTCATCTTCCCGCCGGAACCGTCCATGCGCCTGGTGGTGGACACGATGGAATACGGCTCGCGGGCCGTCCCGCAGTGGAATACGATTTCCATCAGCGGCTACCACATCCGTGAAGCCGGTTCGACCGCCGCCCAGGAATTGGCCTTCACCCTGGCCGACGGGATGGAATACGTCCGCTGGGGCATCGCCCGCGGCATGGACGTGGACGGCTTCGCTCCGCGCCTGTCGTTCTTCTTCAACGCCCACAACGATTTCTTCGAGGAGATCGCCAAGTACCGCGCCGCCCGCCGCATCTGGGCGCGTGAGATGCGGGAGACCTTCAAAGCCAAAGACCCGCGCTCCTGGCTGTGCCGCTTCCACACCCAGACGGCCGGATGCAGCCTGACCGCCCAGCAGCCGGAGATCAACGTGGTGCGGGTCGCGGTTCAGGCGCTGGCGGCCGTGCTCGGCGGGACCCAGAGCCTGCACACCAATTCCCTCGACGAGGCCCTGGCTCTCCCGTCCGAATCGGCAGTGACCATCGCCCTGCGCACCCAGCAGATCCTCGCCGAGGAGTCTGGGGTGGCGAACACGGTGGATCCGCTCGGCGGCAGCTTCTTCGTCGAGGCCCAAACGAACCGGATCGAGGCCCAGGCCTACGATTACTTCCGCCGGATCGAAGACTTGGGCGGGGTCATCCCGGCCATTGAAAAGGGATTCTTCCAGTCCGAGATTTCGGACGCGGCCTACCGCTACCAGCGCGAGATTGACGAAGGCCTGCGCCGGGTGGTGGGAGTCAACGCCTACGTCGAAGACAAACCGCTGACCATCCCGATCCTCGAAATGGACCCGCAGGGCTACAAACGCCAGGTCACGCGTCTGGCCGACCTGCGCAAGTCCCGCGACAACGGGCGCGTCGGCCAGACCCTCGACCGGCTGCGGATCGCTTGCCAGGGGACCGAGAATACCATGCCCTATATCATGGAGTGCGTCCATGCTTACGCCACCCTGGGCGAGATCGTCGGCGTAATGAAGGAAGTCTTCGGAAAGTACGAAGAACCGACCTGGATTTAGAAGCTGTCAGCGAGCAGCTTTCAGAAACCAAAAACAGCAGTTGGAAAATCCAAGCTGCTGTTTTTTGCTGATAGCTGACCGCTGACTGCCGATCGCTTGAAATTATCTCGCCAACATCCTCGCCATATCGTAATACTCCATATTGGCCGTTCGCGGGTGGGTAAGCACTGTTTCGAGCGGGAGCAGCTCGATTTCCCGGCCTTGCAAACCGACCATTACATCGGTCTGTCCCTCGAGCAGGGCGGTGGTGGCGCGCGTGCCGAGACGGGCCGCCAGCAGGCGGTCGAAGGCGGTCGGCCTCCCGCCGCGCTGGATGTGGCCGAGGATGGTGACGCGGGTGGTGAAGCCCACGTCCATCTCGTCCAATATGCGAGCCAGGTCGGTGGTGTGGATGTTGGCCCCTTCGGCGACGATGATGATGGCGTGGGTCTTGCCGCGCCGGTAGGCATCCTCGACCGCGTCAGCCACCTCTTCGACCGAAACCGGGACTTCCGGCACGAGCACGATCTCTGCCCCGCAGACGATGCCGGCCATGACAGCCAGGTAGCCGGAGCCGCGGCCCATGGTCTCGATCAGGAAAGCCCGGCTATGGGACGAAGCCGTATCGCGCAGTTTGTCCACGGCTTCCATGATGGTATTGAGGGCGGTATCCACGCCGATGGCCATATTGGTGCCCCAGATGTCATTGTCTATGCTGGCGGGCACGCCGACCACCTTGATCCCCTGCTGGGCCAGGGCGTGCGCCCCGTGCAGGGAGCCGTCGCCGCCGACCACCACCAGCCCGTCCATGCCGGCCTCGTTCATGCGGCGGATGGCCTCGCGCTGGCCGCGGGCCTCCTTGAAAAGCATACTGCGCCGGGTTTGCAGGATCGTCCCGCCGCGTTGCAAAATACCGCCCACGTCGCGGGGACCCATGACGCGGAAATCGCCGTTGATCAGGCCTTCGAAGCCGTTGGCGACGCCGATCACGCGGGCGTTGTTGGCCAGCCCGGTGCGGACCACGGCCCGGATGCAGGCATTCATCCCCGGCGCGTCGCCGCCGGAGGTCAAAATACCGATAGTAAAGGGTTTTTGTCCATCCATGATGGTTAATTCTCTCGTTTGATGATATAGGTATCGAAATCACGCACCACCACCGCTTCGGGAAAGACAGACTGGGCTTCGGCCAGCACGTCCCGTTCGCGGTAACGGCGCGAAATGTGCGTCAGGAACAAGCGTTTGACCCCGGCCTGGACGGCCAGTTCGGCCGCCTGGCGGGCGGTGAGATGGGCGAACTGGCGGGCCATTTCGGCCTCGCTTTCGAGGTAGGTGGATTCGATCACCAGGGCGTCGGCTCCGCTCACGAACGGAAGCAGGTCATCGGTCTGGCCCGTATCGCCGACGACGGCCAGGCGGACGCCGATTTGTTCGGGGCCGAGGACCTCGTCCGGCTGGATCAGGCGTCCATCCGCCAGCGTAATGGCTTGCCCGTTGACCAGGTCGCGGCGCACCGGCCCCGGCGGGATGCCCAGCGCCTCGGCCTTTTCGGGCAGGAACGGGCGGCGGGACTTCTGTTCAAAAAGATAACCCAGGCAGTCTGGCCCGCGGTGCGAAACGGGAAAGGCCGTGACGGTGAAATCGTCGGCTTCGAAGAACCGGCCCGGGCCGATCTCGCGCAGGTAGAGCGGCATGGGTGGTTTGGTATTGCGCAGCACCACTTTGAAGAGCAGGTCGCTGATGCGTTCCATGGCACTTCGCCCGGCGAAGATTTCGAGTTCGTCTATCGCTTCCCAGCGCAGGAAGGTGGACATCAGCCCGCCCAGACCGAGGATGTGATCGAGATGGCCGTGAGTAATGAGGATGCGGGTCAGCTTTTTGAAGCCCACTCCCGATTGGAGGATCTGCCGCTGGGTGCCTTCGCCGCAGTCCACCAGGAACCGGTATTCGTCGTGTTTAACAATCAGCCCCGAAAGCCCGCGGTGAACCGACGGCGCCGAGGCGGATGTGCCAAGAAATAACA
The DNA here is from genome assembly GCA_020722305.1 of Anaerolinea thermophila. Lineage (GTDB taxonomy): Bacteria > Chloroflexota > Anaerolineae > Anaerolineales > Villigracilaceae > UBA5796. Next base: position 14,716 of record DYLB01000011.1, on the reverse strand, counting down.
ATTCAAACAAGTTTGTTTCCTTCGTGAAAGTGTCGTGCAATTGTACCGCAAGTTGAACAGACCATTTGTGCTATAATGACTCAAGTCATTTGTAGGTCACGCTTTCAGCGTGCCTCGCCGCTGTGTCGGGCTAAAAGCCCGACCGGCCCTCCACCTGTTATGCCCCTCGCCAAAGGTAAACCCTCCACCTCCGCAAAATCCAAGAAGGTCATGCCGAAAAAGCCTGCGCCCAAAGGCAAGGCCCCGGCCAAAGCGGTCTCACGCGCGCCAGCGCACAAGCCGGCCGCCGCGCCGCCCGAACCCCAGCCCTCGTTCTGGGGCAGCCTGTCGGTTGACCGGCGGCTGGACATTGTTGGGATGGTCCTGATCGTCATCGGAGGGCTGACCTTATTCAGCCTGTTCAGCCCCAGCCGGGGAGCCATCACCCAGGGGCTGATCCACTACTTGAGCCTGATCTTCGGCTGGGGGGTGTACGCGCTGGGGATTGGCTTGTTCATCGTAGGCTTATGGCTGGTGCTGCGCAAGCTGGAGAGCGTCCCCTCCGTCTCTGCCGAACGCATCACCGGCACGGCCCTGCTCTTCGGCTGGACGCTGGTGGTACTGCACGCCTTCGCCGGCGACCCGGCCGGGCAAATCCCCGCCCAGACCGGCGGCGGCGCGCTGGGCGGTCTGCTCGCCCGCCCGATGTGGGTCTGGCTCGGCAGCGGCGGCGCGGTGGTGGTGCTGATCGCCTGGCTGATGATCGGCCTGACGATGACCCTCGACCTGTCGGTGCCGGAACTGATGCGCTGGCTGGCCCCGCTGGGGACGAAAGCGAAAGCGTTCTGGACCTGGGCCGGTTCGCGGCTGCGGAAGCCGGACACGGGTCCCGCGCCGCTGCTCGATAACGACTTCACCCCCTTCCAGCGCGCCGAACTGCCGCAGCAGCCGGTCAGCCTGCCGAACGTGCCCGTCGTCCAGACCGGGCAGCCCCTCTCACAGCCGGTCATCGCCTGGACAATTCCCCCCTTCAAGGACATCCTCGACCCCGGCAACGCGCCGGCGGTCAACGAAGAATTCGTCGAGCAGCGCGCCCTGCTAATCGAAGAGACGTTGGCCTCCTTCGGCGCGCCCTCGCAGGTGGTCGAGATCAACCGCGGGCCGAGCATCACCCAGTTCGGCGTCGAACCGATGTTCATCGAGACCCGTAACGGACGTACTCGCGTGCGGGTCAGCAAGATCGTCTCGCTGACCGACGACCTGGCCCTGGCCCTGGCCGCGCCCCGCATCCGCATCCAGGCCCCCGTGCCGGGACGCAGTTACGTCGGCATCGAAGTGCCCAACGAGGAAATGACCCTGGTCTCGCTGCGGGATATTTTCGAGAGCGAGATTTTCCAGCGTTCGAAAGCCTCCCTGCGCTTCGCCCTCGGGCGGGACGTGGCCGGGCTGCCGAAGCTGGCCGACCTGAGCAACATGCCCCACCTGCTCATCGCCGGGACGACCGGTTCCGGTAAATCGGTCTGCGTCAACTCGATCCTGACCTGTCTGCTGCTCAACAACACCCCCGACGACCTGCGCCTGATCCTGGTGGATCCCAAGCGGGTCGAGTTGACCGGTTACAACGGCATCCCGCACCTGCTCTCGCCCGTGGTAGTGGAGATCGAGCGGGTGGTCGGCGCGCTGCAATGGATGACGCGTGAAATGGACAAGCGCTACCACGAGTTCGCCCGGATGGGGGCGCGCAACATCCAGGATTACAACGCCCGCATGAAAGCCCAGGGCGCCAAGAAATTGCCGTACCTGGTAATCGTGATTGACGAACTAGCCGATCTGATGATGCTCGCCCCCGACGAAACCGAGCGCACCATCACCCGCCTGGCGCAACTGGCACGCGCCACCGGCATCCACATGATTTTAGCCACCCAGCGCCCCTCGGTGGACGTGGTGACCGGCCTGATCAAGGCCAACTTCCCGGCCCGGATCGCCTTTGCCGTAGCCTCCAACACCGACAGCCGGGTCATCCTCGACCAGCCGGGCGCGGAACGTCTGCTCGGCCGCGGCGATATGCTTTACCAGGCCCCCGATGCGCCCGCCCCGGTCCGTTTGCAGGGCGTCTTCGTCTCGGACCACGAGATTCAGAAATTGGTGGATGCCTGGCGGATGCAGGCCGGGCAGGCCAACCCCTACGCCGCCCCCGGCGCGCCGGTGGACGCGGTCCCGGCGACGGGCGTGCCGCTCAAACAAGTGCCGCTGTGGGAGGACATGGCCCCGGTCGAAGAAGGCGACCCGCTGATGGGCGAAGCGGTTGACCTGGTGCGGCGCGAAGGCCGGGCATCGGTGTCCATGTTGCAGCGCCGCCTGCGCATCGGCTACACCCGTGCTGCCCGCCTGGTGGACAAGATGGAAGACAACGGCATCGTCGGCCCGCCCCAGGGCGGCACCGGCGTCCGCGTAGTGCTGGATTACGGTCCCACAGCCCCGCCCAAAGAAGATTAGACCTCATTCAACAGATCCACCAGCGCCCGCAGCCCCAGGGCGTACGAACGCCAGCCGAACCCGCTGACCTTGCCGGCGCAGACCGGCGAAATCAGCGACCTGTGCCTGAACTCCTCCCGCGCCTCCACATTCGACAGATGCACCTCCACCACCGGGATGCCGATGGCCGTCACCGCGTCTCGCAGCGCAATGGAAGTGTGCGTATACCCGCCGGGGTTGAAAACCACCCCATCCGCCCATTCCCGCGCCGCGTGCAACGCATCAATCAGCGCGCCCTCGTGGTTCGACTGTTCGCAGACGATCTCCGCCCCGAGCGTCTCGCCCAGGCCGGTCAGCCTGGTGTTGATCTCGTCAAGGGTCAGGCTGCCGTAGATTTCCGGCTCACGCCTGCCGAGCAGGTTCAAGTTGGGGCCATGCAAGACCAAGATTTTCATAATACTGCCTCCAAATCTTTCACTTCCACCCCCACCATCACTTCGCCGATCCGCACCGGCAGGGCAAAGCGGACCACGCCCGCGGCTTTTTTCTTGTCCACTCTCATCGCACGGATGAGTTCGCCGCGCGGCAAGTTTTTGGGGATTTCGACCGGCAGCCCCAGCGCTGAGAGCGTCTCCGCCAGCGACTCGGACAACCCGTGGCCGGCCACCGTTAATTTTTCTGCCAGCCGCGCCTCGGCCACCATCCCGACCGCCACGGCCTCGCCGTGCAGCAAGCTGAACCCGCTGACGAGTTCCACCGCGTGCCCGACCGTATGCCCCAAATTGAGCGCCGCCCTGATCCCCTGCTCGTAGGGGTCGGCTTCGATGATTTTGACCTTCACGCCCATGCCGCGCCGCACGATTTCCGGCAAGCGGGATTTGACTGCCTCCCAGCCCCCGGCACAAAGCTCGTACAATTCCGGGTCGGCGATGATCCCGTGCTTGACGGCCTCTGCCAGCCCGGCCCGCAGCTCCCGCTCCGGCAGCGTGGACAGGGTTTCGGGGTCGGCCAGCACCAATCGCGGCGGGTGGAACGCCCCGACCAGGTTCTTGCCCTCCGGCAGGTCGAAGCCGGTTTTGCCGCCCAGCGAAGCGTCCACCATCGCCAGGAGGGTTGTCGGGACGGCGACCCAGTTGACGCCGCGCATGAAGGTCGCGGCGGCGAACCCGGCCAGATCGCCAACCACGCCGCCGCCGAGAGCGACGAGGGTGCTCTTGCGGTCGAGTCCGGACTCCAGGGCGGCGCGCCAGATTGACATCACCGTTTCGACAGTTTTGTGCGCCTCCCCGGCCGGGATGGTCGCCTGGCTGGCCGCACAGCCCGCCGATTTCAGGGAGTCCAAAACTCTTTTGCCGTAATGTGGCGCGACATTCATGTCGCTCACCACCAGCACCGGCCCGCCGAGTTGACGCGCCATCAACATTTCGCCCAGCCGGTCAATCCCGTTTTCCTGCACGATCACATCGTAAGCCGCGCCCATGCCGCGCAGGTGGTAGCGGCCCAATAATCGCTGGATGTCCCACGCAACCTCTTCCGGCGTTCGCGAGGCGTCCACTCGCAGGGGAAAAGAAGCGTAATGCTCCCGCCGCCGCTCCAGCAGGGCGGCTAACTTGTCCTGCAAGTCCCCGGCCAACAGCGGGCGCCGGTTTTCATCCTGGCTGAGCCGGGCCGCCAACGTGGTCAGATCCGCTTCGAGCAGGGCCACCCGCCCGGTGGATTCGGCCAGGGCGCGGTTCCCGTCTCGCAGCAGCGCGCCGCCGCCCAGGGCGATGACCGCCTCGGGGCCGGAAGCAGCCGATTTAAGGGCAGCCGTTTCCAGGTCCCGAAAGACCGCCTCGCCGAGTTCCGCCATAATCTCCGGGATGGGCCGCCCGGCAATCCGCTCGATTTCCGCGTCCAAATCAATGAACGGATAGTCCAGCGCATCGGCCAATAGATTGCCGGTGGTGCTTTTGCCCGCTCCAGACGGGCCGTAGATGTAGATGTGGGGCATAAAGCTCCTTGGGTTTAACGTTTAAAGTTCCAACGTTCGAATGGATCACGGCCACCAAACGTGCGGCGTGCCGTCCATTGGTAAATCTTGCAAGGTCGCCTGGCGCAGCGTCTCGAAGCGCGGGCGCATCTCGTCCAGCGAGTCGCCGCCCAGTTTTTCGATGAGCGCTTCGGCCAGCACAAAAGCGACCATCGCTTCGAGGATCGGCACGGCGCGCGGCACCGGGCAAAAATCGGAGCGCTCGTAGCGGGTTAGGCCTTCCTGCCCGGTGGCGAGGTCAACCGTCTGCTGGGGGGTGAGGGTGGTGGCGATCGGCTTCATCGCCGCCCGGATGACGAGCGGCTGGCCGTTCGTCACGCCGCCCTCCGTGCCGCCGGCGCGATTCGTCGGACGTTGAATGCTCGAACGTTCTAACTTTATGGCATCATGGGCTTGCGTTCCCGGTAATTTTGTGTTCTCGAAGGCGTCGCCGATCTCCACGCCCTTGATGGCCTGGACGCTCAGCACGGCCTGGGCCAGGCGGGCTTCGAGACGGTGGTCCCACTGGGCGAAGGAGCCGAGGCCGGGGGGGACGTTTAGCGCCACGATTTCGAGCACACCGCCGAGGGTGTCCTTTTGGCGGATGATCTGTTCGATGTGCGCCCGCATCTTTTCTGCCGCGACCGGATCGGGGCAGCGCACGTCATTTTTCTCCGCCGCCTCGATCCGGACCCGGTAACTGCTCCCGCGGAAATCGGCCTCCACCTCGCCGATGGATTTCACGTACCCGCCGACGAGGATCCCGAACTGCGCCAGGAAGTGCTTGCAGACCGCGCCGGCCGCGACTCTCATGGTCGTCTCCCGCGCCGACGAACGTTCCAGCGCCGGACGCAGGTCGCGGTAGCCGTACTTGACCGCTCCGGTCAGGTCGGCGTGGCCGGGACGCGGCGCGGTCATCGGCTCGACGGCCTTGCCCTTCCATTTCGCGTGGTCGGCGTTTTCGACGAGCAACGCAATCGGTGCGCCGGTGGTCTCGCCTCCCATCACGCCGCTGAGGATTTGTGCGGTGTCCTTCTCGATCTTCATCCGTCCGCCCGCGCCGTAGCCTTTTTGACGGCGGGCCAGCTCAAAGTTGATGATGGAGGCGTCGAGGGGCAGGCCGGCGGGGATGCCTTCAAGGATAGCGGTCAGGGCCGGACCGTGGGATTCGCCGGCGGTGAGGAAGCGTAGGGGCATTTTAAACTCCAGTGTTCAGTGGTCAGTATTCAGTGATCAGTATTCAGTGAGCAGTATTCAGTATTCAGTATTCAGTTTATAGCAGCAGTCAGAGCCTCACGCGGTGGAACGTGGCCGGTCCAAATTTCGAACGCCAGGGCGGCCTGTTCGACCAGCATCCCCAGCCCGGTGACGGCGGGGAGGCCGGCGGCGCGGGCCATGCGTACCAGTTTGGTTTCTCTGGGATTGTAAACCAGGTCGTAGACGGCCGCGTTTTGCGGGAGGGGTAGACCGGCCGGCCAAGGGGAGGCGTCAGTGTGGGGCGACATTCCGAGGGGGGTCGTGTTGATAATGCAAAGGGGTGAAGGATGAAGGATGAAAGATGAAAGATGAAGGAAATCCAAGACTGAGACATTTTGCGCATATCGGCGGGCGAGTCCTTCAGCCTGTTCGAGGCGGCGGGCGGCGACCATAACCTCCCAACCATCGCTGACGAGAGCATACACGATTGCCCGTGCCGAACCGCCTGCCCCTAAAACCAAAACTGATTTTTTATCTCCGTGTCTTTGTGTCTCCGTAGTTAAAAATCTTTTCAAATCCACCAGAAAGCCTGCCGCGTCGGTGTTGTCGCCGATGAGATGGCCGTTTTGCGTGAAAATCGTGTTGACCGCGCCGATGGCTTCCGCCGTGGGGGTCAGCTCGTCCAAAAGTGGGATGACGGCCTGCTTGTGCGGGATGGTCACGTTCAGGCCGTGGAGTTCGCCGCGGCGCAGGCAGGCCAGCAGGGCATTCAGGCCATCCAAATCGTCCGGGGAAACCGGGAACAGAGAATAATCGCCTTTCAATCCGCACGCATCCAGCGCGGCTTTGTGGATTTTTGGCGAAAGCGAATGGCCGAGCGGGTAGCCGGTCAGACCGAGTTGGAAGGTTTGAACGTTCGAACGTTTCAACGTTGAACCTGTAACTGATTGAGCACATCGAAAAAATTGGGGAACGTCTTCGACACGCAGCCGGGATTTTCGATGGTGATCCCCGGCAGGCGCAGGCCGATCAGCGAGAAGGCCATGGCCATGCGGTGATCGTTATACGTTTGAACGTTGGCAGGTTTGAAAGTTGAGCAGGGATAAATGGTCATGCCGTCCTCGTGTTCGTCCACGCGGACGCCGAGACGGGACAATTCGGCGCAGGTCGCCGCGACCCGGTCGGTTTCTTTGAGGCGGGCAGAGGCAATGCCGCGGATGCGGGTCGGCGTGGAAGCGAAGGGCGCAATCGCCGCCAGGGTCTGGGCCGTATCGGGGATGTCGCGCAGGTCCACATCGAGGCCGCGGAGTTCAGTGGGGCCAGTGACCAGTATGCAGTGACCAGTCTCTTCGACAGTGCAGCCCATTTGCTCCAACACGCCGAGAAAGCGGATATCGCCTTGAACGGATTGGCGGGAGATGTTTTCGACGCGCACCGTCCCGCCGCAGATGGCCGGGGCGGCGAAGAAGTAGGAGGCGGCCGAGGCGTCGGATTCGATTTGGTAATTGGATGTTGGCAATTGGTAATTGGTGATTGGCACAGAAAAAGATTTGTAGCCATCGCGTTCGACTTCGACGCCGAAGTCTTGCATGATGGACAGGGTCATATCCACGTAGGGTTTGGAGTTGAGTTCGGTGGTGACTTCGATCTCGACCGGGGCTTGAGCGTAGGGAGCGACCATCAACAGAGCAGATAAAAATTGGCTGGAGGTGTTTCCCGCGATTTGGGTTTTGCCGCCGGGGAGACTGTTGGCGATGATCTTTAGCGGCAGGTAAATGTTTTTTCCCTCCCTCCCCGCCCTCGCCCGCTGGGAGAGGGGGCTAATCTTCGCTCCCAATTGGGTAAGGGCTTCCGCCAGGTCACCGATCGGGCGTTCGCGCATCCGGGCGTCGCCGTCGAGGATGTATTCCCCATGCCCCAGGGTGAGGAACGCCGAGAGGAAGCGCGCCGCCGTCCCGGCGTTGCCGATGAAGAGTTCGGCCCGCGTGGCCGGGATGCGCCCGCCCAGGCCGGTGACGGTCATGCGCGAGGCTTCGGGGTCGAGCGAGATGTCGAAGCCCAGGCGGGTCAGCGAATCGGCAAAGTAACGCGAATCGTCGGAGAAGAGGGCGTTTTCGAGGCTGGTGGTTCCGTCCGCTAAGGCGGCGATGAGCAGGGCGCGGTTGGTCAGCGATTTGGAGCCGGGGACGCGCACGGAGGCGCGGAGGGGGTGGGGGATGGGGGTAATCAGCATAATAGAGAGCAGTATTCAGTGTTCAGTGTTCAGTGTTCAGTGATCAGTGATCAGTATTCAGTTGTTGGTAGTGTGTGCGGGCGGCGTCGAGGTGCGCTTTGAGTTG
>DYLB01000011.1:0-6615 GCA_020722305.1 Anaerolinea thermophila | reverse complement strand
CAGTATTCAGTTGTTGGTAGTGTGTGCGGGCGGCGTCGAGGTGCGCTTTGAGTTGGTTGACATCGTTGGCGATTAGCGCCGATTTGAGGGCGGCGAGTTGCACTTGCAGTCGGTCAATCGAAGTCAGGACGTTGTCACGGTTGGATTGGAGCACGCCGAGCATCATGCTGGACGGGGTGCCGGCCAGCCGGGACGTGGAGCGGAATCCCGGGCCGACGAGGGGCGCGGCCTCTTCGGGGGTGGCGAGCGCCAGGGCCGACGAGAGCAGGTAGGGCAGGTGGCTGGTGGCGGCTAAAATCCGGTCGTGGGAGGCGGCATCCAGCCAGAGGGGAACCGCTCCCAGCGCCTCGATCAGTTGCAAGGCGGCGGCGCGGGCGCGCTGGCCGGTGCGCGGCAGCGGCGTCAACACGAAGGGAGCGTCGCGGTAGAGGAAGCGTTCGGCGTTTGTGAGCGAGAGCTGCTCGCGCCCGCAGATGGGATGCCCGCCGAGGGGGTCGAAATTGGCGGGCAGGGACTCGAGGGCGGCGACGATCGTCCGCTTGGATGAGCCGAGGTCGAGGACGATGCACGGGCGCTGGATAAATTCTGGCAGGCGGCGGATCCACTCCAGGATGGCGGGGACGGGGCAGGCCAAAATCACGAGGTCGGCTTCAGCCAGAGCTTTGGCGGGATCGCTCTCGGCAACGTGGACGATCTCTTGACGGCGGGCCAGCTCGAGGGTCGCGAGGTCCGGGTCGAAGGCGCTCAGGCGGCGGCATCTTGATTTAACGGACAGCGCCAGGGAGCCGCCCATCAGCCCCAATCCCACAAGCGCAATATTGGCGTCTTTGAGCGCAAAGCCGGGCTTATCCATGGGCCGGGATTTTGACCGTGGCCAGGCGGCGGCCCATGACTTCGGCGATCTGACCGACCTGCCTGACCATGGCGGCGAACTTCTCAGGTTTGAGCGACTGGCGCCCGTCGGACAGGGCGTGGGCGGGGTCGGGGTGGACTTCGACGATCAGGCCGTCGGCCCCGGCGGCGACCGCGGCCCGGGCGATGGCAGCCACGTAGTCGAAATGGCCGGTGGAGTGGCTGGGGTCGAGGATGACCGGCAGGTGGGTCAGCGATTTGAGCACGGGGATGGCGTTGATGTCGGTGGTGTTGCGGGTGGCGGTCTCGAAAGTGCGGATGCCGCGCTCGCACAGCATCACTTGTTTGTTGCCACCGGCCAGGATATATTCGGCGGCCATGAGCAACTCTTCGATGGTGGCCGAGAGGCCGCGCTTGAGCAGCACGGGTGTCTGGGTCTCGCCGATGACGCGCAGTAGATTGAAGTTTTGCATGTTGCGGGCGCCGATTTGCAGTACGTCCACGTATTCGACCATCAGGTCCAGCTGCACCTGCGACATGATCTCGACCACGATGGGCAGGCCGGTTTGCTGGCGGGCTTCGGCGAGCAGCTCGAGGCCTTCCTCGCCGAGGCCCTGGAAGGCGTAGGGGGAGGTACGCGGTTTGAAGACGCCGCCGCGCAGGGCGTTGGCCCCGGCTTCCTTGACGGCGTGGGCCGTTTCGAGGATTTGCGAGCGGGACTCGACCGAGCAGGGTCCCGCGACGAGGGCCAGCTCATCGCCGCCGACGGTGAACCCGTCGAGCGGGAAGATCGAATTCTCCGGGTGGAACTGGCGCGAGGCCAGTTTGAACGGCTGGGTGATGCGTTGGACGGTCTCGACTCCTTCCATCACTTCGAACGTGTCGGTGGGCAGGCTGTGGGTCTCGCCGATGGCGCCGATGATGGTCGTTTCGACGCCTTGCGAGAGATGGACGGCCAGCCCGACCGATTTGATTTTTTCGATGACGCGCTCTACGTCCTGGGGCGTGGCGCTGGGTTTCATGATGATCATCATAGGAAGACTCCTTTGAAAAGTAATCAGAGAATAGAGAGCAGGGAACAGTTAGTCGCGCATTGCTAAATCTGGTCGCAGCCTGGTCGCCTCGCGCAAATACACATGCTGGATGGCCGATTGTTCGCACTCGGTATTCCAGTGGAGGAGTACCCGGATGCAGAGCGGTAAACTTCCGGGGACGGGGATTTCACGGGCGCACAGCATCGGGACTTGCTCCCAGCCCATTTGGCGGGCGGCCAGCGCCGGGTAGTCCGAGGCGATGTCCTCGGTGACGGTGAACAGGGCCGAGGCGATGTCCTCCGTCCGCAGGCGGGGGTTGGCGGACAGGATGGCGGCCAGCAGTTCCTGGGTGGCCGAGAGTACCTGCTCCCTTTCGTCTGCGGTGATGGTGATCGCGCCGCGGATGCCGCGCAGGGTCATATTTTTGTTCCTTTCCTCCCTCCAATTGGAACAAAGTTCAGTTCAAATCGGGGGGACCGAGGGGGTAAACAAAAAGAGCGGGCCGTCAGGCTCGCTCTCTGGATAAACGGGTATGCGTCTGTTTCTGCCTACCGCTTAAGCGCCGCCAACGGCAACCGGGTTCGGGAGCCGTAAAAATAATAGGCAAAATAGAAGCGGACGGAAGTTGTCATATTGGGCAGTATTCTATGACGGAGGAGGGGATGTGTCAAGTGGCAAAATGCGATAACTTATGCCTGCGGCGAAACGATATTTTCGAGCGAGACTCGCAGGGTTTTAGCGATAGCTGTCAGTACCTCCAACGAGTCTTTGCGTTTGTTGGTTTCCAACTGCGACAGGTATGGAACGCTGATCCCTGCTTTTTGGGCCGTTTCTTGTTGGTACAAGCCGTGGTATTCGCGCCAAACCTTGATGGCATTTTCACCGTCAAGAATGGCGTAGACCACCTCGCTTGGGATCAATTCTTCGCCACCGCGCTCTAGAGCAGCCTTTACGCTGTCGTCTCTTGGATGTCTTGCAACATTTCCGCCTTTTCGACCAGTTGCAGGTAGGTTTCATAGGGAATGACCGCCCACTCAGGCTTGTCGTCTTGTTTGATGATCTGCACGTTCGTCTGACCGCCGGCTCACCTGGTTCTGTAGAGGCGTATTTCATAATCACCGTCGCGGAATATCTTTACCGGCGTAAACCGCTCGAAAAAGCGCTCGTACCGCGAGATTTCCAGGCTGTACTTTTCCGGCCCGGCATAGAAACGCCCGTACATCCCCTGGCTGAAGACCAGGTATTCGAAACCGTTATCCACGTACCACTCCGGCTCGTGGTCGGTCATCATCCAGAACGGCTGGACTGAATACTGTCCAGGCTCCACAAATGGGGAATATGCTTCGATGGCGATTTTCGTCCCTGGCGGCAGATTCTCTTCTATCCATACCCTGGAAGTTTCACGGCTGTCCACGGCCGTGAGCTGGAGGGTATCTGTAACGGTCTTCGATATTGGCAGGGCCAGTCCGGTGACGGCCAGGAGAGCCAGCACCGAAATGGATATTTGGCGCAATCTTTCGGATCTCAGTCCCTTGATCTGGCGCCACAGATGCACCAGGAAAGAAGCAGCCAGCAGAAACAAAAACGGTGTCAATGGGAGGAAGGTGCGGTCATTCCTTACCACGAAACTGCTGATGAAGATGAAATATACCAGTGGAAAAACGGAGAGCAGGAATATTTCCGTAGAACGCGCCCGAAGACCGCGTAAAATTTCGAGTACCGCGGCAATGGAGATGATACCTGCGGTTTGCCACATGTAACCCAAATACCACATCAGGCTGCTGCCTTCCATGCCGGCGTGGCCGCTGGCGTAATGGGCGCCCTCGTAGACAATATCCATGAAAACGTCCCTGGGATCGCCAAAGATGTAAGGGTTGGTCGCCGCGTAGGCCAAGATGCTTGCCGCGGACATCAGGAGCAAATTGGTGTTCAAGAACCCTTTGAGCGACTTGCGGAAAAGGTGGGCTATCAGCACGGGAAAGACGATGATGATCCCGTTTATTTTGGTCGAGACGAGACAGCCGAGCGCCACCCCGGTCAGGACGAAAGGCATCCTTTCATCACTTCGATAGATTTGAGTTGCCCCCCAAAGGGCCGCCAGCACAAAGAAGACCACGAAAGTATCCGGGGTAACAAGCCGGCTGTGATAAACATTCACCGGCGAGGTGGCCAGCATGAAAGCAGCCAGCAGTCCAATGACAGGACTCTTGAGCCACCGGCGTCCAATCCAAAACACCAACAGGACATTGGCAATGCCAAACAGCATTGTCACGATGCGGCCCAACAGGAATGCGCCGGACTGGGCGATGTGCCCCGTTCCCGTTACAAGCAGCCTCGGCTCTGGGATGTCTGCCGGACTCTGGAACACGCCGGATAACTTGCCCGCCAAGTAATAGGGGGCGTAGGCGAGCGCATTGACGACGTAAACGAACGAACTCGAGGAGAGGTCGGGGAGATTATGGGGGTCAATGTCGAATGTTTTGAAGAGGCGCTGCGCGCTTAGGACGTATCGCGGTTCATCAGGATGGTAAAGATAAGGCAAGCCAAAATCAATCCCCCAGACCCTGAGCAACAGGGCTACGGCGAGGATAACCCCAATCAGCAATACCTCTGTGTTGGCTCGTTTCATCTGCGTTCGATTGTAATGCAAAATTTTCCCATCCGGCCAAAACTGGGCGGGAGTGACGCAGCGAACGGCGGGTTAACCGGCGAACCTCGGGTACGACCCCAGCACCCGCAGCATCAGGGCGTACTCCCCCAAATGGTCGAGCGCCCGGCGGGCAGTATCGTCGCTAATGGCGCCGAGGAAATCAATATAGAACAAGTACTCCCAGGGCTTGCCCGCCAGCGGCCTCGACTCGATCTTGGTCAGGTCAATGTCCCGCAGGGCGAACACGCTCAAAGCCTTGAACAGCGCCCCCGGCTGGTTCCTGAGCGTGAACACGATCGAGGTCTTGGCTTCAGCCGAAGGTTCGACCGGGGCGGGTGAGATCGCCAGGAAACGGGTGTAGTTTTCCGGGTTGTCCTCGATCCCCTCCTGTAAGACCTGCATCCCGTAAATCTCCGCCGCCCGCTTCGAGGCGATGGCCGCTGTCGTCCGCTCGCCGCCGGCCTTGAGCATCTTGACGCTCCCTGCCGTGTCGTAGACCGGCCCGGTCTTGACGCCCAGCCGGCGCAGCGTCCCGGCGCACTGGCCCAGCGCTTGGGGATGGCTGATCACGCGGCGGATCTCGGCCACGTCTACGCCGGGGAAGCCGATCAGACAGTGGCGCACCCGCAAGAAATACTCGCCGACGATGTGCACGTCATGGCGCAGGAGCAGGTCATAGTTCTGGTGGATGCTGCCCGCCAGCGAATTTTCGATGGGGATCAGGCCGGACTCGCACGCCCCGGAGGTTACCGCGGCGAAGACATCCTCGAACGTCTCGAACGGCTGCGTCTCCACCGGACCGTAATACCCGTAAGCTGCTTCCTCGCTATACGCGCCCGGTTCTCCCTGGAAAGCGATTCTCATTTCGACACCCACTTCCCCTCCGCCCACTCCACAATCTTCCTGAACCCTGCCTCCACCTCCGCATCCGATGCGGCCACCGTCATGCGGACGAAGCCCTCGCCCTGCGTCCCGAAGGCCGAGCCGGGGACCAGCCCCACGCCGGCCTCGTCCAGCAGCCGCTCGCAAATTTCCAGCGACGGTCTCCCCAGCGGGCGGAAATCCAGGAAGAAGTAGAAAGCGCCCATCGGCGGTGTGACCCGCACCTTTTCGCTCCCATATTCGGCGGCGAGACGCAGCACCAGGGCGCGGCGGCGGGCGTAGGCGACGCGCATGTCGGCGGCGGCCTGTTGAACGCCGGGATCGGTCAAGGCGAATGCCGCAGCCTTTTGCACGAACGGAGCCACGCAGGTGATCGAGTGCTGTCCGGCTTTCAAGGCATTTTCGATCACCTGCGCCGGCGCAGCCAGGTAGCCGACCCGCCAGCCGGTCATGGCGTAGGTCTTGGACAGGCTGTGGACCAAAATCGTCCGTTCTTTCGCGCCGGGGATGGCTCCGGCGGAAGCCGGTTTGTTGGCGTAATACAGGTTTTCGTAGACTTCGTCGCTGACGATCCACAGATTGTGTTCGGCGGCGAAAGCCTGCAATTGGGACAGGTACTCTCTCGAAGGGTACGCCCCGGTCGGGTTGGAGGGATAGTTGATCACGATGGCCCGGGTATGCGGCGTCAGCGCTTTGGCCCAGGCCTCCATCGGCGGGATGAATCCGTTCTCTGCTGGGGCCGGGACTCGCACCACGCCCCCGCGCAGCATCGTCACCATATTGGCGTGGGTGGCCCAGGCCGGGTCGGGGACGAGCACCTCGTCGCCGGGGTTCAGGATGGATTGCATGGCCAGATAATAGGCGTGGATACCGCCATGCGTCACCAGGATTTCGCCCGCGGGGTCATAGGTCAGGCCGTTGTCGCGGAGCAGCTTGGACGCGGCAGCCTGCCGCAGGTCCGGCAAGCCCCGGCTGGAGGTGTAATGGGTCAGGCTGGCCTCCAGCGCCTTCATTGCCGCCTCCCGCACCGCCGGCGGAGTCCCGAAATCCGGGTCGCCCACCTGCAAAGGGAGGATAGCCCGCCCGCCGGCCCGCAGGGCCGCGATCCGGTCGGTCAGAGCGACCGTCGGCGATTGGCGAAGCTGTTCGAATTGGGTGTTGAGAGAGTCCATAAGGCTTCCTGTAAAATTTCCGGCT
>DYLB01000010.1 GCA_020722305.1 Anaerolinea thermophila | reverse complement strand
GCAATCCGTGTACGAATCACGGAGAATCCCAAAGAGACATCATGTCCGCTGGACACCGCAAAGCATGAAAATGTGCTATAACCGCCAGCATCCGGCTGACATAGAGATCGTTTTTCGCTTGGTGCTACGAGCCTGTCAAAGAGGTATTTTCAAGACAGCCGAAATTATTGTAGGGCGGGTTTGAAACCTGCCCTACAACAATTTTTAGAAATCATCCATGCCGCCACCGAGGTCGTCGCCGCCCAGGTCCGGCAGGGCGGATTCGATCTCTTCGGGGCTTTGGCCCTTCTCCAGGCGGTCCACCACTTCGTCGAACTCGGGGGGCAGTTCTTCGCCCATTTCTTTCCCCATTTCGCGCATCATCCGGCCCAGGGCTTTGGGATCGTCCTCCAGCCCTTCGAGGGCCGAGGGGTCGTCGAGGTTGGCGAGGCGGCTCTCATCCGATTTGAGGAGGCGCACCCGGGGCACGCGTCGGCGGACGTTTTCGCTTCCACAATGGGAGCAGGTGACGGGTCGCGCGCCGTATTCGCTGTAGGTCAGGAATACGTCGAAGCGTTTGCGGCAGTCGAGGCAGATATAGTCGTAGTTTGGCATGTCCTAATTTTAACTGAATATGTGGCATTGCGAGGGCGGTTTTCCCGAAGCAATCCCCTGGTTTCAACAATTAGACTGCTTCGTCCCTCGCGGTGACACTTTCAAATTGAGAATTGCTGTGGTTTAATACCCGCATGACTTCCGACCCCGATTTCGACATCTATCATCCCCAACCCCTGCTCATTGTGCTGTCCGGGCCGTCTGGCGTGGGCAAAGACACGGTCATGCAACGCATGCAGGAACGCGGCCTGCCGTTCCATTTTGTGGTCACGGCCACCACCCGCGCCCGCCGCGAAGGCGAGATCCACGGCGTGGATTATTTCTTCCTTTCGAGCGACGAGTTTGCCCGCATGATCGAAAACGATGAATTGCTCGAATATGCCATCGTCTACAACGATTACAAGGGCATCCCCAAGCAGCAGGTGCGCGAGGCCCTGACGAGCGGCAAGGACGTGGTCATGCGGATTGACGTGCAAGGCGCGGCCACCATCCGCAAGCTGGCCCCCGAGGCCGTGATGATCTTCCTGACCACCGAGAGCGAACAGGAGATGGTCAACCGGCTCAAGGCGCGCAAGAGCGAGACGCCTGAAGGCCTGTCGCTGCGGATCGCCACCGCCCGCCAGGAACTCAAGCGCATCACCGATTTCGACTACGTGGTGGTCAACAGCGATTTCAGGCTGGATGAGACGGTGGATATCCTCCGCGCCATCATCACCGCCGAACACCACCGCACCAAACCCCGAAAGGTAAACCTGTGAGCCTCAACCCGGACCCTTATCCTGCCGGCCCTTACGACGCGCCGCCGCGGCCCCCATCCGTGATCCTGCGCCCGCCGTCCTCAGCTGCCCTGGTGACCTACGTCATCCTGGGGCTGACGGTGATCGTGTACCTGTTCCAGGCTGGCACCCAATTGATGATCGGCTATGACCTGCCGGTTGTTTACGGGGGCAAGATCAACGAGTATATCCGCGCCGGTCAGTTGTGGCGCTTGATCACGCCGGTCTTGCTGCACGGCAGCATCCTGCACATCGGCTTCAACATGTACGCTTTGGTGGCTATTGGCTCCAGTCTTGAGCAGCGCATGGGCCACATTCGCTTCCTGATCCTTTATTTGCTGGCCGGTTTCGCGGGCAATGTCGTCTCGTTTTTGCTCACCCCAAACGTTTCGGTGGGAGCATCCACCGCTATTTTTGGGCTGCTGGCAGCGGAAGGGGTATTCCTGTACCAGAACCGCTCCCTGCTCGGGCCACGCGGCCGGAGCGGGCTTAATAACGTGATTGGCCTGGCAATCGTCAACCTGCTGATCGGCCTGCAGCCCGGCATTGACAACTGGGGCCACATCGGCGGGCTGCTCGGCGGGCTGCTGTTCATGTGGGTCGGCGGCCCACGCTGGCGGGTGGAAGGGATGTATCCCTACCTGCAAATCCGCGACGAGCGCGGCATCCGCGAGGCCATCCTGGGCGCGGCGCTGGTGCTGCTCATCTTCGGCGCGCTGGCCATGGTCGGGATGTGGCATCCGATAGTGCAGTGAGAAATAACGAGCAAGAAAAGAAAGTCTCCGATAGTTTCCAAATGCCGCTTCTCGGTCTGGAAACCGAGAAAGTCATCAACGTCGCTTCCGTACCACAACGCAGCCCTTTCAGGTATCCCGGAGGAAAGACCTGGCTGGTCCCCTATATTCGTCAATGGCTTACCAGTTATTACAGGAGACCTTCTGAGTTGATCGAACCGTTTGCCGGGGGAGCCATCATCGGCCTGACGGTAGCATTCGACGGGTTGGCGGACCACGTTACGCTCGTAGAATTGGACGACTCGGTCGCCGCGGTCTGGAAAACCATCCTCGAAGGTGATTATCAGGCTTTGGCAAACCGCATCCTGGAATTCGACTTGACACCCGAAAATGTCGACGCGGTTTTCGTTTCGAAAGGGTCATCCACTGACGAAAAAGCCTTCCAAACCATCCTGAAAAACCGCATCAACCGGGGCGGCATCCTGGCTCCCGGCGCAGGGCGCGTGAAAAACGGGGAAAACGGCAAAGGGATCAAGTCAAGGTGGTATCGGGACCTTCGCTTTGACTTTACGGCTTTATTTCGAACACCGCCCCGGCGCTGCGACCTTGCACTTCGGGGAAGTAGTTCAGCCAGGCGCGGGCGGGGATGACCTGGAAGGTCCCGGCCTGCTGCGGGACGAGGGTATAGGTCAGGACGTAGGTCCCGGCGGGGAGGTATTCGGCCGTCCAGGTGATGTGATCGTCGTAGATACGGGCCGGGTCGAACCACCACCAGCCCCAGCCGCTCCCGAACGGGTCGTCCGGGTCGTACTCGGCCACTGTGGGGCCTTTGGCGCCAAACTGCTGGGAGGTCTTGAGCGACAGGTTGAGGATCTCGGCCCCGGCCGGGATGAAATCTTCCACAACCACGTAATACGAATCGTGCGGCACGGTCAGCGTCAGACGGGCGGTGACCTGTTTAGCGGCGGCCAGGCTGACGTCCGGGAGGGGGGCGCAATCCTTTTCGCAGGCCGCATCTATGAAGTCACGGGAAATGCCCAGGCCGCGGTCGAGGGCGGGTGCCGCCTCCACCGGGAAGAAGACGTCCAGCAGGGCGCGGTAGTAGAGTTTGCCGTCTCCGGCCTGGCGGTTGACGGTCAGCCCGTTGGGGCCGTCCGGGACGAGCGAGGTGACCGGCACCTCCCCCGTGACCGTGGTCAGCGCGCCGGGAGCGGAAGCCTGACCCTCGGCCAGCGGCGCGCCGTTCAGCCGGGCGTCGAAGGCGAAGGAGGCGGAATAGTCGCCGCTGCCCTGCATGTACTGGTTGAGGGCTATCATGACCCAGGCGCTTTCGTAGGACGAACCCCACCAGCCGCCGGCGTCCCGCTGGCTGGCGAGGTAGCGCACCGCGTCGGCCAGGATAGGCGCGGCCGGGTCGCGCTGCGAGAGGGCGTAAACGACGGCCGCAGTGGTGAAGAGCGGTGTGCCGGGATTACGCCAGCCGCGTGAGTCGCTGTCCCAGTGGGCGCCGCTGGCCGAACGGATGGCCGCGCCTTGCAAGTTGGAGAACAGCGCCCGCCCGGTCTCGTTGCCGGGGAATTGGGTATCGAGAGCCAGGGCTAGGAGCGCCTGCGCCCAGGGGCTGAGCCGTTCCATGTGATCGTTCAGGGCGCTGGTAAGGACCGGCGGCAGTTCTCCAGTTTGGCTCATGGCAAAGGCGATGAAAGCCGTGCGGTCCAGCTCCCAGGCTTCGGGCTGTTCCTGGCTGCTGAAACTGGAAGGCAGCAAGAGGTAATCGCGGGCTTGCTCGATCACGTAATCGTTGACTTCGAAGCCGGATTGCCGCGCCCGCTTCAGGCCGAATAGGACGTAGGCCGTTAGGTAGGGGTCGGGCTGGCCGCCGGTGTGCCAGGCCCAGCTCCCGTCGTAGAACTGATTGCGGACCAGGTTGCGGACCACGCCGGGAAGGGCCGTTTCGAGGCGGGACTTTAGGGCGGGCGCGTCCAGCCCGGCGGCCTGGATGACGCGGTAGGTCTCGAGGTGCGAGAGCAGGTACGAGAGCAGGTATTCGTTGCTGGAGGTCGGGTCCGGCGGTTCGAGGACTTCCAGCCCGTCGAGGATGACCGAGGCCAGCGAAGGCGAGAGTTCGACCGTCAGGCCGCCGCCGACCGGGTCGAAGCTGCGTGGCAGGCTGACGACTTCCTGGCGGGAGCCGGCTTCAGGCAGCACGCCGGCGGTGACGAAGGTCTGCGGCGCGCTGTAATGGATCACCGGGATGCCGCCGCCCGAGGCGAGCACCTGGTCCTGGTACTCCCCGGCGTCGGCACTGAAGAGCAGGCTGGTTTCGCTCACGTCCTGGGCCACACCCCACCAGGCCACCCGGACGAGGCCATTGGCCGGGAGGGTCACTGCCTGGGTCGGCGAGGCCGAATCGTCCAGTTTGAACCCGCCAGCCCGCAGGCTGACGGAGACGGATAACTCCTTGTCCGTGTTGTTGTGGACGATGGCCGCCAGCTCGACCCGGTCGCCGACGACGAAGAAGCGCGGCGTCACAGGCCGGATGAGCAGCGGTTTGCTGGTCACGACTTCCGTCTCCGCCTGGCCGACGCGGGTGTCCATCGTCAGGCCACGCAGGTCGGCGTTCCAGGTGGTCAGGCTGTCGGGCAGGGTGAATTTGATCTCGGCGCGCCCGTCCGCATCCGTGACGATGGCCGGGTTCCAGTAGGCCGTATCCGGGAACTGGCTGCGCACGGTCAGCGCCCCTTCCCCGCCGCCCCCGCCGCCGCCCTTCCCGCCGAAGAAGAAGATCGCCCTGCGGCTGTCGGCGGCCAGGGTCAGCCCGGTGTTGATGCCGAGCGGCTGGGTGCTGTAAAAAGCCTCCAGGATGTCGGGGACGGTCGGATCTGCCAGGGCCAGCACGGCCTTGTCCACCACAGCCAGCGAGAACTGCCCCTGCACCGGCCCCCCGGTCGAATCAGTGACCAGCAGGTTGAGGGTCACTTCGTCACCCGGCCCGGCCTGTTCAGGGAAGGGCTGCAAGGTCACATTCAGGGTCTGGGCTTCGGGCTTGACCTTGAGCGCGGCGTATCCCTGGCGGAAGTCGCGCCCGTTCAGCAGGGTGATGGACAGGTAAACGTTGGGCGCGTCCTCGTCGCTGAGCGGCAGGGAGAAGATCGAGCCGCCCGCCTCCACGACCACCAGTTGCGATTTGTGGACCGTGCCGCGCTCGACCGTCACCAGCGCCGGGGCGGGCTGGCCGAACGGGTTGGGGATGAACACGCTGGCGGTATCGCCGGGGCGGTATTCGTCCTGGTCGGGCGTCAGGTCGAGGTGGACGCCGGAACGGTTGGGCCAGACGGCGCTTTCGCGTCCGCTCACCCAAAGCATGGCCTGGGACGAAGCGCCCCCGCCCGAAACCGTCAGCACGTAAGTGCCGGGTTTCTCGGGCGTGAACGAGAGCCTGGCCTTGCCGTCGGCGCCGGTGGCGAGGTCGCTGGTGGCGACCGGCGTGAAGACGGGGACGTAGCGGAACCCGTCGAAGATTTCCTGCTCCTCCCAGGTGACGCGGCTGAATTCGGCTTTCAGCGCCTTGCCCGGGACCGGGCGCGTGCGCCAGTCTGCGGTCAGCACGTCGAACCCGACGGCGGTCCCCGCCTGCGCCGCCCAGTAATCGGCCCGCAACCCCACGTAAAAATCGGACGGGTGCATCAGCAGCGTATCCGAAGCCGAGACATACTGGTTGCTCTCGTCCTGGATCGTGACCGACAGGGTCAATTGGGTCGTATCGGTCAATTCCGGCAGGTCGGTGAAAGACAGGGTCAGTTCGCCGCGCCCATCGGTCACGTCCGTGCCTTCGGCAATCACGTCAGAGAAGGACGAATCCAGCCAGTAGGCGTAATGCTGCCCGACGCGGTATCCGGGCAGGGAGAAATATCCCGGCTCGGAATACAGCGACCAGGTCACGGCGCGGTTGCCGACCGGCGCGCCGAAGAAATATTTGGCTGAGACTTTCGCCTCGATCCCCTGTCCCTGTTGGGCTTCGTCCGGCGAAAACGCGACCGAGAGGTCAATTTCCGGTTTGCGGTATTCCGCCACATGGAAGTATGTATACAAAGAAGTCGGGGTGGCGGTGGTGAAATAATAGTTCCCCGGCTGGGCATCCGCAGACAGGGTGTACTCGCCGTTCACCGTTCCGTATTCCGACAGGGACAGATTGAAAGTCTTGAGCAGCAGGCCGTTGTCATCGCGCAGTTCGAGCTGGATGCTCCGGTCCGGCAGGGGGGTGTAACGGCCGTCAAAGGCCTGGCGGACCACGGCGTTGAAGTAGATCGTCTGTCCGGGGCGGTAGATGGGGCGGTCGGTGTACAAATAGATTTGCGTGTGCGGCGGACTCGTGTCGGAGGGGATTTCGTAAGACCAGGAGGAAATCCCCGAATTCCACTGCGAGATGCCCAGGCCGAAGGTGTCCTCGCCGGGCGCTCCGGTGACGGCGTAAAAGGCCCCGTAGAGGTTATCCTGGGTGGGAATGCCAGTCTGCCACAGGCCATTGGCGTCGGTCTGGCCGGCGGCCAGCAGCCGGCCGGTCTCGTTATACAACGAGACCGGCGCGTTCGCCAGGGGGGCGTTGGTGCGCGTGTCCACCGCCCAGACCAGGGCATCCTGCGCGCCGATCTTCAGCACCAGGTTGATGTGGCTGGCAACCAGGAAGGTCACGTCCCAGCCCTGTTTGATGCCCTCCGTCCCGGCCGGCGGCTGGACGTAGAAATAGTAAATGCCTGGGGCCAGCCCGCCGCCATCCGGGTCGGGGACGAGCGCCGCCGGTTCGCTGGTATTGGTCACGGAATCGAGGCGGATCCGCCAGGATGTCAGGTTATCGGGGTAATAAGTGCGTATGTCGAGACCGCCGCTGGAGAAGGCAATCAGGTCGGTGAGCGGGACGGTACCGCGCCCGACATCCAGGTAATCCACGTTGACAGCCTGGACGTAAAACTGCGGGTTATCCGGCTGGACGTAGAACACGCCCGATCCGTCCAGGTAGGGCATTTGCACGGTCGGTTTGGCGCGCGGGGTGCTGAACGTGAAGGTGTACGGCTTGCCCACCGACTGCCCCCATTTGTCTTCGATAGCGCCCGAGACCGTCACCGTGTAAGTCGTTTCGGGGGCGAACGACCCGTACAGGCCCAGGGAGGTCCCGTCGGCCTGGTAGACGTTCATTTCCGTGTCGGCAGGCGAGATCGTGACGTCATCCTGGTAACTGCCCCTGGCCAATGGCGCACTAAAGTAAACGGTGACGGAGCCGTACTGGCTGCTGAGTTGGCCGGAGGCCGGGTCCGTGCCGGTGATGGACATCTCCGGGTAGGTGGTGAAATCCACCAGCACGGGAGCTTCCAGGGCGCTCCCGCCGCGACCTTTGGCCTGCGTGCTGACCGAGAGGATGTACCGGCTGTTTCGCGACAGGCGCGCGGCCGGGGTGAAAGTCAAACGCGTATCGTTCGCCTCCCAGGCCACCTGTCCGGGGACGCTCCCGCCGGGGCCGGAAAAGGAAAAGGCGGCTTCCACGCTGGCCGTGTCCATCGGCTGATTGAAGGTCAGGGTGATCTTCCCGTCCAGGTCGAGGAAATCCGTGGTCGGTTCGTAGGTCAGCAGGCGCGGCATGGACGTGGTGAATGTCCAGGCGCTGGGCTGGTCGTCTGCCAGGGGGCTGTCGGCGGTGCTGACCACCGGGTTCAGGCGGACGGTGTAGTCCCTGCCGCCTTCGAGCGCCGGTTCGGGATAGAAGATGTAGGTGCTGGTGTTGAGCCATTCGCCGGTCCCGGTTGCGGGCGGGTCCAGTTGGATGGGAGCAGGCTGGGAGGCCATCTCGGCGCCGAGGGCCACGACCGGCTGGTTGAACGCCACCACCACCGCCGAAGTCGGTTGGACTTCGGCGGTATCCGGTTCCGGCAGCATTTGGGTGACGCGCAGGCTGTCGGCGGTAGTGTACGAGTAGGTCTGCGCTTCCGGCAGGGTCAGTCCGTTCGCCGCCCGGATGTTTTCGAGGGTGAAGCTGAAGGTGTCGTTCGGGGCCAGCAAGAGGCCGGTTTCCACGCTCAGGGTGGCGTCGTCCAGCCAGGTGAACGCGCCTTGCAGGTTGGAGAGCGAGGCTTCGACCGAGGCGCGGTCCATGGGCTGGTTGAAATAGAATTTGAAAGCGGGATTCAAGGAAATCTGGCTGCCCGGGGCCGGGTCCACTTCGACCAGGGCCGGAGGCAGCGGCTCGGAGGGGGTCGGGAACGGCGTGGGCAGGGGCGTAGAGGTGGGCAGCGGCTCAGGAGTCGGCTGCGGCGTCAACAGGCTGCACGCCAGGGAAAGGATGACCAGGATGGCAGGGACAAACCGCCAGGTGAAGTTTTTTGACTTCATGGGAGCCTCTTTTGGGAAAATGGGGGAATCACACATTCATTATACACAAGACCCGATGGACGAGTATCGCTCATCGGGTCTGTAACGGGAAAAGGGGAAAATATGTTCCAAATCAATAAACAGGCAGCGGGAAACCGTACCCGTTCAGGGTGACGCGGTCCGGGTCTTCAGGCCAGACCCCGGGGATCTTCGCGCCGCACTTCGGGCAGGTTCCATTCGACGTGATGTGGTACTCGCGGATCACGTAAGCCCTGCGCTTCACCAGCACCATGTTACATTGCGGACAATGGGTATCCTCGTACTCGTCCACCATGCCGGGCAGGTTGCCGGCGTAGACGTAGCGCAGCCCGGCCTCGCCTCCGATCTCGGCCGCCCGCAGCAGGGTCTTCGCCGGCGTATTCTCCGGGTCGGTCATGTGATAGTCTTTATGGAAGGCAGTCACGTGCCAGGGGATGTCGGGCGAGACCCTCGCCAGGAAGCGGGCTGCGTCCCACAGTTCGTCATTGCTGTCGTTGAAACCGGGGATGACCAGTGTCACCACTTCGACCCACAACCCCAGTTCGTGCGCCTTCTGGATGGTCTCCAGCACGTGCTTGAGCACGCCACCCAACTGGCGGTAGTTTTTGGCCTGCATGGATTTCAGGTCAACTTTATAGGCGTCCAGGTAAGGACGCAAATAGGCCAGGGCCTCCGGCGTGGCGTTACCGTTCGAGACGAAGGCGCATTTCAGCCCGGCGGCTCTGGCCTGTTTGAAGATCCCCACCGCCCATTCGCTGGTGATTAGCGGCTCGTTATACGACGAGACCACCACCTCCGCCCGGACACGGCGGGCGTATTCCACCATCTGCTCCGGCGTGATCTTGCGGATCAGGTTGACCGACGCCTCCGCCTCGGGATCACGCCCGGCCTGGGAGGTCAGCCAGTTCTGGCAGTTCGAAACCGCAAAAAAACCGGCCAGATAGTTATGCTCTTGTTCCACCTCTATGTTGAAAACATCGCCTTCGAAAGGTTCTGTTTCGATTTCCTTGATGGGAACAAGGTAGAATTTTTCCGTCTCGACCATTCTGGCTCGGCTTGCATTATCCTTATACCAAACAACAGTGTATTGATACGGCGCTCGATTAACCGTCCGGCCTTGGATTGTCGCAGTATTGGGCATTTTCGCGGGATAGATGGAGGGCAAACATCCCAATTTCAAAGCCAGCCATGCGATGCCATAAGCAAGAGATGAAGAAACCGTTGTAATGGTAACTTTGCCATTAGGGTAGCAATGGCCGTCTCCGGCGACATAAGCATCCAGGAAAGCCTTCGCGACATTTCTAGGCGCATTAAAGATTTGGGCAGGTACGTGTTTATCCTGGGCTTTCCCGCCGGCCAGACTCTTCAACAACAACCCGGCAGAAGCCTTCATTACAGACACGCCCAAAGTTGTCTGCCGTTTGACCACTTGTGCATCCACCCCCAAGCAATGTTTTAGCAGTTGGACGGTTTCATCCGCAAAACCAAATTCTTGAGGGGAAAAGTTGAAGGTTATCGTCAGACTGTTCGGACGATCTTTACTCTTTACGACCGAACCTTCTGCGCAATAGAGACCCAATAACCGGGCAAATTCTTCCGTCAAAGGTAGATGGGCTGGAATTCCCGGCTTGTGTTCATTTGGGAAGCGAACCAAACCGCCATTTACTAATGCGCCTTCTACAATCGTTTTCTTTATCTTTCCGCGACGATATTTGCTGCGAATATGTCGAACATAAGAGGGATCTAAGCCAAGTTTCGCGCCTATCTCCTGGGAGGAGCGCCCCTGTTCTGTCTCCGTCATGACCGTCTGGATCTGGTCATCCGACAATTTCCAGGGAATCTGGTATTCGATATGGTGAGTCGAAAGGACCGACAACACATCCACAACTTGTGGCACTGAAAAGGAATGATGCTTCGGGACGGCAAGGTAAGATTTTTTCGACAGCTCGGCGGCGCGGGTCAGGACCGGCTCCACGCCAACATCATCCGCCGCAAATACCTTATGGTCCGGCGTGCATTTCAAAGCAGGCAAATAATAGGGAGTAATCACTTTAAGATCTCCCTGGTAGGCATGCTTGAATACAGCCTTGACCTTCCTCCTGGCCCCCGAAGCGCTGATCGCATACAAATCGGCCGGATAACCTGTTTCGCCGTCAACGCGCCGCTCGAACCGCTCGCAGAGATCGAAACAGTCCGATAATGGCTTTGGCCCCTCGCCGGTTATGACTTGCGTATCGCCGGTAAAGCAGTAAGGGCAATGGAAATCGCATCCCAGCATCCCGAACGTCAGCGCGTTGGCGCTGGGAAGCACGTGCGAAAAAGGCTTTTTCTCAATGGGGTCGCTTTGCAGGGCAGCCACGTAACCCCATGGCACGCGCAGCTCACCGTTGTCATTGAAACGCACCTGGCAGATGCCGCGCCTGCCGGGCCGGATCAGGCAGCGGTGGGCGCAAGCCACACAGCGCACCGCACCGTCCGCACCCGGCTCGAACAATTCCCCCGCCGTCGTAAAACCATCCAGAACTTCAGCAAGGATCGTCATCCTGCCTCCTGCTGGAAGTATAATCCATTTATGCGTTCACTCGTGATCCAGGCTGGCGGACAGTCCAGCCGCATGGGCCAGGACAAGGCCCTCATGCCGTTCCTCGGCCAGCCGTTGATCGTCCGCGTGATGGAGCGTCTCGCCCCGCTTGCGGACGAAATATTGGTGACGACCAACCGCCCTGACGACTACCGCTTCCTGGGCCTGCCGCTCTTCCCGGACCTGCGGCCTGGCCGCGGCTCCCTGGGCGGACTCTACACCGCGCTCTCGTCCGCTAAAAACCCGCTCGTGGCGGTGGTGGCCTGCGACATGCCCTTCGCCAGTCGAACGCTCTTCGAGCGCGCCTTCAGCCTCATCGTCCAGGAAGAGGCGGACGTGGTCATCCCCGATTCGGGCGGTGGGATGCTCGAACCGCTCCACGCCGTCTACCGCCGGGAGACCTGCCTGCCCGCCATCCAATCCGCCCTCGAGGCCGACCTGTGGAAACTGATCGCCTGGTTCCCGCAAGTCAAGGTCCGCAGCCTCTCGCCCGAAGAGACCGCCGTCCACGACCCTGAAGGGCTGGCCTTCTGGAACCTAAACACGCCCGAAGAGTTCGCCCAAGCCGAGAAGCGCGCCGCCGAAGGCCGCTAAAAGTTAGCGGACGATCAGCACCGGGCAAGTGGCGTGCTGCACCACCTTCTGGCTCTGGCTGCCCAGCAGCAGCCCGGCCAAGCGGCTCAGCCCGCGCGACCCCATCACGATCAGGTCGGGTTTGCGGCTTTCCGCCACCTTCAAGATCGCCTCCGCGGCCGGCCCCTCGACGACCTCCGTCTTGACCTCTCCGGGGATGCGCCCGATCATCGCCAGTGCCTCGGCCGCGGCCTGGTCGGCCACGTTCATAGACTTGGCCAGCGCCTGCTGCCAGAGCGGTTCGCCCAGGTACGCCGGGATAGGCTCGAAGGCCGATACGATCCACAGGTCCGAGCGCATGATCTGGGCCAGCGCGGCCGCCATTTGGGTCGCCCGCTTCGAATGTTCCGAACCATCCACCGCCAGTAAAATTGACTTGAACATCCAAACCTCCTTGTGGTTACAATTCCAGTATACGCAGATATAAGTCACGCTTCAAGCGTGACCTACGGGACGCCACCAGATATGGCAGTCATCCGGAGATTCCCCAAGAGCCAAAAATAACCCGGCCTGGCGCATCAATAGGCCAGGCCAGTTGAGGTTTGGCTGATGACAAGTCAACCCGCGCTGATCTTGAGCAGCGCTTCTTTCAACCGTTCGACTTCTTCGAGGGTATTGTAATGGGTCGCGCCGACGCGCACCATCCCGCCGCTGTCTTCCAGCCCCAGCCGCTCGGTGACGTTGATGGCGTAATAGTTGCCGTCCCAGACGTAGATGTTTTTCGCGGCCAGCTTTTCGGCCACGAGGCGTGGATGCAGGTCCTTCAGCCGGAACGAGAAGGTCGCCACGCGCTCGTCCAGGCGGCGGGGGTCGCTCAGGCCGTAGAGTCGCAGCCCGGGGACGGATTCCAGCGCCTCGAGCAGCGCCCGGCTCAACTCGAACTCGTAAGCGCGCACCGCCGACATGGCCGTCTTGAGCGCCATCCGCCGCCCTGTGTAACCCTCTTCGGCCAGGGCTTCGACCTGTTCGTCGCCGAACTGCTCGCCGATCCACTCGAAATATTCCAGTGCGCCGAGCACGCCCGCGATCCCCTCGTGGTTCTGCGTCCCGGTCTCGAACTTGCCCGGCAGGCTGTCCGTCGCCGGGCGAACCTTGTAAGCGTAGAGCTTTTCCAGCAGTTCGCGTTTCCCGTACAGGATACCGGCATGAGGGCCGAAAAATTTGTAACTGCTCGACACCAGGAAATCGCAATCCAGGCGCTGCACGTCAATCGCCCCGTGCGGCGCATACTGGACCGCGTCCACGTAGACCAGCGCCCCGGCTTCGTGGGCCATCTTGACGATCTTGGCCACCGGGTTGATCGTCCCCAGGGCGTTGGAGGCGTAACCCACCGCCAGCAGGCGCGGCTTCTGGTCAAGGGCCTTTTGCAGCTCATCCAGTTTCAGGGTGCCGTCTTCGACATCGAAATCCACCCACAGCACCTCACCGCCGCGGTCTTTAGCGGCCAGCAGCCAGGGTGTGACGTTGGCGTCGTGGTCGAGCCGGGTGACGACGATCCGGTCGCCCGGCTGCCAGTCCCGCGAGATCGAGCGGCTGATGTGCAGGGTCAGGGTGGTCATGTTGTTGCCGAAGATGATCTCCTCCGGGCCGGAGGCATTATAGAAATCCGCCATAGCTTGGTGGGCTTCATCCAAGACCGCGTCCGAGGCGATACTGGTCGCAAAAGCGCCCTCGTGGTTGGCGTTGGATTCCAGCAGGTAACGGGTGATCCGGTCGAGGGAAGGTTTGGCGATCTGGGTCCCGCCGGGGTTATCGAAAAAAACCGCCTCGCGGTCGAGGGACGGGAACTGGCTGCGGATGGCGGATAAATCCAGGGTCATGGTCGGCCTCCAAATCGAAAAAGTGTGAATGCCTGAATTATACGCCCATCCCCCTTGCCGGCAGCGGGACCAAACAAAAGACCGCCCAATCCAATGATTGCGCGGCCCGCCGTTAAAATGACAAACGCCTGGGTGAGGGGGGCACCCAAACGTTTGTCGCCCTTATAATAATACAATTGCCTACAAAAAGCAAGCGTTTTGTCTATGAGTTATCTTAAAATATTGTGCCCCGGGCGGGAATCGAACCCACATCTAAGCCTTAGGAGTGCCTTGTTCTGTCCGTTGAACTACCAGGGCGGCAGGCGGGATTATAGCATCCCTGCTTTTTCGTAACAAGTGTTTGTTTCCCGGAGGAGCCACTCATCAAAACTGTCAGGCTGACAACTTGCTTTTCACATACTGCGTGGTTATACTTGACAGTATGACTCCGGAGAAAATTGGGCAATACACGATCATCAGAGAACTCGGGCGCGGGGGGATGGCCACTGTGTACCTGGCGATGGACCCACGTTTCGACCGTGAAGTCGCGATAAAAATATTGCCGCGTGAGTTCCTGCACGACCCTCAATTCAGGGTGCGCTTCGAGCGCGAAGCCAGGACCATCGCGGCCTTGGAGCACGCCGCCATCGTGCCGGTCTACGATGTGGGCGAGGACGAAGGCCAGCCCTACTACGTGATGCGTTACATGACCGGCGGCTCGCTCTCCGACCGGCTCAAGAAAGGCCCCTTCAGCCTCGAGCAGGCCGCAAAGGTGATGCAGCGCCTGGCCTCCGCCCTGGACGAGGCCCACGCCAAAGGCATCGTCCACCGTGACCTGAAACCGGCCAACATCCTTTTTGACAAGGGCGGCGAACCTTACATCTCCGATTTCGGGATCGCCAAACTGACCCAGTCCCAGACCAACGTGACCGGCAGCGCCATCGTCGGCACGCCCAGCTACATCAGCCCGGAGCAGGCCCAGGGTACGGCCGTGGACGGGCGGGCCGACATCTATGCCCTGGGGACGATCCTGTTCGAGATGCTCAGCGGGCGGACGCCTTACGAAGCCGATACCCCCATGGGCCTGGTGGTCAAACACATCACCGAACCCGTCCCGCACATCCTGGATTTCAATCCCAACCTGCCCGTCGCCATGGACGACATCATCAAGAAAGCCATGGCCAAGGACCGCGAGGAGCGTTTCCAAACCGCAGGAATGCTGTCGAAAGCGCTCGACGCCGTGGTCGCGGGCAAAACACCTGACCTCGAAACCACGCTCGCCAATAAGACCACTATCGCCAAAACCCGCATCGGCACGGCCAAAACGATGGCGGCCCAAGCTGCTGTATCCGTTCCGGCCAAAAAGTTCAACCTGGCCCTGGTCTGGCTCCCGGCCCTCATACTCATCGTCGGGCTGGGACTGGTCGGAATGGTCTTCGCGGGGAACAAGCTCCTGCCGTTCATCAAAGCCGAACCGACCGGAACCAGTACACAGCCGACGGCCTTCGCCCAGCCGTCAGCCACAGAAAAGCCCACGCTGGCGCCGACAGCCCCACCGGTCCCGGCTACCGAAGCGCCGACCGAAGCCCCCTCTCCCACCCTCGAACCGACACCCGCCGTCCTCACCCTCGGCGGCGCGGACCAGATCGCCTTCATCGCCAACAACGAAATCTGGACCATGAACATGGACGGCAGCGACCCGGTCCGGTTGACGGTTGACCGGCGGGAGAAGTCCGATTTGCAATGGCTCCCGGACAGAAAGACCATTCTTTACATCAGCGGCAAATGTATCAACACGGTGGAAATCGAAAAAGGAATCGTCAATACCATTACCTGCTTCGAGGCCGCCGAATACCTCGACGCGGTACGCGTCTCGCCCGACGGGACCCAGGTGGCGATCAGCCTCAACCGGGAATTGTTCATCCTGCCCTTCGACCTGGCGCGGCTGTCCACTGCCCGCATCCGCAGCGACCTGGTCAAGAAAGATACCTGCCTGGTTTACACCAGCCACGCCGTCGAAGAGGTGCGCTGGGCCGCGGACGGCAGGCGGATCGCCATCATCCTGCGCGGGGTGAGTGGCAACAAACGGGTTGACCTCGTCCGCATCCTGGACATCTCCCGCTGCATGGACGCCGAACCCGCCCTGGAAGACGAGTTCCCCGGCCAGCGTTTCGATTTCAGCGGCCCCGAAATACCCGATTTCGACTGGGACGGCAACCTGTTGTTCCTGATGAACAGCGACAAACGCAACGGCGGTTTCGGCTACCTGTACACGTACAATACCGAAACCCACAAAGGCATCCCGCTCACCCCGCTGGGTAGCTGCTGTTACCGGGATGTCCGCTGGAGCCCGGACGGGCGCTACGTGCTCGTGACGTTCCAGGATGCAACCTTGGGGGCCGCGGCCCCGATCCAGCTTTACCTGATTCCTTACGGGATCATCGCCGCAGGCGGCAGCTTCGATCCCATCCCCCTGCCGCCGGATTTCTTCCGCAACCCGCGCGAGAGAACCCAGCCCGCCTTCAGGCCCTCCCCCTGATCACAACACCCCCCGCACGATCTTCTTCACCAACCCCGGCCCGGCATAGACCAGCCCGGTATAGACCTGCACCAGCGCCGCCCCTTTGTCGAGGCGGCGTTTTGCGTCAGCGGGACTCATGATCCCGCCCGCGCTGATTACCGGGATTTGACCGTTCACCCGGCGAACGGCTTTTTCCAGCACCGCCTCGGCCTGGACCCGGAGCGGGCTGCCGCTTAACCCGCCGGCTTCCATCTGACGCGGCGAGCGCAGGCCCTGGCGGGTGAGGGTCGTGTTCGTGGCGATCACGCCGTCCATAGCGGTGGACAGGATCACGTCCAGGGCGCTTTCGAGGTCGGAATCGCTCAGGTCGGGGGCCAGTTTTACCAATAGCGGAATCCGCTTTTCGAGGCGTTTTTCCTCCACTTTCCGCTGATGGTCGAGTTGCGACAACAGGCTGTGGAGGGCTTCGCGTCCCTGCAACTGGCGCAGGCCGACCGTGTTGGGCGAACTGACATTGATGGTCAGGTAATCGGCCAGGGAGGCGAAATTGCCGAGCAGTTCGAGATAATCGAAAACGGCTTCTTCGTTGGGCGTGTCCTTGTTCTTGCCCAGGTTGACTCCCAGGACGATGTTCGGGCGGCGGAGCCTGGCCTTGTAATGCTTTTTGATCGTGCGCATGACCTTCTCGGCTCCCTGCGAGGGGAAGCCCATGCGGTTGATGACAGCTTCGTCTTCGGGCAGGCGGAAGAGGCGCGGTTTCGGATTTCCCGGCTGCGGGCGCGGCGTGACCGTGCCGACTTCGACGTGGCCGAAGCCGAGCGTAGCCAGCCCGCGCAGGGCGACCGCGTCCTTGTCGTAGCCCGCCGCCAAGCCGACAGGATTCTTGAAGGTCAGCCCGAAGGCTTCGACAGGTTTGTAGGCTGTGGAATACAGCACCTGCAAAATGGTCATCAGCGGCTGGTGCCCGGCGAGACGCATCAGTTGCAGGGTGAGGTGGTGGGCGGTCTCAGGGTCGAGGCGGAAGAGGAGGGAGCGGAGGAGTTTGTACATCAGTATTCAGTATCCAGTGTTCAGTATCCAGTGTTCAGTATTCAGTATCCAGTATCCAGTATTCAGTATTCAGTATCCAGTATTCAGTGTTTCCCGCACGACCGCGCCGCGCACATCCACTTTTGAGATTGCCTCTGCGTTCTACAAAAGTCTTCTTTATAGCAACGTTTATAACATCATTTCATTTGGTGTGTTCCAAGAACTTCCTCGTCGCCTCGATCTTATCCTTCCCAGCTTTCTCCGTCTTTTCCCAATAGTCCAACATCTCGCTGATGGTCAGCACGGCGCGCGGGTGTAGCCCGCTTCGGCTAAGGACTCCTTTGCGCCAGGACGAGAGCCGCGCCAGTCAATCTTCCTGCGATAGTAAATCTGCGTCAATCAAATCTTGCGGGCGCCCTGCCGCGCGTTTCGAAGCGATCAAATCCTGCTTCGAGATGAAGATGACTTTCAGCCCGTCGAAATCCACCTCCACGCGCCTTTCCCAACACTCATCGAAATGAACTCCCGGGATGCCCATCAACACATCCACACGGATCGGGGGCACTCCCATCTGGAAGAAAAACCCTTCTTCCGAAAAGTCCTTGGGGGTCAAGCCTGCAAGTGGAGCGCCAAACTCACGCAACGCAGCGAAAACCGCTCCCGCATTCTCGATATCGGTGCTGATCAACACGTCAAGGTCTTTGGTGAAGCGCGGCTCGGCATCTGAACCACTGCATATCCGCCAATGATCAGGTACTTAACGTTGTGGCCGTTGAAAATGCGTAACAGATCGCTGAAGTCTGAGTTGACGAACATCGCGCCCTTTGACTTTCATATAGTGAAGGATCAATTCCCAGGAGGCATCGAAGCGGGCTTTGGCGGGTTGCGCCTGCCAGAATTCCAGATCAAATGATCTGTCAAGGTCTTGTAACTTGCCTCTGCGTTCTAAAAAAGTCTTTTCCATAGCAGCGTTTATAACATAGTTTCATTTGGCGTGTTCCAGGAACTTCCTGGTTGCCTCGATCTTATCCTTCCCAACTTTCCCCGTCTTTTCCCAATAGTCCAACATCTCGCTGATGGTCAGCACGGCGTGCAGGGTGTAGCCCGCCTCGGCCAGCGACTCCTTCGCCCCGGACTGGCGGTCCACCAGTACGACCACGTCTTTGACGGCCAGCCCGGCGCCGGTCAATTTTTGGATGGCTTCGAATTTGCTCCCGCCCGTGGTGGCCAGGTCATCTATCACGACCACGGTTTCCCCGGCGTGATACTCGCCCTCGATCTCGGCTTTCGTCCCGTAGGCTTTGACTTCCTTGCGCGGGTAGATCATGGGGTAGTTCCCGGCCAGGCTGATGGCGGTGGCAATAGGAATTGCAGCATAGGGCAAGCCGGCCAGGCGAGAGAATTCGAGAGTAGCGAGTAGAGATAAGTAGGCCCGGGCAACGTCAGCCAGCAGTTTGGGGTGTGAGATGAGACGGCGCAGGTCAATGTAAATCGGCGACTGCAAACCGGATTTCAAGGTAAATTCGCCGAATTTGATACAGCCGGCGGAGAGAAGTTCATCGGCGATATTCGATAATTCGATGTTCGTGATTTGGGATTTGTTTTCCATGAATTCTCCTCAATAGTTGTCCGATATTCGATACTTGATACTCGATTTGCGAATACCGAATCTCGTCATTACTTCCCAAATATCGAATATCGAGTTTCGAGTATCTGATCTCTGAGTTCCGCCGCAGCCAAGCCGGGACCTTCGGCGGCCCGCGCAATGCTGCGCGAGACGTTGATAAGCATCCCTTTGCCATCTTTGCGCAGACCGGACCTGAGCGCGGACTCCAGGTCCCCGCCCTGGGCACCAACGCCGGGGGACAGGAACCACAAGTCTGGCGCGGCGGCGCGGACGCGGGTCAGCGCTTCCGGCTGGGTTGCACCAACGACCAGGCCGACGTTGTCCCCGGTGTTCCATTGTTGGGCAAGGCGGGCAACGTGTTCATAGAGCGCCCTCACCCCTCCCCCCTCGCCCTCAGGGAGAGGAGAAACGGATAAATCTTGCAGGTCGCGGCTGCCCGGGTTGCTGGTCTTGCACAGCAGGAAGACGCCCTTTTCCTGGTAGCCTAAAAACGGCTGGATGGAATCGAAGCCCAGGTATGGATTGAGCGTGATGGCGTGCGCGCCGAGATGCTCGAAGGCGGATCTGGCGTATGCTTCGGCGGTAGAGGCAATGTCGCCGCGCTTGGCGTCGAGGATGACGGGGATGAGCGACCCCATCCGGGCCGATTCTTCGCCGATAGCCTGGATAACGTCCTTGAGCGCGCTCCAGCCTTCGGGGCCGAAGAACTCGAAGAAGGCCGCGTTGGGCTTGAACGCGGCAGCATAGGGCGCGGTCGCTTTAACGAGAGACAGGCAAAAGTCCCGCGCCGCTTTCGCTGTGGGTTCGCTCAAATCGCTGACGTGCGGGTCGAGTCCGATGCACAGCAGGGAGGGGCAGTCGTCCACCCGTCTTTCGAGGAAAGAGAAGAAGGCTTCCATGCTTTAGAGTTCCAAGTGTCAAGTTCCACGTTCCAAGTGTACCTGGAATGTGAAACTTGGAACGTGAAACTATGCCTTTCCTAAAACCATCGCCAGCAGGGCCATTCTCACGTACAGGCCGTACTCCATCTGGCGGAAGTAGGCGGCGCGGGGATCGTCGTCGAAGTCGGTGCTGATCTCGCCGACGCGCGGCAGGGGGTGCATGACGATCATCTGCTGCTTGGCGGTTTGCATGATGGCAGGATTGATCACATACGCGCCCTTGACCTTTTCGTATTCGGCGGGGTCTTCGAAGCGCTCCTTCTGGACGCGGGTGACGTACAGCACGTCGGTATCGGGCAGGGCTTTTTCGAGCGAGGCGTATTCGGCTTGCGGGATGCCCTGGGCGGCTACCTCGTCCATCACTTCCTTCGGCATTCGCAAAATCTCCGGCGAGACGTAGTTGAGTTTGACTTTGTAGAGCGAAAGCAAACGCGCCAGCGAGTGGACCGTGCGGCCGTATTTCAAATCGCCGAGCATGGTCACGGTCAGCCCGTCCACCACGCCGACGCCGAGTTCTTCGAAGATGGTAAACAGGTCGAGCAGGGCCTGGGTGGGATGCTCACCCACGCCGTCGCCGGCATTGATGACCGGCTTGCGCGCCGCCTTGGCCGCAATCGCCGCCGAGCCGACTTCTGGGTGACGCAGCACGATCACGTCGGCGTAGCATTCGAGCGTGCGGACGGTATCCGGCAGGCTTTCGCCCTTCGACACCGACGAGTATTTCACCTCGTTGATCGGGATGACGCTGCCGCCCAGCCGTTCCATGGCCGCCGTGAACGACGACGAGGTGCGGGTGGACGGTTCGTAGAACAGGTTGGCCAAGATCTTGCCCTTCAGCAGGTCGAACGTGCCGATGCGCTCGACCATGCCGCGCATCTCGTGCGCCACGCCGAAAATGTATTCCAGGTCGGCCCGGCTGAACTGCTTGACCGACAGGATGTCCTTGCCGTACCAGGGCGCGTGGGTGTTGTCGCCGAACGGCAGGTAGGGGGATTGGGGATCAGTAGGCATTTTTACTCCTTGAAAATTGGGGATTGGTAATTCGATAGTCGTTACTCGATATTCGATTTTCGGGATTGGGACTTCCTCTGCACAAAAACCGGATTCCGGCTATCGGCTATCGTCTATCGCTATGGCTTTTTTCTGCCCGATTCTC
Source organism: Anaerolinea thermophila (assembly GCA_020722305.1). Taxonomy (GTDB): domain Bacteria; phylum Chloroflexota; class Anaerolineae; order Anaerolineales; family Villigracilaceae; genus UBA5796. Next base: position 2,235 of record DYLB01000010.1, on the reverse strand, counting down.
GCGACCTTTCGGTCTGCTACCGTTTAATCAAAATGTGCTCTCACGAATTGGCTGATCTCTGCCAGCGCCTCCCGGCTTTCGGGCAGCAACGGCCCCGTCGCGTGCCAGACATGCCACATGCCCGGCCAGACTCTCAGGGTCACGTCCACGCCCGCGGCTTTGGCTTTTTCGGCTACGGTCACGGCATCGTCCAGCAAGATTTCCTCGCTCCCGACCTGGATCAGCATCGGCGGGAAACCGTGGAAGTCGGCGTAGACCGGCGAAACCAGCGGGTTAGACAGGTTGCCCTCGTCCGTGTAACTCAAGGCCCAGTAACGCAATTCCTTCGCGTACAGGATGGGATCGGCGCTGGCTTTGGTACGGTGCGAGCCGCCGGAGAGGGTCAGGTCGGCCCAGGGCGAGATGCAGACCACCGCAGCCGGGAGCGGCTCGCCCGTCCCGCACAGGAACAGGGTGACTGCCAGGCTCAGTCCGCCGCCGGCCGAATCCCCGGCGATGACGATGTTGCCGGCCTCGAATCCTTGGGCCAGCAGCCAGCGGTAGGCGGACAGGGCGTCCTCCAGTGCGGCCGGGAAGGGATTCTCCGGGGCCAGGCGGTATTCCGGCAGCAGGATGCGCACCCCGGTCGCGTTCGCCAGTTCGACGCACAGCAGCTTGTGGATCGCCACCGACCCGGAGACGTATCCGCCGCCGTGCAGGTAGAGGATAACGTGTCGGTCATCCGCATCTGGCGGGATGATCCATTCAGTGTAGACAGCGCCGATTTGCAGCGCCTCCACCTGCACGTGGAGCGGGGCCCTCCCAATCCACCGGGCGTACTTTTCCGAGCGGGCGCGGCTTTCGGGAATGGGAAGTTCCTTCCTGAACATAAACCGCAGAAGTGCGCGAAGCAAGGCGTTTCGAAAGTTTTGAGTCAAGGCATCCTGTACGGTCGTCTTTTTTACTTTTGACTATCACGAAAAACCTGACAGTTAGCTGTCAGGTTTATGTTACCGAAAAATGTCGGGGACAAAGAAATCTTTAAATCCCTTTTCCTCCAGGCCTTCTTTCAACCGCTTATCGCCAGTCCAAAGGACGGCATCCAATTCAAGGGTCAAGGCTACATGAGGAGTATCAGTTTCGTCAATATCATGGCATAAGTTATAGGCTGCTTTACGGTGTTCAGGAGCGATCAATGTTTCTTTGTATAAGTTAAGACGGTTGAGTATTATGTAATAGAAACGCACCAAATCATCGTCTGAAAAGCGGGAGAATTTTAGAATCTTTTCTTTATGCTTAAATATCTCTACCAGGGTGGTTTCGCAAGCATAGAAGTCATTCTTTGACTGTAATAGTATTTCCGAAAAAGCAGATTCTTTCCCGCTGACCAGTGCGGAAAAAATAACGTTCGTGTCCACTACAACACGTGCCAAGACCTAGCCCTCCAAGAAGGCTTTCTTGAGATTTTCCCAAACGGCTTTATTGATTTCATTTGCCAATTTGGAGGCCTGCTCTTCTGTCAACTGACTCCGCCTGCGAATGGACTCGAGTTCGAGATAGTCGAGAAACCTCCCCAATGTTTCCCGGTCTACCAACTCGCGGCGGAACCGTACAATGACATCACGTTTCTGCACGTTGATCTGATAAGATGGGGTGTACTCCATATCTTGCTCCTTTATCTTGAAACATTATACAGCATACGATTATCTGATCTGAAAATAGATTTTCATGCCTGGTGGTGAAAATTATTTTCATGGAGACTTCTCACATTTCGACCGTAACCGGGTTCAGCCAGTACCCGGCCATCCCTAAACGCCTCGCGGCCGCGCAAGACGACCAGCCTGACCCGCCCTTTGACCTGCCAGCCCTCGAAGGGAGTCCAGCCGCAGCGGGAATGCAAATCGGCGGCGTGGATCTCGTATTCGGCAGCCTCGTCCACTTCGACCCAGGTCTCGGGTTGGTCGGGGAGGTGGAAGATGCGTTTGGGAGCGGTGTGCATCCGCTGGACGATATCGTCCACGGTCAATCGTCCACGGTCTACCGCGGTCAGCAACAGCGGCAGGATGGTCTCCACGCCGGGGAAGCCGGGAGGCGGATTCTCGCCGTCCTTTTCGGCCAGGGTGTGCGGGGCGTGGTCGGTGGCGAAGCAATCAATCACGTCGAGGTTGGCCCACAAGGCGGCAACGTCTTCCTGGGTGGCAAGCCGCGGGCGGACTTCGCCGCGGCCGGGATGCCCGTGCGAGATGGCGGGAATAT
>DYLB01000009.1 GCA_020722305.1 Anaerolinea thermophila | reverse complement strand
CCATTGCCGGGACGCTGGTTGCCATAAGCGGGGTAGCTATGCTATTCTTGACGTAGGAGATTTTTTTGGCAGTGGCGCAATTTGCCAAATTGCGCTACCCCATCAAGGAGGACGCATGAACATTCTGGAATCGGGGCATGGGGAATTGATCCAACCCTTCGACCTGGACGAGTTCCGGGAGTGGAACCGCACCCACAAGTCTCGCAAGCTGACCGACAAGCTGATGACCGAGGCCGAAGCCGTAGCCAAGTTCGTCTACGACGGCTGTTACATCGGCACGGAGCTGTACGGCACGGTCCGCTGCCCGATGTCGCTGGCCCGGGAGGTGGTCCGCCAGGGGAGGAAGGAGCTGCGGGTCTGCGGCCAGGGCGTGCTTGAACTGGACCTGTGGCTGGCGGCGGGGATCGTCAAGAAGCTCGACATCACCTACATCGGCCTGGAAGTCTACGGCACGTCTTCGGCGCTGCGGCGGGCGGTCGAATCCGGGCAGGTCGAGACCTGCGTCGAGTGGTCGAACGGGTCCATCTCGTGGCGGATGAAGGCCGCCGCGATGGGCGTGCCTTTCATCCCGACCCGGGCCATGCTTGGCACCGACATGATCGCCCACAGCGCGGCCAAGGTGGTCGAAGACCCGTTCACCGGGCAGAAGGTGGCCCTGCTGCCGGCCCTGGTGCTGGACGTGGCCCTGATCCACGTCCACCGGGCGGATAAATACGGCAACTGCCAGATCGAGGGCATCACCGGCTTCGCGGCCGAAATGGCCCGGGCCAGCAAACGCCTGATCGTCAGCGCCGAGGAGATCGTCCCGACCGAGGAGATCCGCAGCTCCCCCGACCGGACGATCATCCCCTACTACCTGGTGGATGCGGTTGTCCACGCCCCGTTCGGCTCGTATCCCGGCGAGATGGCCTACGTCTACGGGCGGGACGAGGAAGGCATCCGTGAGTGGGTCGAGATGAGCAAAACCGCCGAAGGCGCGCAGGAATACCTCGACAAGTACGTTTACGGGCTGAGCAACCACCAGGAATACCTGGCCTTCATCGGGCAGGAACGGCTGGACGAGATGGTCGCCCTGCGGGAGAAGCGAGGATAAATAGTGCGACGCACTCCCATCGCGTGGAGGAGAATACTATGGCAGAACAAACCTATTCCAAAACCGAATTGATGATCTGCGTGGCGGCGCGGCTGTTCGAGGACAGCTCCACCTGCTTCATCGGCACGGGCATTCCGATGCTGGCGGCCATGCTGGCGGCCAAGACCACCGCCCCCAACCTGGTCCCTGTTTTCGAGTTCGGCGGCCTGGGCGCGATCCTGGAGGAGCTGCCGCGAGCCGTCGGCGAAGCGCGCACCTTCCACAAGGGGTTGTCCGCTTCGGGCATCTGCGACACGATGGAGACCGCCCAGCGCGGCTTCATTGACTACGGCTTCCTGGGCGGGGCGCAGATAGACCCTTACGGCAACCTGAACAGCGTGGTCATCGGCGAGCACGACCATCCCAAAGCCCGGCTGCCCGGCTCCGGCGGCGGCAATGACGTCGGAAGCCTGTGCTGGCGCACCATCGCCATCATGCAGCACGACAAGCGCCGCTTCGTCTCCAAAGTGGATTTCGTCACCACGCCGGGATACCTCAGCGGACCGGGAGCGCGGGAGGCGGCTGGGCTGCCCCGCAACAGCGGCCCGGCCTACGTCGTCTCGACCCTGGCGCTGATGGATTACGATCCCGGAACCTGCCGGATGCGCTTGAAAGCCGTCCACCCCGGCGTCAGTGTGGACGAGGTACTGGAGGCGACTGGCTTCGAGTTGGTGGTGGCAGACGACCTTTCCACCAATCCGCCGCCCAGCGCCGAGGAACTGCGTTTGTTGCGCGAGGAGATTGACCCGGAGAAGTTGTATATTTAAACGACAGCACGCAAAGGCGCCGGAACAGACGCCTTTGCGTGTTGTATCAATCCTGATGGTTTTATAGCGTGACCGGCTGGCGGACCAGGCTGGCCTGCATGGACCACGGCCCGGTCCAGGTGACGCTGACGGGGAGGATTTGGCCGCGTAATTCATCCTCTGATTCGACGAAGACCAGTTTGTTGGTGGGGGTTCGGCCTTTCCAGCGTCCTTTGACCTTTTCCTCGAACAGGACCTCGACGGTCTGCCCCAGGTATTGGGCATTGATCTCGCCGACGATCTGCTCCTGCAGCGCTTCCAGCAGGCGGAAGCGGCGCATTTTCTCCTCGGCGGAGACGTCATCGTCCATGCGGCGGGCGGAAACGGTGCCCTCGCGGGGCGAGTAACGCGCCAGGTGGGCCACGTCCAGCCGCAGGTCCGATAAGACCCGGTAGGTCTCCATGAATTGTTCATCCGTCTCGCCGGGGAATCCGACGATGATGTCGGTCGCGATTGAACACCCCGGCGCTTTGGCGCGGATCTTGTCCACCAGGCGGCGGTAGTCGGCTTGGGTGTAGCCGCGCTTCATGTTTTCCAGCACGGTATCGTCCCCGGCCTGGATCGGGATCTCGAAATGCGGCATGACCTTGGGCAGTTCGGCCACTGCGTCCAGGAGGTCTTCGCCGAAGTAGTTGGGGTGTGAGGTCAGGAAGCGGATGCGCTCGATCCCCTCGACCTCGTGGATGACGCGCAGCAGCCCGGCCAGGTTGGGGCCGTCGGGGATGTCTTTGCCGTAACGGTCAACGATCTGGCCGAGCAGGGTGATCTCTTTGACGCCCTGGGCGGCCAACGAACGAGCCTCGCCCACAATGTCACCGACTGGACGGGAGCGCTCGATCCCGCGCCGGTAGGGGATGATACAAAAGGTACAGGCGTGCGAGCAGCCGTAGACGACCGGGATGTGGGCGCTGACAAGTTGGCCGCGCTCGTGGAGGGGCAGCACCAGCTCGTCGTCCATCATCATAAAGCGGCGGGTGGTTTCGGCGTCTACCAGCGACTGGATTTCGCCCTGGGTCAGGAACGAGACCAGGGGCCCGGGGTCGGAGGGCGGGGAGAAGACATCCACGAAGGGGAGTTTCTTCTGCAATTTTTCCGCCCCGCGCACGCCGACCAGGCAACCCATCAGGTTTATGACCAGGTTCGGGTTGCGGTCCTTGAGCGGGCGCAGCGAGTGGAGGCGTCCGAGCGCCTTGTCCTCGGCGGACTGGCGCACTACGCAAGTGTTGAGCACGATCACGTCGGCCTCTTCGGCATTACCGGTAAAGGCATACCCCAAATGCTCCAGCGCCGAGCCGACCCGCTGGGAATCGGCCACGTTCATCTGGCAGCCTTCGGTCCAAATGTGATATTTCTTATCCATCAAGTTCCTCGCAAGAATTGCAAGCCTGCACGGCATGAGGGCAGGACTGCGTAGGGTGGCAATTATACCAAGTGTCTTGCACTTCTTCGATGAACTTTGTACAATGAGTGCATTGACCCATACCAAGCAAAAGGAGAGAATCAAATGAACCTGAACCTGACCCAATTGGCCCTAGTCGCATTCCTGGTCGAATCACTCATCCAGACCTTCAAACCGCTTTACGACAAAGAGAAAGGCTGGAACAAGAGCACGCTTCTGGCCCTGGCTGTCGGAATCGTGGTCAGCGTGGCAACCGGGTTCGATTTGTTCAAGTTGCTGGATATCAAAGTCCAATTCCCTTACGTGGGTTCCATCCTGACCGGGATCCTGACCAGCCGGGGATCGAACTTCCTGCACGACATCCTCAAATTCGTCGAACAGCGCGCCCATGCCGAACCTTCCGCCAACAACCCGGTCGGGTGATCCCGGCTCGAATGACAAAACCCTGCTTTGCGGCAGGGCTTTTTTATTTAATCGTTAATCGGCACTCCCCCGCAGCACGGGGGAGGCAGGAGGGAGGATGGGTTGGAGGTTGGCAGTCACCAGGACTTTATCGCCAGGCCTTGGCGTTGTCCTCACGGGATGAGCGGGCGGCCATGCCCACGGGATGGTAACTCGGTTCGTTGCGCGGGGCAGGGCGCGGGTTGGAAATGGTCGGGCGGGGATTGGCTGGGACCTCGGTGCGGGTGGTGGTCCGGGCGGCCGGACGGGCGGTGGAGTAGGAGGCCCGGGAAATCGCATCTTCGGCGATGCTGAACAGCCGCTCGCCGGCCATCGAGAAGGTCCCGATGATCAGAATGCGGATCAGCCAGACCATGATGGCTACGAAAACGGGCGCGACGTTGAGCAGGGTCTGCTGGCTGACGATGGCGCTGCCCAGGGCTTGGTGGTTGCGGACGGCGACCGAGACGCCCCACCAGGTCAGGATGGCGTTCATGGCCGCAGCCAGCACCCAGGCGCCAAACAGGTACCAGACCTCGGCCGGTTCGGCTTTGCCCTGTTCGGGGGTGAACAGGCGGGCGATCCCGGCGAAGTCGATGCCGCAAAAGGCAATGGAGAGGATGGTCGCCCAACGGAGCCCCAGGAACTTAAGGTCTGACCCGAGCAAGTCGGTCAGCGCGAAATCGGTGGTGGAATAATTGAATACTTCGAAGGACAGCAACGCGCCGAGCAGGATGAAGCCGAAGAATGCGCCGCGCCGGATGCTGGTGTTCTTTAACAAGGTCGAAATTTGAATCTGTGGATTTTTCATCATCGCAAACTCCTTTTGAAGCCTGCATTCGGGGAAATGGATATTACCTGTGGTGTTCTAAATATAGAACAAATATTCTAGTTTGTCAAGAGGCATTCGGAACAAAAACAGAGACCGCCATTTCTGGGGTCTCTGTTCAGTCTTTTGGATGTCGGCCAAACTTAGTCTGCCGCAGTGCTGTCCGCAAGTTCCTCGGAAAGCTCTTCCTCGGTCAGGTCGCCCTGTTCCAGAGCCGGCCCGAGGTCGTTTTCGGGGTGTTCAAACTCAGTGAAGCGTCCCTGGGTGAAGCCGGTGCCGGCCGGGATGAGCTTGCCAATGATCACGTTCTCTTTCAGGCCAAATAGCGGGTCTGTGCTGGAAGCGATAGCTGCCCCGGCCAAGACCTTGATGGTATGCTGGAAGGAGGACGCCGAGAGGAACGAGTCGGTACTCAAGGAGGCCTTGGTCACACCCAGCAGCACCTCGGAGAAGCGCGCCGGGGTCCGGCCTTCGGAGGTCAATTTTTCATTGATACGCTTGAGCTCGAGACGGTCAACCAAGTCGCCGGGCAGATACTTGGTCTCGCCAGGGCGGATGACCTGGACCTTGCTCAGCATCTTGCGGATGATGACCTCGAAGTGCTTGTCGTGGATGTTTTGGCCCTGGGAGCGGTACACCTTTTGGATCTCGCTCAGCAGGTACATTTCGCAAGCGTCACGCCCCTGGATTTTCAGGATGCGGTGCGGGTTGAGCGAACCTTCGGTCAGCGGCTGCCCGGCCTCGACTTTGTCGCCGTCCCGGACCAGCAGGCGGGCCGTGGTCGGTATCTCCTCTTCCACTTCCTCGTGCTGCTCGTAGGAGACGTAAACCTTGCGTTCCTGCTTTTCGACACGGACGCGCCCGGCATGTTGAGAGGTGATCGTCGCGTCTTCGAGCGTGGCGATCACTTCGCCGGCCTTGATCTCGTCCTCGTCCTTGACTTCGATCTTCCATTCCACGGGGATGGAGAACTCGTCGCTGACCATTTCGCTGTGGACCACCTTGACCAGACGCAGGTCGGCATACCGTTCCGACTGGATGATCTGGACGGTGCCCTTGATCTCGGAAACGACCGCTTCGCCTTTGGGCTGTTTGCGGGCCTCGAAGAGTTCTTCCACGCGGGGCAGACCGGTCGTGATGTCGCCGCCGGCGGCCACACCGCCGGTGTGGAAGGTGCGCAGCGTCAACTGCGTGCCCGGCTCACCGATGGACTGGGCGGCCACGATGCCGACCGCGGAGCCCATCTCCACCATGGTGCCGCGCCCCAGGTCGATGCCGTAGCAGTTGGCGCAGATGCCATGCAGCAGTTCGCAGGTCATTGGCGAACGGACCTTGACTTCCGTCAATCCCGAAGCGACAATCTTGCGGGCCTGTTCGTGGTCAATGATCTCATTGCGGTCCAGCAACACTTCGCCGGTGGTCGGGTGGATGATCGGTTCGGCGGCCAGGCGTCCGTACATGCGGACACTCATCGGCTGCCCGGCGACATCGTCGGATTTGCGGATCCAGACGCCGTCGCGGGTGCCACAATCCTGTTCGTTGATGATCACATCCTGGGCGATGTCCACCAGGCGGCGGGTCAGGTAACCGGCGTCCGCCGTGCGCAGCGCTGTATCGGCCAAGCCTTTGCGGGCGCCGTGAGTCGAGATGAAGTATTCGAGGGCCGTCAGCCCTTCGCGGAAGTTCGAACGGATCGGCAGGGGGATGATCCGGCCCGAGGGGTCAGCCATCAGGCCGCGCATCCCGGCGAGCTGCGAAAGCTGGCTGAAGCCGCCTTTCGTCGCCCCGGAGTTGGCCATGGTCGCCAGGTTCCCATCCGGGTTCATGGCCTGGCGCACGGCATCCGCCACTTTGATGGTCGTCTGTTGCCAGATCTGGATGATGCGCTCGTTCTCTTCCTGCTCGGTCAACAGGCCGCGGCGGAAGTCGCGCTGCACCAGCTCCACGTCCTGGAGGGCCTGCTGGATGATAGCCGCCTTTTCCGGGGGGATGGTGATGTCGCCAACAGCCAGGGTGGTGCCGGAGACCATGGCGTAGTGGAAGCCGAGGTCTTTGATGGCGTCGGCCACGTGGGTGGTCACATCCTGGCCGCAGATTTCGTATACATCGGCGATCAGGTCTTTCACGCCGCCTTTGTCCAGCACTTCGTTGACGAACTGGACGTCCGGCGGGAGAATACTGTTGAAGATGACACGCCCGACCGTGGTGTTCAAAATCCGGGTTTCCGGGGCCGGCAGGCGCGTGCCCTGGTCATCGTACCAGGTTTCGACCTGGACCTTGATCTCGCTGTGGATGTCCAATTGGCCCAACTGGTAGGCCATTTCTACTTCGTCCATGTCGGCGAAGGCGCGCCCGTCGCCCTTGTGGGCCTGCTTGTGGAGCATGGTCAGATAATAAACGCCCAAGACCATGTCCTTCGAAGGGCTGATGATCGGTTCACCATCGGCGGGCTTGAGCAGGTTCTTGGACGAGAGCATCAGGTTGCGGGCTTCCTGCACGGCCTTCTGCGAAAGCGGCACGTGGACGGCCATCTGGTCGCCGTCGAAGTCGGCGTTGAACGCCGTCGTAACCAGGGGGTGGAGCTGGATCGCTGATCCTTCGATGAGGATTGGCTCGAAGGCCTGGATGCCCAGGCGGTGCAGGGTGGGCGCGCGGTTGAGCAGAACCGGCCGTTCCTTGATGACTTCTTCGAGCACTTCCCAGACTTCAGGCCGGTTGCGCTCGATCAGGCGGCGCGCCCCTTTGACGTTGGCCGCGTAACCGTGATGCACCAGCCGCGAGATCACGAACGGGCGGTACAGTTCCAGGGCCATGCTCTTGGGCAGGCCGCACTGATAAAGTTTCAACTGCGGGCCGACCACGATCACCGAACGCCCGCTGTAGTCTACGCGTTTACCGAGCAGGTTGCGGCGGAAGCGTCCCTTCTTGCCCTTGAGCATATCGCTCAAGGATTTGAGTTCGCGGCGGCCGCGGCGGCTGAGGGCCTTGCCGCGCTGGGAGTTGTCAATCAGGCTGTCCACCGCTTCCTGCAACATGCGCTTCTCGTTGCGGACGATCACGTCCGGGGCGCCGAGTTCGAGCAGGCGCTTGAGGCGGTTGTTGCGGTTGATCACGCGGCGGTACAGGTCGTTCAGGTCCGAGGTGGCGAAGCGGCCGCCGTCCAACTGCACCATCGGGCGCAGGTCGGGCGGGATGACCGGCAGGATGGTCAGGATCATCCATTCGGGGCGGTTGCCGGAGCGGCGGAAGGCCTCCACCACTTTCAGGCGGGTAGTGGCTTTCTTGCGCTTCTGCTTGGATTTGGTCGTGCGGACCTCGTGCCACAGTTCCTGCGAGAGCCGGTCTAGGTCGAGGCGGCGCAGGATGTCGTAGAAGGCCTCGGCGCCCATGTCGGCCCGGAAGACCTGTCCCCAGCGCTGCTTGAGTTCGCGGTAGCGGACCTCGCTCAGGAAGGTGAACGGGCGCAGTTCCATCAGCTCGTCACGCTGGCGGGAGTTGTGGTCCTGGTCGGCCGAAGTCTGGTCTTCCAACTGGTTGCGCAGGGCTTCCATGTTTTGCTCAGCCGCAGCTTTGACGGAGGCGATCTCCATGCCGACTTGCTCAAGCTCGCGCTGCTTCTGGTCTTTCATTTCGCTTTCGATGGCTTCCAGGCGTTCCTTGACCACAGCCTGCACCTTGCTGATGTGCTTGCTGGTAATCGGTACGCCTCCCTCGACGATTACGACCTCGGTCCCGGCAAAGATAACGGGTTTGGTCTGGGAACCGCCCATCTGCTCCTGGAGCTTCTTTTCCAGCGCTTGGCCTTCCTTGATAATCGGGTCGAGCTTGGAAGCGATTTCCTCGTCGTAGCGGGCCTCGATGCCTGATTTGCGTTGCTGCAACTCGGCCACCCTCTGGTCGCGCTCCTTCTTGATCTCTGCGATTTTCTCATTGATCTGGGCGGCCTGCTCACGCTCCGAGATGTTGATCTCGTCTTCGAGGCGTTTGAGCGCCTTCTGGCGGGCGTCTTCGTCCACGTAAGTGACGATGTATTGGGCGAAATACAGCACCCGGTCGAGGTTGCGGCGCGAAATATCGAGCAGCATCCCCAGGTAAGACGGGATGCGCCGGGTATACCAGATGTGCGCGACCGGCGTGGCGAGTTGGATGTGTCCCATGCGTTCACGGCGGACCGCCGAGCGGGTCACTTCCACGCCGCACTTATCGCAGATGATACCTTTGTAACGCGGGTTTTTGTATTTACCGCAATAGCACTGCCAATCACGTTGCGGGCCGAAAATGGCCTCGCAGAACAGCCCGTCCTTCTCCGGGCGCAGGCGGCGGTAGTTGATGGTCTCCGGTTTGAGAACCTCGCCGTAAGACCAGGACAAAATAGTTTCCGGCGATGCCAGACTAATACGAAGTGCGGTCAGCCCTTTAGTTTCCACTAAATCCTCTCCTTGTCACCCAAATGAATTCCTGCTGGTGATGCCGTCGGTGCGACGGTTTGTTTATATGACAAACAAAGGCAAGCGCATGAGACCAATTTCCTCAAGCGCTCGCTGAAAGTTCATTGATTATGACTGCCATACACAAGACGTTTATTATAACTCTGGCCTTCATCTAAAGTCAAGTTAATTTTTGGTTTTTTGGGGATTTTCAACGGCATTTTTTATCATAAGTCCTGACAATTTCAATGGCAAGCATTGTCCGGCAAGGATTAGATGGCCAGACGGCTCCTTTTCTTACGGTGTCCGACCCCCTGGGAATGTTGTATGGAAACTGGAACGCAACCCTCTTCATCATAAATTATATGTAAGTTGCAAAAGATGGCGGCGCGGGCTATAATCTGAACACTATTTTAAGACGTTGAGGACAGGTTGCAGACACAACGCGTAGAGCCTCCAGATTCGGATAACACGCATGAGGTGCGTTCCCAACTCCAGGCCGGCGCGACCCTGGTCAAACGTTATTTGATCCAGGAGGTCATCGGCGTAGGCGGCATGGGTTCGGTTTACCGCGCCCGCGACCTGCATTTCCCCAACGTGGTCAAACTGGTAGCCGTCAAGGAAATGGTCAACCTGGCGCCCGACCCGCTCATCCGCTCGACGATCGTGCAAAACTTCGAGCGCGAGGCCAACATCCTGGCGACCCTGACCCATCCATCCATCCCCAGCATCTACGATTACTTTACGCAGGAAAACCGTTCCTACCTTGTGCTGGAATTCATCAGCGGCAAAGACCTGGAGATGGTCATCTCGGAAGCGGAAGGCTTCATCTCGGAAGAGCAGGTCATCGCCTGGGGACTCGAGCTTTGCGATGTGCTGGCCTTCCTCCACAACCACAAGCCCGATCCGATCATTTTCAGGGACATGAAACCTTCCAACGTGATGATCAACCAGCAGGGCCACGTCGTGTTGGTGGACTTCGGGATTGCCAAAACCTTCCAGGCCGGACAGAAAGGCACGATGATCGGTACCGAGGGCTATTCTCCGCCCGAGCAATATCGCGGCGAAGCCAGCACCCTGGCCGATATCTATGCCCTGGGGGCGACCCTGCACCACACCCTGACGCGGCGCGACCCGCGCCTCGAACCGCCCTTCTCATTCAATGAAAGACCTGTCCGCAAGATCAACCCCTCCGTTTCGATCGAACTCGATGCAGTCATCAATACCGCCCTGCAATACAACCCCAACGAGCGCTTCCCGAACATCGAAGCGATGAAAGATGCCTTGATGTCGGTCGCCAAAAAGACCGGCGCGCTGTCCCGCCTGGTCATGCCGGGCACAACCAAGATTCAGCCGGGCGGCATCAAACCCTTATGGACCTTCGAGTGCGAGGATGAGATCCGCGGTACCCCCGCAATTTACGAGAATGTGATCTATACGGGTTGTTACGACAACAACCTGTATGCTTTGAATGCTGCAAACGGCGAGTTCATCTGGAAATATCCCACGGACGGTGGGATTGTTTCCCGGCCCGCCCCGTATGACGGGAATCTGTACTTCGGCTCGGAAGACCGGCGTTTGCACGTTGTCAGCGCCCGGTCCGGCAAAGTCGTCTGGACGCACTACACCGGTGGCCCGGTGCGCTCCTCACCGCGCATCGCCGAGGGACACATCTTTATCGGTTCGGACGACAATTTTCTTCACGCCGTCAACATCACCAGCGGCCGGCCGGCCTGGAAGTTCGAAACCACCGCCCCGATCCGCTCGACACCCCTGGTCGTGAACGAGACCGTTTTTGTCGGGAACGAAGACGGTGATTTCTATGCCATTGACTATCGCGGCGAGATGCGCTGGCGCTTCAAGTCCAAGCGGGCGATTACCGCCTCTCCCGTTGCCGGGGGGAACGCGGTCTATTTCACCTCCGTAGATGGCACGCTCTACGCTCTGGATATCAAAGCCGGGTTCGTACTCTGGCGTTTCAGGCTCGGTAAAGCATCCATCTCTACGCCCTGTCTGGCGGATAACCTGATCTTTACCGGTGCAGCGGATGGGGCCCTTTATGCTGTAGATATACGCACGTCCAAAGAAGCCTGGCGCTTCCAAACCGAACACCAGGTCAACGGTTCGCCTGTCATCTATAACGATGCGATCTACTTCGGCTCAGTGGATGGACAGGTCTATTGTCTTGAATATCGCACCGGCCGTTTGCGATGGAAGTTTGCGACAGAGGCGGCCATCACTGGCACCCCCGTAGTCTTCGACGACATCGTTTACATCGGTTCCACCGATCATCGTCTGTATGCACTGCTGGCATAAAGGAGCACACTGTGAAGAAATTTTTCGCAAGGTTATTTAGCAAGCCGGACCGCCCTGAACACTTGAAGCAAACAAAACCCTTCGACCAGTCACAGAACGCCACCACAGCTCCCCTCTCGGAGGCGCAAATCGCTTCCATTGTCAATCAGAACGGGCTGCATTACGAGCCACACCAACTGGTTGTCGGCTGCGGACAATCTATCGGCAGACAACGGGATTTGAACGAGGACAGCCTGTTGGCCTTTACCAGTACCATATCCGGGAATTTCGGCAGTACGCCAATTGGATTGTTCATCGTGGCTGACGGGATGGGCGGCCACCAGTACGGCGAGGTCGCCAGCAATGCGGCCATGCGTGCCATGGGCGGGTACATCATGCGCAAATTTCACCCTATGCTTTTCGGACATCCTGCCCAGTCCCCCGATGAGTCGATCCAGGAGATTATGCTGGGAGGCATCAATGAGGCCCAGCGCGTCGTCCAGCGCGAAGCGCCCGGCAGCGGCACCACGTTGACCGCCGCGCTGGTTCTCGGTCAGCAAATCACCATTGCGCATGTGGGCGACAGCCGGGCCTACATGTTCTACCAGGACGGTCGCAGTGAAGTGATCACCCGCGATCATTCCCTCGTCAAACGCCTCGAAGAATTGGGACAGTTGACCTCGGAAGAAGCCTCTGTCCATCCTCAGCGTAATGTGCTGTACCGCGCCCTTGGGCAGGGCGATTTACTTGAGCCAGACATCATTACCATCCCCTTCCAGCCTGGGAGCTATCTCCTCCTTTGCAGCGACGGCCTGTGGGGCGTCGTGCCGGAAGAAACTTTGTTGCGTTCAATCAGGGAAACGCCCAACATCCAGCGCGCCTGCCACGCCATGGTAGAAGCTGCCAACCTTGCCGGTGGGCCAGACAACATCAGCGCAATCCTGGTACAGTTCCTAAGCTAAGCCATGCCTGCCCTCCCCGACCATTATTCTTTACTGGGAATCCCTCGGAATGCGACCCAGGCCGAAATAAAAAAGGCCTATTTCGAGGCAGCTCAACGCTCGCATCCCGATAAACATAGCGGTCCGGGGCAAACCGAACGCTTCCTTCAAATTCAGCAAGCTTACGAAGTGCTTTCGGACAAAAACAAGCGCGCCCGTTACGACGCCACCCTGCCCCCCGAGCCAGAAGCCCCCATCAAGATTGACATCCTGTACAGCCGCCATAGCCTGCTCCATCTTGATGATTCACAAGTAATCTATGTCCTGCTCGAATTTGCGTCGGACAAGGTCGCTTCCCAAAGCAAAACCGCCCCGCTCAACGTCTGCCTGGTGATTGACCGCTCCACTTCCATGCAGGGAAAGAAAATGGACATGCTGAAAGCCACCGCGGTCCGTTTGTTGCGCGAGCTGGGGCCGAAAGACCTCTTCGGGCTGGTGATGTTCAGCGACCGGGCGGAAGTGGTGCTTCCCATCCAATATAGGCACGAAAATCTGAAGTCCGAATCGCGGGTGCAGATGATCCAGCCTTCGGGCAGTACCGAGATTTTACAGGGATTGCGGGCCGGGTTGGCCGAGGTCCGCCAGACCTTCGACCCATCCCGCATCAACCACATCGTCATGCTGACCGACGGCCACACTTACGGCGATGAGCAAGCCTGCCTCGACCTGGCCCGCGAAGCTGCCGAACAGGGGATCGGCATCAGCACCCTGGGCATCGGCTCAGGCTGGAACGATTCATTCCTCGATGCGCTTGCCAACAAGACCGGCGGTAACAGCCTCTACATCTCGAAGCCGGAAGATATCCAGAGCCTGCTTTCCCAAAAATTCCAACATCTTTCGAGGACTTTCGCGGAAGATGTCAGCCTGGATGTGTCGCTCAACAAGGATGTATCCCTTACCTACGCCTTCCGCCTGCAACCGGATGTCAGCCCCCTGCCTTTGGAAAACTCGATCCGGCTGGGTGCTATCTTGAGAGATACCCCGCTCAAGGTGTTGCTCGAGTTTACAATCAAGCCGCTGAGCAAGAAAGCGGAACACCTCAAGCTCCTGGATGGCCGGGTGAAAACGAATGTGCCTCAAGCGACCCCTCCAATCTATTCGACCCCTCTGACCCTGTCGCGGGCGATAACCGCGAAATCCGACTCGGAACCGCCGCCTCAACCCATCATCCAGGCCATGTCACGCCTGTCGTTGTATCGAATGCAAGAGAAAGCCCGCAAAGCTGTAAACGAAGGGCAATACGATAAAGCCTCCCGCCATCTGAGCTACCTGGCGACCCATTTGCTGGCCCAGGGAGAGCAAAGTCTCGCCAAGACCGTTTTGCTCGAAGCCGACCAGATACAAAGAAGCCACACCTCGTCGGAAGCAGGACTGAAAGCCATAAAATACGGCACGCGGGCCTTGTTATTGCCCAGCCATATCGAGGAATAAAACTTATGATCCAATGCCCGAATTGCCAGCATCAAGAATTACCCGGCGCAATATTCTGCAGCGAATGTGGGGCCCAATTGCCCAATGCCATCGGTCTGACCACCCACAGCATTAAAAAAACGGGAGGAGTCGAAGCCAACTCGATGGACACCGCCGCCCTCAAGGGCAGCATGAACATCCCCTCCAGCGCGGTGCTCTCACTGCAAATCCTCGATAGCGGCCAGATGCTGCCATTGACCGAGCGAGACGAATTTACCCTCGGCCGGGTCAGTGAGGGCCAGCCCATCATGCCCGACATTGACCTGAGCGCTTTCAATGGATATCAATTGGGCGTTTCCCGTTTGCATGCCGTTTTGAAGAAACACCGCAACAATGAAATTACCATCGTGGACCTGGGTTCATCGAATGGCACGTACTTGAATGGCACGCGCCTGAAACCTCACGAACCCCAAAAACTAATACATGGCGATATCATTTCTTTGGGAAAACTCAAGGTCCAGGTGCTATTTCCCTAACGCATTGAAAGCGAGGAACTATGGCTTACTCCATCCTGCTACACCTGCCCAACGAAGAAGCCGTCATCGGCGAAGTGGAAGAGTTGCCCAAACCGACCGACACGGTCCTGTTGGTCAGCAACCCCCGCCGCCGGGACGGCAAAGACTTGCACTACCTCGAAAGCAATGTGACCAGCGTGATCTGGCCGATGCACCGCATTGCTTTTATCGAAATCCTGCCCGGTGAGGAAGAAGAACGAATCATCGGGTTCGTCCGGGAGTGACCCATGGCCGAAACTCTTGAACGTCGGCGCATCCTAGTGGTGGACGATGAAGAACGCATGGTGCGTTTCATCCGCCTCAACCTGGAACATGACGGCTTCCATGTCAGTGAGGCCTTCAACGGCAAACAGGCCCTGGAGAGATTGCGCGACAAGACGCCCGACCTGATCCTGCTCGACGTGATGATGCCCGACCTCGACGGGTTCGAGGTGCTCAAGATGATCCGCGAGGTCAGCAACGTGCCGGTCATCATGCTCACCGCCAAAGGCGAAGAAGATGACCGGGTGCGCGGCCTCGAACTCGGCGCGGACGACTACGTTACCAAGCCGTTCAGCCCGCGCGAGCTGGTCAGCCGGGCCAGGGCCGTGCTCCGGCGCACGGAAACAGCCAGCGGGTCGATGCACGGGCTGATCGAGGTGGATGAACGTCTCAAAATAGACTTCGACCGCCGCGAGATCTGGCTCGAAGGGAAAATCGTCAAACTGCGGCCCACCGAATACCGCCTGCTCTACCACCTGGTCCAGAACGCCGGCTGGGTGGTCTCCCACGACCAGCTGCTCGCCAAAGTCTGGGGCTACGAATACCGCGACGAGCCGCACTACGTCCGCCTTTACATCAACTACCTGCGCCAGAAACTCGAGGCCGACCCGGCCAACCCCAAATACATCCTGACCGAGCGCGGCGTCGGCTATCGCTTCGTGGACTTCCGCCGCCAGGCCAAAGAAGAATAACCGCTTTCTGACGAATTTTTTATGCAGGGCTTGCGATTTTCTAATGCAGGCCCTGTATGATTCATGCTGTAAAAATCTTAACGTCAAAAGGAGGCTGATATGTCAAACCTAATTCGTTGGGAACCAATGCGCGAAATGGTGTCTCTGCGCGAGGCGATGGATCGTCTCTTTGACGACGCCTTCACCCGCCCGTTCGGGGTCCGGACCAGTTGGTCTGCTCCCGCCATCGACATGTACCAGACCGACGACGAGGTGGTCGTCAAGGCTGCCGTCCCGGGTCTGAAAGCCAGCGACGTGCAGATCTCGGTCGCCGGCGATACGCTCACCATGCGTGGCGAGTTCAAGGAGAAAAGCGAGACCGACGACAAGGCTTACCACATCCGCGAACAGCGCTACGGCTCGTTCGAGCGCAGCCTGACCCTGCCCACCCCGATAGTCGCCGATAAGGCCAGGGCCGAGTTCGAAGACGGCATCCTGACCATCACCTTGCCCAAGGCGGAAGATGTCCGGCCGAAGGTGATCACCGTCAAGGCCAAATGATCCCATTTCATCACAGCCAGGAAACGGACTCCTTTCAGGAGTCCGTTTCTTTTGCGCGTTTTTAGCCGCAATACTGTTTAGCTAACGCTTCCGGAGTGCGAAATCTCCTGAGTTCGCCCGAAGTCTGGAGACTTCGGACTCCGCACCTAAACAGTGTGCTTTTAGCCGCCCTTGTCAGACAAGATGCACTAGACTATACTTTTGAACGTAACAATTTGGAGAGATGTGAGGAGCAATGGCGAAACAACGGATTCTGCTCGTTGACGACCATGAAGTCGTCCGCCTGGGTCTGAAGTCTTTACTGGAACGTCATCCACAGTTCGAAGTCGTGGGTGAGGCGGGGTCATCTCGCGAAGCTATGGAACAGGTTGCCGCCCTCTTGCCGGATGTGGTCGTGATGGACATCCGCCTGCCAGGCCAATCGGGGATCGAAGCCTGCGAAGAAATCGTGGGCAATTACCCGGCTATCAAAGTGATTATGCTCACCTCCTACGCCGAGGATGAGATGCTCTTTTCGGCCATCCGGGCCGGCGCTTCGGGTTACATCCTGAAGCAGATCGGCAGCGAGGATCTGGTGCGCGCCCTCGAAGCGGTCGGGCGCGGCGAAGCCCTGCTCGACCCGGCCGTGACCCAGCGCGTTTTCCAGGAGGTGCGCCGGGCAGTGAAAGATGAGGAAGCCTCTGCCTTTTCGCATCTCAGCCAGCAGGAGAAACACGTCCTGCTGCTGGTCTCGGAAGGCAAGACCAACCGGGAGATCGCCAAAGCCCTGTTCCTGGGCGAGGGGACGGTGCGCAACTACGTCAGCAGTATCCTGTCGAAGTTGGGAGTCAACAACCGGGCCGAGGCCGCGGCCTACGCCGTAGAACACAGTCTGCGCGAGTACATCACCCTCTAGGTTTTCGGACGAATTGTCAAAAGGGCCTGTCATAACAGATAGGCTCTTTGCTTTTCACCTCTCACCTTTCACTTTTTACTCTCACCCTTCCCCGCTAACCTCCTTCCACACCTTCAGCATATTCAACGCGTCTTCTTCCATGATGGGGCTTTCGCACAGGATCCGCCCAGCGCAGCCGAAGTCCTTGAGCGCCCGGAAGATGGCCTGTAAATCCAGGTCGGCTTCTTCGAGCTTGAGGTGGTTCTTCTCGCCCTTCGGGCCGTACTCGATGCCCGAAAGGTGGATGTGCAGGCGCTTCAACGAGTCTTTTCCCAATGCCTTGCTGTATAACTCGAGATAATTCGCCCATTCCTCGTAAGTGTTGACCGTCCCATCGCCGGGACGGGCGTGCAGGTGGGCAAAGTCGAGGCAGGGCTCCACGTCAGGGATGGTTTTGCCCATCGCCAGCGTGTCTTCCAGTGAACCGAGCATGGCCGATTTGCCCATCGTCTCCGGACGCAGGATGGCCGGGTTCCCGGCGGCGCGCAGTTCGTCCACGCAGCCAGCCAGGCGCGGGATGGCGGTTTTCAGCACCTCGGCCGGGTCGTTCCCGAAATACGAGCCGGGATGGAAGATGATGTCGGTCGCCCCGGCCAGGTTGCCGTAATGGGCCGCGTCCATCAGGCGCTGGCGGGATTTGGGCCACTCGTCCTCGGCCGCGTTCAAGTTGATGAAGTACGGCGCGTGGACACTGAGGCTCACGTCCTGCTCTGCCGCGGCGGCTTTGATCGCCGCGCAGGTCGCCTCACTGACCCGCACCGACTGCACCCAGCCGAGTTCGAGCGCTTCCAAGCCGAGCGATTTGCTGAATCCGATTGCGCCGACCGAACCGCCCGGTTTCTTGGGCGTTGCGATCGGCGAGCCGACGGTGCCGAAACGGAAAGAAAGAGACATGGGTTCTCCTAATTCTGCGCGCTTACGCAACACGGAACACGGGGCAGATAGAACGCCTGGCGTGTTCCGTTCAATTCAATAGAGCAGTTAATTTCGCCCATAACGGCGGCCCCAAAATAAGCAGGCCGACCAGGATTGAGGCCAGGGCCGCAATCAACACGGCGGCCGCGCCCACGTCCTTGCCGACCCCGGCCAGCGGGTGGATGTCCGGGCTAGCCAGGTCGAGCACGGCTTCGATGGCGGTGTTGATGAATTCGGCTGCCCAGACCACCGTAATCGTCAGGATCAGGACCGCCCAATCGCGGGCGGGCAAACCCAGCCAGGCCGCCATCAGCACCACCAGCACCGAAAACACGGCATGGATCCAGGCATTTTGCTGGGTCTTGATGACGTGCCACCAGCCTTTGAAGGCGTAACCGAACGAACGGATTCGGGAAATGAAGAAGGCTTTCATGGATTTATTCTTCGCTGACGGTGACATGCCCCAGCCCGAGTCTTTCCAGAACCTGGGCCTGGGCCGCCCACATCCGGGCTTTTTCCTCCGCCTCGGCGTGGTCATGGCCGAGCAAATGCAGCACGCCGTGGACGACCAATAGTTGCAGTTCATCCATCAGGGAATGGCCGGACCTTTCGGCCTGGTGCGCGGCGCGTTCGACCGAGAGCAGGATATCGCCGAGATAACGGCGACCAGTTTCCGGGTCCGTTTCGCCGGCGGGGAAGGATAAGACGTCGGTCGGGGCATCCGTCCCCAGGAAATCCCGGTTCAGGGCGCGCAGTTGGGCGTCATCCGCAAGGACGAGGGTCAAGTCACTGGCGAGGCTGGCGGATTGGTGTTCGAGGACTGCCAGCGCGGCTCTTTCCAGCAGGGACTCGTCAACCGGAGCGGGCAGGGGGATCGGTCTATCGAAGTGGATCATTTTGGCGGGTTGGGGGTGGTGGGGACGTCTTCTGCGGCGGGCCGGCTCTCGCCGGACAGGGATTTGGGATACTGGATGCGCGGGTGGTAGGTGTTGCGCAGGGTGGTGACGAAGGATTCGGTGATGACATGCAGGTCGCGCAGGGTCAGCGGGGTGTTGTCGAGCTGGCCTTCGCGCTGGGCGATTTCGATCACGCTGCGAATGAGGGCTCTCAACTCGTCTTCGTCTTTGGGCTGCTCGGCGCGGGCACGGGCTTCCACCCCGTCGGCCAGCATCAGCAGGGCGGTCTCGCGGGAACGCGGCGACGGGCCGGGGTAGCGGAAGTTGTCGAGGTCCACCTGGGACGGGTCGCCGCCGGCCGCGTCGATGGCTTTGCGGTACTGGTAACGGGTGACCAGCGTGCCGTGGTGTTCGAGCATGAAATCGGTGATGCGGCCTGGAAGGCGGTGCTTGCGGGCCAGTTCCACCCCGTCGGTCACGTGGCGGATGATGGCCGCCGCGCTCTCGGCCGGCTGGATGTCGTCGTGGGTGTTGATGCTGCCGGGGACCTGGTTCTCGATGAAGAAGGAGGCATTGGCGGCCTTGCCCACGTCGTGAAAGAGCGCCCCAACGCGGGTCAGGAGCGGGTCGGCCCCGATCCGTTCGGCGGCCTGTTCGGCCAGGTTGGCGACCTGCAGGCTGTGCTGGTACGTGCCGGGGGCGTTGCGCAGGAAGAATTGCAGCAGGGGAAAATCGGGCCGCGAGATTTCGAGCAGTTGCAAGGGCGTGACCAGTCCTAAAAATTGGGCCAGCAGATATTGGAGCAGCAGGGTGATGCTCGTGGCAGCGACCCCGTTGAAGATGGCCGCCAAGCTCAACTCGACCAGGCCGCGCAGGTCGGTGGTGACGAAGGGCCAGCGATACGCCAGGACCATGGCAAAGCCGGTCAGGGCAATCACCACCCCGGCCCGGAAGAAATGGGCCACGCGCTGGGCGCGTCCGAGGGCCAGCACGCCGGTCAGCGCCGGGAACAGGTAGAAGAGCGTCAGGTCGAGACTGTTAGGGACGCCGTAACCGGCCAAGACCGCCAGGACGAACGACAGCACCAGGCCCAATTCCTGCCCGAAGAGGACGCCCAGCAGCAGCCCGAAGGCCGACAGCGGGTAGATGTAAGGCATGACGCTGCGGTTGACCAGCAGGCGCGCTCCGATCAGGAAAGCCAGGAAGAGCAGGGCAATGATCACCAGGCTGCGCAGGTTGTTGAGCATGGCTGGGCGGCGGCGCAGGAAATACATCCAGACGAACCCCGCCGCGACCAGGATCAACGCGCCCGTCCCCAGGTATCCGTTTTGCGGGTTTTCCGGCGGCTGGATCAGGCCCAGTTTGGTCAGGGCCTCGATGTGGAAGTCAGTGACCACTTCGCCGCTCTGGATGATGGTCTCTCCCTCGATGAAGGTTTGCGTCACCGGCTCGACGGCCTCCCGCGCCGCCTGGCGGGCCAGCTCGGTCAGCTCGGGGCTGAAGAAACTGTTGGGGACGACGAACGCAGACACCAGGTCCGCGACGAGCTGCGCCTGGTCTTCGCTGAGGGCCAGGCTGACCAGGGTGGGAATGCTCCGGCGGACGGTCTCCAGCTCATCCTGGCGGATGCTGGAGCGCATCACCTGTTCCAGCACGCTGAGCGTTTCTTGCTGGAGACTGTCCCAGCGGTTCTGCGGCAGCCCCAGCAGGGCATTGGCCGTCTCCTCGTCCAGGTGCAGGTCTTGCATCTTGCCCAGGTCGGCCAGTTTTTGTTCCGGGCTGGCAAAAATGTCGTTGCGGACGACGGTGATGTATTGCAGGGCAGAGCGGAGATGTTCGATCTGGAGGCGGGCGATGGCCGGGTCGGGCGGGGCATAGACCGGCGCGACCTGGTTCTCGGCAGACTGGCGCGCCTGTTCGGTCAGGATTTGGCTGACGTATTCAACCGTGCGCGGGGCCTGGATGTTTTGTTGGGCCACTTCGCCGGCCTGGGCCGGGAAGTTATCCGGCGGGGACGGCAAGGTCAGGATCAACACGAGAAAGGCCGCTGCGCTGACGACCATCAGGAGCATGATCGCCCGTAAAGCGACCCGGCGGGTCGGCCTGGTTTGCCGGAGGTTGGCATCCATGCGTTGGCCGGGCTACCCCTGCAGCAGGTCCCGCACAGCCGCGCTGACCTGGTCCCCCGGGGCGCGCCCGGCGACTTTGGGCATCAGGGCTTTCATCACCAGGCCCATTTCCTTCATGTTGGTCGCGCCGGTTTCGGCGATGGCTTCCCTGGCCAGGGCCTTGAGTTCGTCCGGGTCGAGGCCTTGGGGCAAGAAAGCCGAGATCACGGCAATTTCAGCCTGGGCAGCGGAGACCAGGTCGGCCCGGCCGGCTTTTTCGGCTTCTTCGAGCGATTCGCGGCGGGTCTTGATCTCTTTTTGCAGGATCGCCAGCACCGCCGCCTCGTCGAGAACGACCCGGCGGTCAATCTCGGCCTGCTTGATGGCAGCCAGCGTCATGCGCAGGGTGCCCCGGCGCACGTCGTCCCCGGCGCGCATGGCGTCTTTGAGCGAGTCGTTAAGTTTTGTTTTTATATCCATAATGGAGATTATACTAGAAGTCAGCCTTGCGAAAGTTTTGCGTGAGTATAATATCCCTGCCATGCCCATCAAGACCACCCTCCGCCGCGCCCTTTTCCAGGCCGAGAAGACCGCCCAGCGCCTGCGTTTCGCCTCCCTGCCTGCACCGGAAAACGGCTGGCCGGTGCTGCTCGGCATTTCCTTTCCCAAGAGCGGCACCCACCTGCTCGACCAGATCCTGCTCGGATTTTCGCAAGTTGCGCCCTTTTCCCGCCGCCTGCACTCTTTCTACGCCGAATACGAGGGCGAAAGCGGACGCAAACGCCCGCCCGAACAGGCCCTGGCCTGGCTCGACTCGCTCCGTCACGGCGACGTCGCCTCGGCCCATCTGTTCGCCCGGCCCGAAGCCGTCGCCCGCGCCGCCTCCCCCGCTTTCGTGCCTTACTTCATCTTCCGTGATCCGCGTGACGTGGCCGTCTCGCACGTCTTCTACGTCGCCGACATGGAACCGGCCCACGTCCACCACGCCTACTACCGCTCCCTGCCCGATTTCGACGCCCGGCTCAAGGTCAGCATTTTGGGACGGCCAGATTCCGGGGTCGAATTCCCAAACATTGCGGATCGCTTCGCCCCCTACCTCGGATGGCTGGACCAGCCCAACGTCCTGACCCTGCACTTCGAGTCCCTCGTCCACGAGCGGGCCGGGACCCTGGGCCTGGTCGTGGACCATTTGCGTTCCCGCCTCGGGAGGTCCCTCCGCGCCTCCCGCGAGACGGTCATCCAGGCCCTCGAATCCGCCATCAACCCGGCCAAATCCCCCACCTTCCGCTCCGGCAAGACCGGCGAGTGGAAGAAATACTTCACCGAGGAGCACAAGAAGCTCTTCAAAGATGTGGCCGGGGAATTATTGGTGCGGCTGGGGTATGAGAAAGATGGTGATTGGTAGACACGTAGACACGTAGGTACTTGGGTACCTTTTTCCCTGCATACTTTATCCACATGAACTGCTCCCTCGTCATCCGCGCCTACAATGAAGCCCGCCACCTGCCGCGCCTGCTGGAGGGGATAGCCCGCCAAACCGTAAAAGAGGTCGAGGTCATCCTGGTCGATTCCGGCTCAACCGACGAGACCGTCGCCATCGCAGAATCCTACGGGGCGAAGGTCGTCCACATCCCGCCGCAGGAATTCACCTTCGGACGGTCGCTCAACCTGGGCCTCGCCGCCGCCACGCATGAACTGGTCGTCATCGCCAGCGCCCACGTCTACCCGGTCTACCCCGACTGGTTGGAGCGCCTGCTGGAGCCGTTCGCCGACCCACAGGCCGCGTTGACCTACGGCAAGCAGCGCGGCATGGAGACGACCAAATTCTCCGAGCAGCAGGTCTTCGCCCAGTGGTTCCCGGACGTTTCGCAGCCTCGCCAAAACCATCCGTTTTGTAACAATGCCAACGCCTGCATCCGGCGTTCGCTTTGGGAGACACATCCCTACGACGAAACCCTGACCGGCCTCGAAGACCTGGCCTGGGCCAAGTGGGCCTTCGAGCAGGGACACGTCATCGCCTACGTAGCCGAAGCCGAGATCATCCACGTCCACAACGAAACGCCGCGGGGAGTTTTCAACCGTTACCGCCGCGAGGCGATGGCCTTCAAGCGGCTGTATCCCGCCGCCCATTTCAGCCTTTACGACGTGGTCCGCATGGTCAGCGGCAACGTGTCCAGTGACCTGTGGCACGCCTTCCGCCAGCGCCTCTTCTGGCGCAGCCTCACCGGCATCTTCTGGTTCCGCTGGATGCAGTTCTGGGGTACCTACCAGGGCTACCGCCAGTCTGCCGAGTGGAATTGGCAGTTGCGCCAAACCTTCTACTACCCGCGCGGGACGAATACCCCCGAACCCCAAAACCGGGACGTGGAACCGATCCGTTACAACGGGGGATGACCGGCCTCAGATGAGCAGGTAGTTACGGTTTTCCTGGGTATTCCTTCGTGGTATCTTCTCACCGCCCCGAAGGCGTTGTCCTGAGCTTGCCGAAGAGCTTGAGCGGTTCAACCAGGTTTTTTGAAGAAACCTTCACCCTGGCCTCGATACGCTTCGCTACTCGACCACCTGCGGGCACTTCGCGGGAGGTTTCCCCTAAACCACCTCGCCCAAGGCCCCAAGTACTGCCATCAGGGTCGGGTAATCATCCCTTAGCAGTGTGATCAACTCTTTCGTCGCGTCTTCCTTCCAGGCTCCGGCCAGTTTTCCATGCGCCAGAGCAGCCTGTTGGATGTGGGCCGCCAGCAGCTCGCCAATCGGGATGTCTTGCGCCCGCAGGATGTGACGGAAATACCCAAACCGCCCGGCCGAGGTGAAACGGGCCAGTTCCGATTCGTTGCACAGATAGATGACATCCAGGCTGAGGGGCGGACGCGGCGGCAGCAGGTGGAAGATGCGCCCGCCCTGTTCATAGCCGACCGCCAGCACCGACATCTCGACCGGGACGATGCGCCGTTCGCGGTTGTCGCGCATCACCTCGTCGCTGACGTTGTCGGCCGTCACCAGTTGGCGCACCAACCCGTCGTCGTCAATATGGATGTCGTGGATCAGGCCGTAGACCTGATAGCCGTCTCCCAGCGGGGCGCGCACCAAGGCCCCGAAGGCGGGCGCGTCCAGTTGCGAGACGCGGCAGCCGGCGATGAAGCCGGTCGTCCCGGCCCGCAGCAGTCGTCCGATTTCGATT
>DYLB01000008.1 GCA_020722305.1 Anaerolinea thermophila | reverse complement strand
CGTGACCTTCGTGTCCTTAGTGGTTAGAAAAGGTTTTTGCAGCGGAGTCATACTTAGGGCGGTCGAAAATTGCGCTATTTTGGTCATTCACGGATTTCACGTCATGGCTTACCCGCCCTCAAACTCGCATCTAATCGCTCCCGCTCTTCCTTTACCAAACTCTCGTCCAGTTTCTTGAACAGCGGTTCCGGCGGGTTCAGTTTTTGGCCGGGTTGGAGGGCGCTGGGTTTCCATTGCCCTTCGACTTCACCTTCGGTTCCGCTCAGGGCGGCAGGCGGGCGGTAGCGCAGTTCACCTTCGGTTCCGCTCAGGGCGGCAGGCGGGCGGTAGCGCAGTTCGCCTTCGGTTCCGCTCAGGGCGGCAGGCGGGCGGTAGCGCAGCCCTTTGTGGGTGCCGAGCGAGTCGCGGATTTCCTGGACGTATTGTTTGCCGAAGAGTGGGGTCTCGTAGCCGAAGAATTGATGCAGGCGCTCGGAGGTGAACGGCAGGACCGGGGCGAAGAGCAGCTTGAGCGAGTCGATGGCTTTTAGGGCGGTGTAGATCGTCTTGGCGGCCTCGGCCTTGTCTTCCTTGACCTGTTTCCAGGGGGCGTGGAGGTCGAGGTACTGGTTGACGGCAGTCGCCAGTTTCATCGTCTCGGACAGAGCGGCGCGCAGTTTCACGGAATCGTAGAGAGCGCCCACGGACCCGAATCCGGCCTCGATAACGGCCAGCAGGTCCAGGTCCGAGGGGCGCAGCGTGGCAGGATCAACCTCCGGGACGCGCCCATCCCAATGTTTGTAACAGAACGAGAGCACCCGGTTGGCCAGGTTGCCCCAGTTTGCCACCAGTTCGTTGTTGTTGCGGGCGACGAACTCGGCCCAGTCCCAGTCGCTGTCTTTCATTTCGGGCATGTTGGCGGTCAGATAGTAGCGCAGGGCGTCGGGATCGTAGCGGGTCAGGGCGTCCAGTCCCCAGATGGCCCAGCCGCGGCTGCCGCTGATCTTGCGTCCCTCCAGGTTCATGAACTGGTTGGCGGGTACGTCGTAAGGCAGCGAGAGCGGGAATTTCTCCCCGCTGAAAATTTCGGCGAACTTTTCGCCGGCGCCCATCAACTGCGCCGGCCAGAGGGAAGTGTGAAAGAAGATGTTGTCTTTGCCGATGAAGTAGAACTGGCGGGCGGCGGGATTGGCCCACCACTCGCGCCAGGCTTCCTTCCCGCCCTTCGACTGCGGCTCGCTGTTCTCGTCTGCGCTCAGGGCTGCCCATTCGATGGCGGCGGAGAGGTAGCCGATGACGGCCTCGAACCAGACGTAGATGCGTTTGCCCCGTTCGGTCCAGCCTTCGACCGGGACCGGGATGCCCCAGTCGAGGTCACGCGTGATTGGGCGGGGTTTGAGTCCCTCGGCTTCGATCTTGCCGAGCGATTCGCCCAGGACGGGTTCGCGCATGTGGTCGGCGCGTTCGCGCAGGAAGCGCTTGACCTCCGGTTCCAGCTTGGACAGGTCAATGTAATAATGCTCGGTCTCGCGCAGTTCGAGTGTCCCGTCACCGTTCTTGGCTTTGGGGTTGATGAGTTTTTCAGGTTCGAGGACGTTGCCGCAGCGGTCGCACTGGTCCGAGCGGGCGCCCTCGTAGCCGCAGATATAGCAGGTACCTTCGACGTAGCGGTCGGGCAGGAATTTTTTGGCCGAGGGCGAGTACCACTGCATGGAGGTGCCGGTGAACATGAAGCCGTTCTCTTTCAGCGCCAGGAAGATGGCTTGCGAGACCTTGAAGTGGTTTTCGGTGTGGGTGGAGGTGAACAGGTCGTAGGTGATGCCGTAGCCTTTGAAGACCTCGAGGAAGGTGTCATGGTAGAACTTGTAAACTTCCTCAACCGACCTGCCCTCGGCGTCGGCTTTGATGGTGACGGGCGTCCCGTGTGAATCGGTGCCGCTGACCATCAGGACTTTGTTCCCTTTCAGGCGGTGGTAGCGGGCGACGATGTCACCGGGCAGGTGCGAGCCGGTGAGGTTGCCGACGTGGATCTCGGCATTCGAGTAGGGCCAGGCAATGGCGATAAGAATGTTTTCGGGCATAATGGACTCCCTATCGAGATGGTTAGAGGAACAGAGAGTGGTCGGAGCAGAGCAACCATTCTCTAATCTCCGCTTCTTGCTCTCTTACAAACAAAAAAAGCTGTCCGCATCACTGGACAGCCTGTGAAATGTGCCAATGAACTCTCAGCACAAATTCTTCGCTGCCGTGACGCGGCGGCACGTGGACATAGGCATCATACCCAGCGACGAGTGGGGCAGGGGAAAGGATTGACTCATGGCAATAGTTTACACGCTACACTTTGATAATGTCAATGATTTGGGCGCATTCCATTCGCGTCGAAAGGAAAACCTCCCGAAGGTTTGGATGCGGGATCAAACGTAGGCCGCCGGTGCGATATTAAAAAATCTGGCGTTCGATGATTTTTCACCGAACGCCAGATTTTGCGTTTGTTACGCTCTGCGGCCCCGACGGGGTTCGAACCCGCGATCTCGGCCTTGACAGGGCCGCATGTTAGCCGCTACACCACGGGACCAGTAATCGAGCGGACGATAGTTTACCATACCCATTTTGCTGCGTCAAGGTGCGCCCGAACCGTACAGGGAGGGGTCGGTGGGAGTCCGGCCGGAGGGGTCGTGGACGTAGACCCAGTCGCCGACATTCGCCCAGTTGAACAGCCAATGTGAATCGCCAACGGAGAGGTTGACACAGCCGTGTGATTGCGGATAACCAAAGCCGGCGCGCCAGAAGGCTCCATGCAGGGCGCGGGCTTCATCGAAATACATCGTCCAGGGGACATCCATGAGGTAGTAGAAATCCGACGGGTCGTTGTTGCGCATCAACTCGGTTTCTTTTTTCTCATAGATTTGGAACAGGCCGGGCTTGGTCCACATGGGTTCCAGTCCGCTGGCGACCAGGGTGGCAAAGACCATCCTGGAGTCCTCGTAGACGGCCAGGGTTTGCTGTTCCAGGTTGACTTCGATCCAGCGCCCGTTGGTGACGCCTTCCGGGGGAGTGGGGTTGGGGTAGACGATGCCTACCAGCCGCCCTTCGACCCATTCGTTTGGACCAATCAAGTACCAGTCCATATTCCCATCGTTGACGGTATCGTACACCTGGACAATCGTGTAGGGATTGAGTACTTTCCCCGTTTTGGCGCTCTGGTAGCCGGGAGCCGCGCGCAGCGGGGCAAAATCTATTTTGTTGACCCAGCCAAACGGTCGGACAGGGGTGGAGTTGAGTTGGACTCCCTGGAATTCAGAATAGGACCTTATCCGCTCCCCATCCCCGGGGATCCACTCGCCGGAGCGGAGCCGGAAATAATGACCCTTTCCCGGCTCGATGTGATCGGTATAAGAGAGATAAACGAAGCCTGGCGGCAGTGGTACACCGCCGGCCTTGGCGATGGCGGCATCCAGGGAGCCATATAGGGAGGTCCCTGTAAATTCATCAACTTTGAAATAATGATAGGGCAACTGGGTTAGAGCCGGGTCCGGTTGGGTGGCGGGGAGGGGACGCGGCGGGACGGTCATGCCCAGGCGGGCGAGTTCGCTCAGATAGGCCGAAGGTCCGAGTGGCAGGCAGTCGCCCGGGGGGGAGGGATAAGCCCCGGGGGGACAGACCACAGCCCCGGCGTCCGGTTCGGGATCGGAGGGGGAATCCTGCGCGGCGGCCGGCTGCGTCAGTAAAACGGTCAACAGGACCAGGGTCAGGAATAAGCGGGTCATCAGGTGTTTCATAAGTATGTTCATTGGGGCCAAGTATATCGAATTCGGGGTAAAGTGTAAACTTGTTGTAAGGGCGGGTGATCATCATTTCGCGTGATCCTGCTTGACACAATAGTACCCATGTGCTAAATTTGCTTCACATTGTCTGCCTGTTTGAAGGTAGTGAACACGTCCGTTGCAAGAGGAGGATGGATTTGACTAAGAATCGTGTACAACAGATGGTAGACCGTCTCCGCGAATTACAGGCTTCGTCTCCGGATATCGAGGCATCGGCTGTCGTCAGCGTGGACGGTCTCAGTATTGCTTCGGCTTTGCCGCAGGGCGTCGAAGACGACCGTGTCTCGGCCATGTCGGCGGCCATGCTGTCACTGGGAGAGCGCATTGCATCCGAGTTGGGGCGCGGCGCTTTGGAGCAAGTCTATATCAAAGGCTTGAAGGGGTATGTCGTATTGATGTCGGTCGGGGAAGAAGCGGTGCTCACGGCTTTGGCCCGCGAACAGGCGAAACTGGGCTTGATTTTCCTGGATATGCGCCGCGCGGCTGAAGACCTTGCGAAATTGATTTAGGAATGGTGTTGATATGAGGCCTCAACCTTCTGGTTTGTATTACCCCAATAAATTTGGCAGGATCGTGATTAAAGCCCTCGAAGATGTGATGGGGAAGAACGGCTTGAACGCCATTTTGAACCTGGCCCAACTGAGCCAATACATTGATAACCCGTTCCCGGATAACCTTGAAAAAGGTTTCGACTTTGCAGATATCGCCGCGATCAACCTGGCCCTGGAAGATATGTACGGACCGCGCGGGGGCCGCGGCCTGTCACTGCGACTGGGACGCGCCATGTTCTCCGACGGCCTGAAGAACTTCGGCGCTCTGGCGGGTGTGGGCGACCTGGCTTTCAAGGTGCTGCCTTTGCAAGCCAAGCTGCGCATCGGCATCCCGGCGGAGGCCAAGATCTTTTCACAGATCAGCGATCAGCACAGCACGGTGACGGAAACCGAAAACGAATTCATTTACACCATTCATAAATGCTCAGAATGCACCGGCCGCTCCGGCTCGGACAAGCCGATCTGCTTCATCGCGGTCGGCTTGCTGCAGGAGAGTCTCAAGTGGGTATCCGGTGGCAACGAATTCCGTGTCAATGAATCCAAATGCATCGCCATGGGCGACGAAGTGTGCGAGTTCGTCATTCAAAAAGAGCCGATCAGCTAATTCAGCCGATTGAACATAGGACAACAACATGGCGGATGTCAAACCGAAAATCTTGATCGTCGAGGACGACCTCGATGTAGCGGAAATGCTGAACGCCTATTTCCGCGTCCAGGGATACGAGGTCTTCACTGTCAATTGGGGCGAGGATGGCGTGCGTGCGTGCCAAACCGTTCGCCCGGAACTTGTGATCCTGGATATCCGCCTGCCCGACATTGACGGCTACGAGGTGGCCCGCCGCCTGCGCAACAACCGCCGCACCCAGGATATCCCGATTATTTTCCTGACCGAAAAACGCGAGCGCGCCGACAAACTGCAGGGCCTCGAACTGGGCGCGGACGACTACATCACCAAGCCTTTCGATGTGCAGGAACTGCGCCTGCGGGTGCGCAATGCCCTCAAACGCGCCAGCCAGGATTCCCTGACCAACCCGGTCAGCGGGCTGCCGGACGGCTCGCTGGTGGACGAACGCCTGGCCGAGATCCTCGAGAAGACCGGCTGGGCGCTGCTGATCGTCTCGCTCGAAAACTTGGACAGCTTCCGCGAAGATTACGGCTTCGTCGCCTCCGATGATGTGCTGCGGGCGGTCAGCTTGATGATCCACAACGCCGCGCGCGAGGCCGGCAACCCGGATGATTTCCTCGGTCACATCAGCCCCACCGATTTCGTGCTAATCGTTTCGCCGGTCAACTTGCCGGCCATCGCCGAGCGGGTCCGCTCCCGGCTGGAGCAATCGCTCGATTACTTCTACCCGATCAAAGACCGCGAACAAGTCGCCAAAAGCACCAAACGCCTGGCGATCAAGATCGGCGAGCTACAATTGGCTTCCGTCCGGGTGGGGTCGCTCGACCAGTTGAAGGTGGAACTGCTGCGCCGTAAAAAATAGGAGTTTGGTTGCGAATCACGGTTGTAACCCCGACGTACAACGAAGCGGAGAACCTGCCCAAACTGGTCTCCGCTTTACTGACGCTTCCGCTGGATTTGAACGTGCTGATTGTGGACGATAACAGCCCCGACGGGACCGGCCGGATCGCGGACCGGTTGGCCGACTCCCATCCCGGGCGGGTACGCGTCCTGCACCGGGCCGGGAAGTTGGGCCTGCGTTCCGCGTATCTCGAAGCCTTTACCCTGGCCCTGGCCGACGGGGCCGAGGCCGTCGCCCAGATGGACGCCGACTTCTCCCACGACCCGGCCGCCCTGACTGACATGGCCGCCGCTCTCGAGAAAGCGGACGCGGTGATCGGCTCGCGCTACGTCCCCGGCGGGGCGGTGGACGAACGCTGGCCCCTGTGGCGGAAATGGCTCTCGGCTTTCGGCAATTTCTACGCCCGCACTATTCTGGGCCTGCCGTTGCGGGACGTAACCACCGGTTACCGCCTGTGGCGGCGCGAGACCCTGCTGGGCATGCCCCTGGAGCGCATCCGGGCCAATGGCTATGTCTTCCTGGTGGAGATGGCTTACATGGCCCATTGCCTGGGGTTCGACATCGCCCAGTCGCCGATCTATTTTGCCGACCGGCGCTGGGGCAAATCGAAAATGTCTTTGAAGATCCAACTGGAAGCCGCGTTTCGGATCTGGGAGGTGAAGTGGGCTTACCGCGATCTGAAGGCCAACGGTGTGGAAGCGCGCAGGGTTTTTCAGGGCGAATGAGGCGAATTTACAGCAGACTTCGGCAGTCTTTTTAGGTGTCCTTATGGCAGGAGTGCTTTCCGAAAGACTTCCGAAGTCTCTTCCACCAGTTTCCCCCATTCTTCAATCGAAAGCGTTTCGGCCCGCCGCCGGGGTTCGATCCCGGCGTGCGTGAGGATATTTTCGGCCTCGAGCGGCTCAATCTCCAACCCTGCGGCGAGTGAATTGCGCAGGGTTTTTCGTTTCTGGCTGAAACCGGCCCTCGCCAACTTGAAGAAGGTTTCGAGCTGGTCGAAAGGCAGGCGCGGCTCAGGCAGGATTTCGATCCTGAGCACGGCCGAATCCACGTTGGGGGCGGGGAAGAAAGCCCCGGCCGGGATGTGAGCCACAATCGAGGGCTGGCCGTAGACCTGCACGCTCAAGGCCAGCAGGCTCATTTCTCCCGGCCCGGCGCAGACCCGCTCGGCCACTTCGCGCTGGATGGTCAGCACCACCCGCCGGGGTCGCGGCGCTTTTTCCAGCAGGTGGCGCAGGATGGCCGAGGTGATGTTGTAGGGGATGTTGGCCACGACGAGGTAGTCCCGGCCCAGGCCAAGGGCGGCGGGGGAGAGTTTCAGGATGTCGCCCTGGATGACGGTCACGTTTTCGTAGGGGGCGACCACGCTTTGCAGGGCGGGGAGCAGGCGGGTATCCAGCTCCACGGCGGTGACGCGGGAAGCGGCCAGGGCCAGGTGACGCGTCAGGCTGCCCACCCCAGGCCCAATTTCCAGGACGCTTTCGCCGGGACCGATTTCGGCCGCGGCAACGATCTTCCGCAGCGCGCCGTCGTCTTGCAGGAAGTTTTGTCCCAATTTTTTATCAGGACGGAGACCGAATTGACGGAGAACCGCGGCGGCGTTGAGCGGGGCGGGGGAGGGGGAAGGGCTCATGGGCAAAAGCTGGATGAACGCTTTTCGGGCGGGAGCGAGTCCCCAGGCACGAGCGGCGGCCAGGCGCCGGCTTCGAACTCGGTCACGTAGTCCCGCAGGACGTCGAAATCGGCTTCCAGGATGTAGGTGTAGCCCAAGACCGGGTCGTCCACCCTTGTGCCGGTGAAGAGTTCTTCGGGGAAGCGGGCGAAGACCAGGTTGTCGCCGGAGATTTTGGGGGCCAGACAGGCAAGCTGGCTGATCTGTTCGGGGGAGAGGTCGGTTAGAACCGAGTTCTCGAAGGATTTGATCAGGTCGGGGATGCGGGTGACGACCGAGGCGCTCAGGAGTTTGTCGCGCAGGGCGCACAGGACGAGGTTCTGGCTTTCGGCGCGCTCGAAGCCTCCATAAGGGCGCAGGCGGGCCAGGATGAGGGCCTGTTTGCCGTTCAGGTGATGGTAACCGGCGGTGAAGATCAGTTCCTTCTTGGGCGGGTCGCTGTCGGGGGCGTTGCCGTTGATGTATCGGTCGAGCACCACGTCTATGCCGCCGACCGCGTCGACGATGCGGACGAAGGTTTGCATGTTGACCACGCCGTAATGGTCAACCCGCATCCCGAAGTTGAGTTCGAGGGTGCGGGCCAGCAGGCCGGGGCCGCCGCCGGGACCATCGTAGTAGTTGAATCCGGGCTGGCCGTAGAGGTAGGCCTGGTTGATCTTGCCGTGGGTGATGCCGTAATGGTCGGCGATGCCGGGGATCTGGACGTACAGGTCACGCGGGAATTCGAGGACCGTGAGCCGGGGCGTAATGAAGTCCACCCGGAGGATGCGGATGGCGTCGGCCAGGCCGTAGGTGTAGTTGTCGCCGCGCACGTCGGAGCCGACGGCGAGCAGGGTCATCACCGGCGGGCCGCCGCAAGTGATCTGGAACGGGGTGGCCGTGCCGGTGAGGGGGATGTTCGAGGTCGGGAAGGGGGTGCGGGTCGGTTGGAGGGTAGCGGTGCCGGCCGGGAAAGGCGTGTTGACTGCCAGTGTGGGCGGGGTGCGCGTGGGCAGGTCGAGCGAGGGGCCGAGCGGGGCGCGCCAGTAGGCCAACAGGCCGGCGCCGACATAGAGGGCGGTTGCCCCTACGCAAAACCCGGTGACGAGGGCGAAAATACCGAGGATGATCCAGCGTTTGCGATTCATGAAGAACCTTTACCACTGAGACACGGAGTTTTTTTATCAATTCAAAATATACAACACA
The DNA here is from genome assembly GCA_020722305.1 of Anaerolinea thermophila. Classification (GTDB taxonomy): domain Bacteria; phylum Chloroflexota; class Anaerolineae; order Anaerolineales; family Villigracilaceae; genus UBA5796. Next base: position 16,480 of record DYLB01000008.1, on the reverse strand, counting down.
TTCGCAGGCACGGGGGTGAGGAAATAGACCGTGACCCAGCCGGTCCAGACCTCGAAATCCGAGTCGCTGAAGCCCAAGTCAATCCACAGGCTGCCATCGGGGAGACCGCCGCCGATGTCTTCGATGGTGGCATAGCCGTAATCGGGGATGTAGAGCGCCTGGCCGCGCATGGCGTTGTAATTGGCGCGCACCATCGCCACCACGCCCTTCTCCACCAGTTTGCCGCTGGCGGTGTAGTTGTAACACCGGTCCGTGCCCGATCTGCACGGCGAATACGACGTGGCATACATCCGCACGGCCCGCCAGTATTCGATGGTCTGGCCGCCCACCCGGGCCGAACGGACGACCACCTTCGTGCCGTAGCCCACGATCCGGTTTTGGGGCGGGCGGACGACCGTCTCAGCTTCGGCCTGGCGCGAGACCTCCACGCCGTCTTCGTAGCGAACGCGCACCCGGCTCATGCTCAGGCCGACTTCGCCCGGCTGGATCAGGCCCTGCTGGTCGAGTTCGAGGTCGTCGGAGGCGGTAAACTCCGAGTCGAAGGGGATAGGTTTGTGGACGAGCAGGATGGATTCGCGGACGCGTACGATGTCTATTTGCCCGTCTTTTGGCAGTGGGGCGGTTTCGGACGGGTGGCTGGAATCCAGCCCGAGCAGCGGGATGCCGGCCCCGGCCAATGCCTGCCCCACCGTCTCCGCCGAGGAGCGGATCTGCACCGAGGTCTCGCCGACGCTGACGGTGAGGGGCCGCGCCGGGCGGTAGGTGATCTCCAGGCCGGGGGTTAGCGGAGTCCCGGCCGGGGGCCAGAGGAAGTCGCTTTTGTAAAGCGCCAGCCCCAGGTCCGAGAGCGCTTCGCCGACGGTGTAAGCGGCAGACTCGAAGGTGCGCTCCCCGTCTGGTGTGGACAGGGTGAGCGTGACGGCGCGTCGGATTTGAATGGTATGCGCTTCGGGGGGGACGGCTTGTTCCGGGGTGTAGGGGACGCCGTCCACCAGCAGCCGGTCGGCGGGCGAGAGGCCGAGTTCGAGCAGGTCGGGGATGCCGCCGGGCAGGAGTCGGATCTGGCCGCCTTCGATCAGGTAAACGGTGGAGGGCGGGGGCTGCTGCTGGAAGGGGACGAGGAGCAAGGCCAGCAGGACGAGGGCGCGTCGCATGGGTTATTTTTACTGGGCTTTCTATCTTATCCGTTCGTGTGGCACTCGTCCTCGCAACTGCACTCGATGCCGCGGGCTTTCTCGAAGGCTTCCTTGCCTTCGTTGACCGAGAAGTAGATCAGGCCGAGCGCGCCCAGGCTGTCCACGAAGCCAAAGCCGGTCAATTGGTAGACCAGGCTGGAGGTCAGCAGCACCAGCGACATGTAGATGCAGACCAGGGTGCAGTTGGCGTCGGCCAGGATGGGGGCCGAGTTGAGGGCCTGCCCGACCCGGCGTTTGGCGGCGACCAGCGCCCACATGCTGAAGATGGAAATGACCGAGATGACCAGTCCCGGCAGGGCCGTCTCCGGCTTGTGCCCGGTGAAAATGTTGACGATGGCCGTGGCGGCCAGGCCCAGCGCCAGGAGGTAGAAGGATGCGCCGGTGATGCGCAGGGCGGTCTTTTCGAATTCGCCGCGGGCCGTATCCGGGTTCTGACGGATGCGCAGGATCATGGCGACGATGCCGAGGCCGGACATGACTTCGATGAACGAGTCGACGCCGAAGCCGAAGAGGGCCAGGGTCTCGTCGGAGTAGCCGAAGTAGACGGATACCAGTCCCTCGGCCAGGTTGTAGAACACGGTCAGGAGGCCGAGCCAGAGGGCGTAGGTGAAGTAACGTTCGATGGAGGCGCGTTCGGTGAGGAGGGTCATGGGATGATTATACCCTTCACGCGTCGGCATCCAACGAGCATGGGCCATGATTTCTCCTGTCGGTCATCTGGGCGGGTGATGCAACCCATCCAAAAGTAGTATAGCAAATATCCCCCTCCAGCCGAAACAGGGAGTGTGGCGCTCGTCCCGGCGGGCCAGGATGACGCTGAAATCATTCGTTAGGATGATTGATACAGGGGTGGGAAAAGCCTAGAATAAGCGAAAATTCGAACCAGTAAAAAGGAGACGAAACGATGAAAAAATTTCCCGTTCTGATGGTGCTTGTTCTGGCGATGTCCTTGATCCTGACTGCCTGCGGCGGCGGGTCTACCACTACCCCGAAAGTGGACATGGTTGATTTCGCCTTCGAACCCACCGACCTCACCGTCCCGGCCGGGCAGGAGATCACCATGACCCTGGTCAACAACGGCGCGGTCGAGCACGAATATGTCATCATGAAGTTCGGCCAGACCATCGGCGATGACTTCGGCGACGAAGACGAGGAGAACATCTACTGGGAAGCCGAAGTCAAACCGGGCCAGACCGATACCGTCACATTCACCGCTCCCACCGAACCCGGCGAATACCAGGTCGTGTGCGGCATCGAAGGCCATTTCAAGGCTGGTATGGAGGCCAAGCTGATCGTCGTTGCCCCGTAATCAAAACTGTAACCGGAGTGCAATAACCTGCCCTGAGTTCATCGAAGGGTCTCCCTCTCTTGCGCTGAAGTCGGAGACTTCGGAGTCCTGCTCTTGAAGTACAATCAGAGCCTCAAGCGAGGCTCTGATTGTTATGTTCACAGAACTCATCACCAGCCGGGGTAACCCGCTCGTCAAACAGGCCCGCGCCTTGCGCCAGCGCAAGGCGCGCCAGGAAAGCGGACTGTTCCTGGTCGAGGGCATCCATCACGTCGGCGAGGCGGTCGAAGCGGGATGGGACGTGGAGGCGATCCTCTACGCCCCCGAACGCCTGACCAGCGACTTCGCCCTCCGCCTCGTGAAGGGGCAATCCCGGCGTGGCGTCCGCTGTCAGCCGCTCAGTGCGGAGGTGTTCGACTCGCTGGCCGAAAAGGACAATCCCCAGGGGCTGATCGCCATCGTCCGCCAGCGGGCCTGGACCCTTCGACAAGCCCAGGGCCTGCTCCCGTTAAATTTTCGCTTGGGCGCGGCCCTGGTCTCTCCCCAGGACCCCGGCAACCTGGGCGCTGTCCTGCGCACCGTCGACGCGGCCGGCGCGGACGGCCTGTTCGTGCTCGAGGGCGGCGTGGACATCTACCACTCCTCCTGCATCCGGGCCAGCATGGGGACGATCTTCACCACGCCGTTGGTTCAGGCCGGTTTCGACGAGTTCGTGACCTGGGCGCGGGGAAAAAATTTGCGGCTGGTCGGCACTTCGGCCAGAGCCAGTGCCAATTACCGCACCCTGGCCGCAGACGCGCAGCCGTCCGTGCTGGTGCTGGGCAGCGAGCAAAAAGGACTCACGCCCGAACAGGCCGCCGCCTGCGACGTGATGGTCTCCCTGCCGATGCGCGGCCGGGCCAGTTCGCTCAACTTGGCCGTTGCCGCAGGGATATTGTTGTACGCGTTGGGAGATATGTCTGGCAGCTTCTCGAAGGACAAAGGTCCGGTATAAGGCAGGCTTCGGAAGTCTTTTTCGGAGTTCTCCGGTCGGGGTGATTCCCGAAAGACTTCCGAAGTCTCTCTTCAAAAGGGCGCGGCGCACCTGTTTCCAGGTCGGCGCCGCGCCCTTTTATTTTAACGGGAGCAGGCTCAAAATCCGGGGTTAGAATTCGTCCTCGTCATCTTCCCACAGGTCGTCATCCTCTTCAGGTTCTTCTTCCCATTCGTCCAGTTCTTCTTCTTCCCATTCTTCGTCATTGATGATCTCCTCCGAGGGCTTGTAGGTCATGCAGCCCTCGTTGGGGTCTATCTCGATCGCGGCCGCGCTGCAATAGCCTTCGTCGAGAAAAACACAATCCAGGTATCGGCAACGTATACGGGGCATAAGATCCTCCTGAAAATTTATTCCGGTTGGGTCGCAACCAGACGGATGATTCCAATGATGAATACGATCGTGATCGCCACCGCCGAGACAACGCAAAAGGGGCAAACGGCGTGGATCACGTAGAGTTCGAGGTAGGTCAGGTAGAGCGAAAAGACGAAACCGAACAGGGACATCCCGAAGACCATCAGCGTGCCTTGTTCGTCGAAGAAGCGGCTGCGGTTTTCCATGAAATGCACGAACAGGATCGCCAGGAACCCGCCCACACCGAGCAGCGCCAGCGGGATGCCGTAAATTTCCGAGTAGCGGCTGGCGTTGACGGTCGAGCAATCGCCGCTGCCCAGGCACATGGCGTCATTGGCCGTGAGCTTGTAGATCGTCATGTAAATCGAAACCAGCAGACCGATGATCGCAAAGGCGATTGAGGCCCGGTAAAGGTTTTTATCCATAATGTTTTCAGTCCTCATAAAGCCATGCGTCTACTTCCGCCGCTGGCGGGAGCGATTTTACCCCAGAGGGGATAATCAGTAAAGCATTTGCCAGCACCACCGAACGCAGGTTGCCGGAGCCTTGGTGACCGGCCAGCCGCGCCAGTGGACGCCCGTTTTCGAACGTGACCACCGCCCGCAGGTAGGATTCCCGCCCGTCTGACTCCACCGCCTCGGCCAGCGAAACCCGCGTGACCGGGCGCGGGCGCGGCGTCATGCCGGACAGTTTCTCCACCACCGGGCGGACGAAGACCTCGAAGCCGACGAAGGCCGATACCGGGTTGCCCGGCAATCCGATGAAGGGAATCCCCTTGTACTGCCCGAAGGCCAGGGGTTTGCCTGGGCGCATGTTCACCCGCCAGAAGGACAATTCGCCGTCGCTTACGATCACGTCTTTGACATAATCGTAAGCGCCCACGCTCACACCCGCCGACGACAGGATCAGGTTCACTTTTTCGGCGGCGGCCTGGTCGAGGCGGGAGCGCACGTCGGCGGCGGTGTCGGCGGCGATCCCCAGCGGAACCACCTCGCAGCCGAGGTCATCCATCAGGGCGGCCAGGGTGTAGGAGTTGGCATCCCGTACCTTGCCGGGTAGGAGCGGCATTTCGGGCGGCAGCAGTTCGTCTCCGCTGGAGAGCAGTCCAATGCGCGGCCGGCGGTAAACCGGGACTTGCGCCGCGCCGAGCATCGAGAGCAGGCCCAAATCCTGCGCCCGCAGGCGGTGACCGGCGGCCAGCACGGTTTCGCCTTCTTTCAAATCCGCGCCGTGCCGGCGGACGGAATCCCCAGGCCGGGCGGGTTTGAACAGCGTCACCTGTTTTGGGGCGGGCGTGCCGGGGGCGCGTTCGGTGAAGTCGGTGTCTTCGACCGGGATGACCGCATCGGCCAGGCGCGGCAGCATGGCTCCGGTCATGATCCGGGCTGCGCTGCCGCGCGGCAGGTCGAAGTCCGGGTATGATCCAGCGGGGATGTCGGCCAAGACCGGCAGTGTGACCGGGGTGTCCGCCGTGTCGGCGGCATGGACGGCGAAGCCGTCCATGGATGAATTGTCGAACGGGGGGAGCTCAGTGCCGGCGTGGATGTCCCGGCTCAAGACGCGGCGGTTGGCCTGGGCCAGCGGGATTTCGTCTGGCTGGACGGGGGCAAATCGGGCCAGGATGCGCTGTCGCGCTTCGGTGACACTGAGCAGGCTCATAAAGCGGCGACATTATACCACTGTAGGGCAAACTGGCAATTTGCCCTACAGTTTTTTTACCCCGGTTTGATGCGCTGGGCTTCGAGCACGTTGGGCAGGTTTTCGATGCGGGTCAGGATGCGGCTGAGCTGTTCGATGTCGCGCACTTCGAGGGTCAGGCTCAGTTCGGCCAGGCTATGGTAGGTCTTGACGCCGAGATCGGCAATATTCACCCCTTCGTTGCTGAGCAGGTGCGAGATGTCGTTCATCAGTCCCTGGCGGTCGTAGGCTTTGACCCGCACCGGGACGGGGTAGGTGCGGACGTGCGTGCCCCACGAGACGTGCACCAGCCGCTCGCGCTCGCGGGTGCGCAGGATGTTAGGGCAGTCTTGGCGGTGGATGGTGGCGCCGCGTCCGCGGGTGATGTAGCCCACGATCTGGTCTCCGGGGGTGGGGTTGCAGCACTTGGCAATCGTGGTCAGCAGGCCCTTCAGCCCGACCACCTCCACAGCTTCGGTGGCGGTGGTTTCGGCGGTGGGCGCGCCCACTGCCAGGAAGTCGGCGTTTTCTTCGGAATTGGAGAGTTCCTTGATGATCCGCGAGACCGACAGGTCGCCGCAGCCGAGGGCGACGAAGAGTTCGTCCGCATTGCGGAATTCCAGGCGGCGGGCGAGGGTTTCGAAGTTGGTCTCGTGGAGGCCTAGGCGGCGGAGTTCGCGTTCGAGGACAGCCCGGCCCTGGGTCAGATTCTGCTCGTGATCCTGTTTTTTGAACCAGACCCGGACTTTGGCCCTGGCGCGCTGGGTGCGGACCAGGCCGAGGGCCGGGTTCAGCCAGTCGCGGCTGGGGCCGCCGCGCTTGTCGGTCAGGATTTCGACCTGGTCGCCGGTCTTGAGTTCGTAATCCAGCGGGATGAGTTTGTTGTTGACCCGCGCCCCGCGGCAGCGGTGGCCGATGTCGGTGTGGATGTGGTAGGCGAAATCAATCGGGGTCGAACCGGCCGGCAGGTCAATGATGTCGCCGCGTGGGGTGAAGACGTAGACCCGGTCCTGGAACACGTCGGACTTCATCCCTTCCACGAATTCCTGGGCGTCGTCCACGTCGGTGCGCCATTCCATGATGCTGCGCAGCCAGTTGATCTGTTCTTCGAAGGATTTGTCGCGGGCGGCGCCTTCCTTGTAGCGCCAGTGGGCGGCAATGCCGTATTCGGCGTTCTGGTGCATCTCCTGGGTGCGGATCTGCACTTCGAGCGGGCGGCCGTCGTCGTAGATCACGGCGGTGTGCAGCGAGCGGTAGAAGTTGTCTTTGGGGGCGGCGATGTAGTCGTCGAACTCGCCGGGGATGGGCCGCCACTGGGTGTGGATCAGGCCGAGGGTGGCGTAGCAGGCCGGGATATCCGGCACGATCAGGCGCACGCCGCGCACGTCCCGCACCATGTCGAAAGATTTCCCCTTCTTTTGCATCTTCTTGTAGATCGAGTAGATGTGCTTGGGGCGTCCGGTCACTTCGCCGTGGATGTGGTGTTCGGCCAGGACCTGGCGCAGCTTGTCCACGATGGCGGCGATGGTGGCTTCGCGGTCGGGGCGGCGCTCGGCGAGCTGCTCGGCAATCTCTTTGTATTTTTCGGGGTTGACGTGACGGAAGGCCAGGTCTTCGAGTTCCCATTTGATTTGCCAGATGCCCAGGCGGCTGGCGAGCGGGGCGAAGATGTCGAGGGTCTGCTGGGCGATGCGCTTGCGCTTTTCGTCGGGCATGAAGCCCAGGGTGCGCATGTTGTGCAGCCGGTCGGCCAGTTTGATGAGGATCACGCGCACGTCTTCGCCCATGGCCAGGAAGGTCTTGCGCAAGGTCTCGGTGACGATGTCGCGGTTGCGGCCCAGCGCCGCCGGACGATAGTCCGACCCGTTGCCGTCGGTTTCGTTCTCGGACCCGGCGCGCGGGTCGCCGCTCGAGACGCGGGGGAGGTTGGTGAGCTTGGTCACGCCATCCACCAGTTTGGCGACGGTCTCGCCGAAGTCGCGGCGGATGTCTTCGAGTGTCACTTCGGTGTCTTCGACGGTGTCGTGCAGCAGCCCGGCCGCGACCACCTCCGGCGGGACGCGCAGATCGGCCAATATCTGGGCCACGGCCAGGCAATGGGTGAAGTACGGCTCGCCGGAATTACGCTTCTGATCGCGGTGGGCTTCCTCGGCGACGTGGTAGGCGCGGATGACCAGCTCCCGGTCGGCCAGGCTGTAGTGGTCCGGCAGGGTTTCGAGGAGTTTATCAATTGAGGTGAGGGTGGCCGTTTTCATCGCCTCTTATTGTACTGTATAATTATTTCATGCCCCCGGTCAACAACGTCACCCGCCTGCTCGACTCACGCAAGGTCCAATACACGGCTTTCGAGACCCCCGTCGAGAAACTCGGCGCGCTGGAAACCGCCCGCCTGCTGGATGTGCCGCCGGAAAGGGTCTTCAAGACAATTGTGGTTTTGCGGGAAAAGGGGAAGAAACCGGTCCTGGCCGTCATCCCCGGTCCCCGCCAGGTGGACTTGAAGGAACTGGCCCGGGTGCTGGGCGAGAAGAAGGTCAGCCTGGCGACGGAACGGGAGGCGGAGCAGATCACCGGCCTGCAGGCCGGGGGGATTTCGCCGCTGGCGCTGCTCAACAAGGGCTTCCAGGTGGTGGTGGATGCCTCGGCGCAGGACCACGCCGAAATCCACGTTTCGGGGGGACAACGCGGCCTGAACCTCCGCCTGCCGGCCGCGGCCCTGGTCGAGTTGACCCGGGCCCGCCTGGCGGTCATCAGCCATACATAAATATTTCACAAAAATCATTTTCGCCTTCTCTTGGCGGATTTGTTTGGATATAATTGCGTTTGGACAACCCGTAAATCACGAAACAAACGGGAAAGGCCCGAAGACGGGGTGCGGGCATCGTCTGATTTTCATGAATGACTGACAATGGTCATGGCGGAGGTGCGAAGTAAAAAAATTCAAAACATTGCTCGTCAATATCTGTTCCACTTTACTCAACTCGAAGGAGGAGAAATTTCCATGAATAAGAAACTTTTTGCAATGCTGGCGCTCGTGATCGTCGCCTCGATGGTCCTGACCGCCTGCGGCGGCAATCCCTCGACGGCTGCGCCCGCTGAACCGCCCTCGGCTGAAACTTCGGCCCCCGCGCCGACAACGGCCCCGGCAGCCCCCGCTCCCGCGCAGGTGGAGTTCACAGCTCCCGGCTACGGCGGCACGCTGGCCACCGTCAAGGAACGGGGTGTGCTGATCTGCGGCGTCAACTCGCAGGTCCCCGGTTTCGGCTACGTGGATGCGGCCGGCGCGTTCTCCGGCTTTGATGTGGATTACTGCCGCGCCCTCGCGGCCGCCATCTTCGGCGATCCCGACAAAGTCGAGTTCCGCCCGGTGACGGCTTCCGAACGCTTCACCGCCCTGCAGTCCGGCGAAATTGACATCCTCAGCCGCAACACCACCTGGACCTTGCAGCGGGATACCGAGCTGAACGGCAACTTCGTCCACACCACGTTCTATGACGGCCAGGGGATGATGGTCCCGAAGGATAGTGGCATCACCGACCTGGCCGGGTTGGAGGGCGGTACGATCTGCGTCCAGACCGGCACCACCACCGAACTCAACCTGGCCGACGTCTTCGCCTCCGAGGGTATTGCCTACACCCCCGCCGTGTTCGACAACGCCGATAACACCTTTGCTGCCTACGCCGAAGGCCGCTGCGATGCTGTCACCACCGACAAATCTGGCCTGGTGGCCCGCCGCGCTGTGCTGCCCGACCCCGAAAACCATGTCATCCTGGACGTGACCATGTCCAAGGAGCCGCTCGGCCCGATGGTGCGCCACGGCGACGACCAGTGGTTCGACATCGCCCAATGGACCGTCTTCGCCATGATTACTGGCGAGGAGTTCGGCATCACTTCCGCCAACATTGACGAGATGATGGGCACCGCCACCAACCCCGAAGTCCGCCGCTTCCTCGGACTGGAAGGCGACCTTGGCCTGAAGCTCGGCCTCGAGAACAATTTTGCATACAACATCATCAAGCTGGTTGGCAACTACGCCGAAGTCTACGACCGCAATCTGGGTCCCAATACTCCCACTTACATTCCGCGCGGCTACAACAGCCTCTACACCGACGGTGGGTTGCTCTACGCTCCGCCCTTCCGCTAAACCGGAACTCTCGAATCGGGGGTGGGCCTCGCGCCCACCCCTTTTTATCAAAGGAGCGTGACCTATGAGCGCAAAAAACTCACCGTCTTCGGCCACGCCTTTTTGGAGAGACGAACGGGTTCTGCAGACCTTCGGGCAGGTGGTCTTCGTCCTCCTGGTGGGGCTTTTCTTTTACTCGATTGCCCGCAACATGGTCACCGGCCTGGCAAGGCAGGGCATGGCCCTCGGCTTCGATTTCATCAAAGGAATGGCCGGCTTCGACATCGGCGAAATGCTGATCGAATATTCACGCAGTTCGACTTACGGGCGGGCGCTTTTGGTCGGCCTGCTCAACACCCTGATAGTCAGCGTGCTGGGGATCATTTTTTCGACAATCTTAGGCATCATCCTGGGGGTGGCGCGGCTCTCGACCAATTACCTGGTCAACAAAATCGCCGCATTCTATCTCGAAGTCATGCGCAACCTGGCTTTGCTGGTCTTCCTCATTTTCTGGTATCTGGGCGTCTTTCTCAAGCTGCCCCGGGTGAAGGATGCGATCGTCTGGCCCGGCAACATCCTGCTGACCAACCGCGGCGTCGGCATCCCCTGGGGAATCCCCACCGAAACCTTCGGGACCTATCGCCTGATCCTGCTCGGAGGCCTGGTCCTGGCGAGCGCGGTTGCCGTGTTCCTGCACTACCGCGGCCTCCGCACCGGACGCCCGCCGCTGACCACCCTCTGGTTCTTCGTCACCTGGATCGGCGCGGCAGTCATCGGCTGGATCGCCCTCCCGTCCGCGCCCCTGGCCCTGGATTTGCCCTACGTCAAGGGGCTGAATCTGGCTGGGGGGCGCATCCTCAGCCCGGAGTTCATGGCTCTCTTTTCGGGGCTGACCCTCTACACCGCAGCCTTTATCGGTGAAGTGGTCCGGGCCGGGATCCAGTCGGTTTCGAAGGGACAGGTCGAGGCGTCCCGCGCGCTCGGCTTGTCCGGCTTCCAGACCCTGCGCCTGGTAGTCTTCCCGCAGGCGCTGCGGGTCATCGTCCCGCCGTTGACCAGTCAATATCTCAACCTGGCCAAGAACTCGTCTCTGGCGGTGGCCATCGGCTACCCCGATTTTTTCTACGTCTCCAGCACGGTCATCAACCAGAGCGGGCGGGCCGTGGAAATGATCTCGCTGGTCATGCTGGTATACCTTTCGATCAGCCTGCTGACCTCGCTCTTTATGAACTGGTATAACCAGAAAATTCGCCTGGTGGAGCGGTAGCGATGACTGAAATCCCTTCCTCCCTGCCTCCGCTCAGCGAGCGGCCTGGCGCGCTCGGCTGGATGCGCCGCAACCTGTTCAGCACCTGGGGCAACAGCCTGCTGACGCTTCTCAGCGCCGCCTTTTTGGTCTGGGCCATCGGCGGGCTGCTGGTCTGGATCTTCTCGGCTGCCGAATGGCGTGTGGTGCTGGTCAACATGCGCCTAGTCATGGTCGGCCAATATCCGGTGGCGCTGGTCTGGCGTATCTGGGTGGCGATGTACTTCCTGGCCTTCTTGATCGGCAACACGGTTGGCTTGCGGATGGAGAAAACGACCCGCAAAGGGCTGGCCGTCGGGCTGTTGTTCTCGCCGCTGGTGTTCGCTCTGTTTTCTTTCAGCCTCGAAGCCCGACTGGCGATTGCCGGGTTGAGCCTGATCGCCCTGGCGGGCTGGTGGTTGGGCAGCCGCTGGCCGCAGGCCTTCCGCCGCCCGGTGCTGATCGGCTGGATCATCTACTTCCCGGTTTTCATGCTGCTCGTGCGGGGCGTTTCCGGCGAGGGCAGCCCGATGGAGGTTGTCGAATCGAACCTGTGGGGCGGTCTGCTGCTGACCTTTATGTTGACCGTGGTCGGGATCGTCTTCTCGTTCCCGCTGGGGGTCTTCCTGGCGCTGGGACGCCGCTCGCAGCTGCCGGTTGTGCGCTGGTTCAGCGTGGGCTACATCGAACTGGTGCGCGGCGTGCCGCTGATCACCATCCTGTTCATGGCCCAGTTGATGCTGCCGCTCTTCCTGCCGACGGGCCTGACGATTGACCGGGTCATCCGGGCCATGGTGGGGATCACGCTCTTCAGTGCGGCCTACCTGGCCGAGAACGTGCGCGGCGGCCTGCAAGCCATCCCCAAGGGACAGTTCGAAGCGGCCCACGCCTTGGGCTTGAGCGGGTTCCAGTCCATGCTCTACATTATCCTGCCCCAGGCCCTGCGCCTGGTCATCCCCATCCTGGTGGGACAGTTCATCGCCCTGTTCAAGGATACCTCGCTGGTCGCCATCGTCGGCCTGTTCGACCTGCTCGGCATTGCCAAGACCGTGCTGGCCCAGCCAGAATTTCTGGGGTTGCAGCGTGAGGTGTACGCTTTCATTTCTTTGATATACTGGGTGCTGAGTTATGCCATGTCATATTTCAGCCAGCGCCTGGAAGTCGCCCTGGGAGTGGGCGAACGCTAAAACAAGGAGAGACTATGAGCCAGTCTGAAGAAACCATCATCAAATGCGTGAACGTCAACAAGTGGTATGGCAATTTCCACGCGCTCAAGGATGTCAGCATGGAAGTCAAAAAAGGGGAGGTGATCGTCATTTTCGGCCCGTCCGGTTCGGGCAAATCCACTTTCATCCGCTGCATCAACCGGCTCGAGGAACACCAGAAGGGCGACATCATCGTGGACGGGATCGAGTTGAGCCACGACGTGCGCAACATCGAAAAGGTCCGCATGGAGACCGGCATGGTCTTCCAGCAGTTCAACCTGTTCCCGCACCTGACGGTGATGCAAAACGTCACCCTCGCCCCGATCCAGGTCCGCAAATGGGACAAGGCCAAGGCCGAAGAGGTCGCTGCGCAATTGTTGGCACGGGTCGGCATCCCGGAGCAGGCCAACAAATTCCCCGGCCAGCTTTCGGGCGGACAGCAGCAGCGGGTGGCCATTGCCCGCGCCCTGGCGATGCAGCCCAAGATCATGCTCTTCGACGAACCGACCTCGGCCCTCGACCCCGAAATGATCAAGGAAGTGCTCGATGTGATGGTCGAGCTGGCGAAATCCGGCATGACCATGCTGGTCGTCACCCACGAAATGGGCTTCGCCCGGGCCGTGGCCGACCGCATGTTCTTCTTCGACAAAGGCCAGATCGTCGAAAGCGGCACCCCGCAAGACATTTTCAAAGCCCCCAAGGAAGCCCGCACTAAACTGTTCCTCTCGCAAATCCTGTCGCACTGACATTTCCCATTTGACAAGCGAAAGTCCCCGCTCTTTTTAGAGCGGGGACTTTTTAAAATTCGGGTCGTCGTCCAGGCTACGAATCGAACTCGCCGACCAGCTTACCGTTGACGAACACCGTGTAATGCCCGCTGGCGTAAGTCCCCATCTCGACCGCCTGCGAGAAATTTTCGATCACCTGGATGCAGATCGCAGCCGGGTCAACCACCGAATAAGCCTCGACCATGATCCGGTTTTCGGCATCGGGCTGCGGGACGACCACCCGCAACTGGTGGCAGGGGGTCGGCAGTCCGCCTTCGAGCAGCAGCGAGATCTGGGGCGGGTAACTCTCCCGCACCACCAGCTCAGCCGAGTTGATGAACACGTTGCCCCTCGACAAATTGGCGTCCCCGGCCTTCACCGCGTAGGGCAGGTCGCTGGGAGTGGGGGTAGCCTGGCCGCCTGTCACAGGTTCGTCCATATTCGCAGAATCGTCTCCTGAACCGGTCGCAGCGGTACCGCAGGCGCTCAAGGCCAGGGCGATGACGAGCAAAAACGTTATCTTTTTCATTCGGGACCTCCATGCAAGTTTGTCTTTTGGACGGCCCGGATTTAGGCGGGGTTCCCTGTTCCACGAAACGCTCATCAACCTTTAATCACCGCCACCGGGCGCAGGCGGGCCACTTTGCGGGCGATCCCGGCCTCGGAGACGGTTTGTACGACCTGATTGACGTCTTTGTACGCGCCCGGGGCCTCCTCTGCCAGACCGGGCATGGACCCGGCCCGGACCCTGATTCCGCTCCGTTCGAGCTGGACCTTGAGCTGGTCGCCGCGGATTTCGCGTTTCGCCTGCGACCGCGACATCACCCGTCCTGCCCCGTGACAGGATGACCCGAACGAACGGCGCATACTCGCCTCCGTCCCGACCAGCACCCACGAAGCCGTGCCCATCGAGCCGGGGATGATGACCGGCTGCCCGATGGCCTGGTATTCCGGCGGCAATCCGAGTGAGCCGGGGCCGAAGGCCCGCGTCGCCCCCTTGCGGTGGACGCAGACCCTGACCTGCCTGCCTTCGATCTCGTGGGTTTCGAGCTTGCCCATGTTGTGGGCGATGTCGTAGACTTGGCGCAGGTGGAAATCTCCGACCTTCCCGGCGAAGACTTGCTCGAAGGCCTGCCGGGCAGCGTAGGCCAGCAGTTGACGGTTGGCGAAGGCGAAATTGGCCGCGGCCCGCATCGCGCCGAGATAGGCCATGCCTTCGGGCGAGTCCATCGGGGCGCAGACCAGCTCCCGGTCGGGCAGGACGATCCCGTAGCGCCGCACCGCCCCCTGGAACTCCTGCACGTAATCGGTGCAGACCTGGTGTCCCAGCCCGCGTGAACCGCAATGGATCTGGACCGTCAGGCAGCCTTCGCGCAGCCCCATCACCGCCGCGGCCTGGGCGTCGTAAATTTCGTCCACCACCTCCACTTCGATGAAGTGGTTGCCTGCACCGAGCGAGCCAAGCTGGGAACGGCCGCGCTCCTTCGCCCGGTGACTCACTTTGGCGGGATCAGCCCCCTCCACCCGTCCGTTTTCCTCGGTTCGGGCCAGGTCGGCTGCGCTGGCGTATCCGTTCTTTTTGGCCCAGGCGGAACCGTCCCGTAAAACTTTATCCAGTTCCGCCGCGCTGACCTTGACCATCCCATCTCGCCCCACTCCGCTCGGGCAGTTTCGGTCGAGGGCTGCGGCGAGGGATTCGAGATGCGGTTCGGCGTCTTCCAGTTCGACGGCGGAGGCCAGCAGGCGCACGCCGCAGTTCGAGACCACAAACCCGCTGGCGACGAAATTGTGGTCGGGGTGGTCCATCGTAAAGTCGTAGACCAGCCCGTCGTAAGGGATGGGTTCAATGCTGGCGATCCGGTCCCAGACCAGGCCGCTCTGCCCCAGGCCATTGGCGGCGGCCCGGCTGAATGCGTCGAAGGTCATGAAATTCTGGCTGACGCGCGGGCCGGTTTCCCGGCCTTCGTAGAGCGAGCGTTCGATGAAGCGGGCGTTGGCGGTTGCCCCGCTCAGGCTCTGGATGATGGCGGTTTTGGAGACCCCGGCCAGTTTCATTGCCGCGGCTTGTTCTGCAACTTCTTGCCGTTCTGCGACGAGTTTTTGTTTGGCGGCCAGGTAATGCGCCGCGATTGCAGCCTGCGCCCGGCGTTTGCGGTGGTACTCGAACCCGACCCTGCTCCACAGCCGGATCAGGTTTTCAGGTTCGGCGCTGACGACCAGCCGCAAGCGGATCGAACGGACGCCATCGGCGTTCACCTGCTCGCGGCGTGACCCGATTGGCAGGGTCTGGACGCCGAATTCGCCCAACAGGGTTGCCAATTGTCCCAAAAAGGCGCGCCCGCTGGCTTCGCAATTTTCCCGCTTGTTCATCGAGAGGGTTGGCGCGGCCAGGTTGTAACTGAGACCGCTGTGGGTCTGCGGGGTGCTCATTTCTGCGCCGAAGAAGGCGGCCAGGAACAGCCGCTTTTGCCACAACGGGGCGCGGCCCAGCCAGGCGGGGATGCCGTAATCCTGCCCAGCCTTGTTCCCGACCGGCGCACCCAGGTAGGCCAGGAGCGCCGCAAAGGCCGTGCTGTTGACCGCGACCCAGTGCTCGCGCCGCGCGAACTCGTATTCGTTGTAGGTTGTCTGGATGCGGTGGCTGCGCTCCCGCGACCAGATGCGGCTGGGCTTGAAGCCGAGCCTGGCGATGTCGCTGCGGATCGCTTCCAGGTCTTCGGGCTGGCCGTAGAATGCGACCATGCCTTTCCGGGTGCGCCGGTCGAAGCGGAGATTGCCATCCCCAAAGATGAAACCGATGAGTTTACACAGGTAAGGGAGCGCCTCGGACGAGTAGTTCAATGGCAATAATCCTCGTTTACGAAGCGCGTTGAGTATCTGCCCATGTGCATTCCCGCGTTGGGTCTTCCCCAGCGAGACGAGGTATTCGCTGAAATCGGCCTCGTTGACCAGGGTCATGTCCGGGGGAGTCTCGTATTCAACGCCGATGAAAGGCGAGACCGCCACCTGGTCGCCTGACCGAAGGCTGCCGCAGGCGAGCATCCCGTCCGGGGTCCAAAATGGATGGTCGGTCGTGGCGGTAATGGTGTGGCCGCTTTCCGTCGTGATCCGAACCACCGGCGCTTTGGGGCTTTGCCCGAACCAGCGGACGGGGCAGGCAGGGTCCAGGTGCTCTGTGGCGATGTTCAAACACGGCAGGTCGGCGGTCTGCCAACTTTCGGCCATCTCCTGGATGGGGCGGGTGTATCCAAGCGAGTGCAGGATCGGTGTATCCCCGCCCAGGCAGTTGATATCGTATCCGATGGCTCCGGGCGAAATCACCCCGTGCGGATACTCGGTCGCGGCCACCCCGCCGATGGGGAAGCCGTAGCCCTGGTGCATGTCGGGCATGACCGTGACCGCCCCGACCAGCCCCGGCAGCGTGGCAGCGTTGACCGCCTGCTCCAGCGACTTGTCGTCCATCACCTGTTCGAGCAGCTCCCGTGTGGCGAAGATGCGCACCGGCCCGCGCATGTCCTTGCGGAAGGACTGCGGGATCTCCCATTCGTGGTCAGA